>JAPORB010000008.1 GCA_026710425.1 Gammaproteobacteria bacterium
CTAAATTACATGAACTGGTTATGCGAAAACCTCAAGTTTCTCCAAATTTCCCAGATAGAGTGAGGCAAAGACGAATAATAGTTATCAATCGAAGATTGACCACAATATTTAGTGCTTTTTTGTGCGAAAATGACTAAAATTCTTGAGAAAACAATGACACAAGCTAGTTATTTTTCAATCAAAAGCCTGTCCATGTACAATTTCCATCATTAAAGCACTGGTTACAGTCATGGCCGATAATAACCAAAAAACCGTCATTATCCTGATCTTTGTTCGACCTCATGAGATCCGAGCATGCGCCTGAAATGCATCAAGTTGGCCGGCTTTAAATCCTTTGTTGATCCGACCACCATTAACTTCCCTTCCAGTATGTGTGCTGTGGTGGGTCCCAATGGTTGTGGCAAATCCAATGTGATTGATGCAGTGCGTTGGGTGATGGGGGAGAGTTCAGCCAGAAATCTACGCGGCGAGAGCATCACCGATGTTATTTTCAGTGGCACGGATGCTCGCAAACCGGTAGGCCAGGCTTCTGTGGAGCTGATATTTGATAACCACGACCATGCGTTGACTGGTGAGTATGCCAAGTTCAACGAAGTATCAATTAAGCGCAGAGTGGAGCGCGATGGTCAGTCCACTTACCTTCTGAATGGTTCAAAAGTGCGGAGAAAGGATATCACCGATATTTTTCTTGGCACTGGGCTCGGTGCACGCTCATATTCCATCATTGAGCAGGGCATGGTGTCTCGATTGATTGAGTCCAAGCCTGAGGAACTGAGAGTGTTCATTGAGGAGGCGGCGGGAATCTCTAGATACAAGGAACGTCGCCGGGATACTGAAAACCGAATCAAACGCACCAGGGAGAATCTTGAACGCCTGACCGATATACGCGAAGAGCTTGCTCGACAGTTGCAAAACTTAAAGCGTCAGTCGATAGCAGCGGAAAAGTACGGTGAATTGAAACAGGAACAGCGTCAATGTCAGGCCAATCTTAATAGCCTGCGCTGGCAATGCTTGGACTCTGAAATCAAGGAAGTCCAAGGCACCATTAGCCAACTCGAAATTCAACTAGAAGCCATCACCGCAGAGCTGCGCACGATTGATGCCAATATGGAAAAGCATCTGTCTGACAACGCAGATCTGGCTGATGCACATGGCGAGGTGCAGGCGCGTTACTACAGTATCGGAAATGATATCGCCCGCTTGGAACAATCCATAAAACACCACATTGAGCGTGCTGAGCAACTCAAGTTGGATCTATCCGAAACTGAAGAGATGTGGGAGCAAAATCGGGAAGGACTGGATGTGGATTTGTGCAAAGTCACGGAACTCGCCACCGAACTATCAGAACTGCAGCCTCTTTGGGAGCAGGCTCGCAATGATGCCGAAGCCTCAGCAGTTGCCTTGGCTGCCACCGAATCAGACTCACAAGCATTGCAAAAGGAGTGGGATGAATTCAATAAGCGGGCCGAGGAACCAAGACAAAATGCCGAAGTGGAACAATCACGCATTCAACAACTTGAGATCATTGTAGAGCGCGGACTGGTGCGTAAGCGGCGACTGGAAACCGAACAGCAGGAACTGGACGGGTTGCCGACTGAACCTGAACTCGACTCTTTCAATGCGTCCATTGCCGAGCAGGAAAGCAAGCTGAATGTGTTAAGGACACTTGCCTCAGATCAACAGATTGCGCTGGAGGCTGATCGCAAGGAGATCGTCCGTTGCCAGCAGGAACTGGATACGGCCATTAGCAATTTGCAGGCAGCAAAAAACAAGCATTCCTCACTGGAGGCCCTGCAACTGGCAGCATTGGGGCAGGATAATCCGGCACTTAATGATTGGCTGCAAAATCATGGTTTGGGTGAGCGGGCCCGGTTAGCGGAGGCAATCAATATTGAGCCGGGATGGGAACTTGCGGTCGAGTCAGTTCTGGGAGACAACCTACAGGCCATCTCTGTTAATGACATGGATGTTGTGACTGAGCTTTTGCCATCGCTGCCCAGTGGCAAGCTGGCGTTCATGGAACCCTCAGGACAGATAGTGAACTCGCAATCTCATGGTCCGTTGCCAACTTTGGCGAGCAAGGTTCAGAGTGAGTGTAATCTGGATGAGTTTCTGGGGGGAATATATGCCTTGGAATCACTGGAAGAGGCTCAGGAACGACGTTCCAAACTGGCTGTAGGAGAATCCATCATCACCCCCCAGGGTGTCTGGCTGGGTAAGAACTGGATTCAGATCAGCAACATCAGCAAGCAGAAATCCATCGTTGAAAGACAAAGCCAGATCTCCGAATTGAATGAACAGATTTCGAACTTGCAACAGGAAACTTGCCGCGATCTTCAGAAGGCCCGGGACAATGTTAGGGACAGACTTGAGGAAACTCAGCTAAAACGGGATTCCACTCAGCAAGCATTAACAGATGCTACCGAACAGCTAGGTGAACTCAAATCACGCCACAGTGCTTACCGGGCAAAAACAGAAGAAACCAAAATGCGCAGAATGCGGGTCAGTAGTGAAATTGAAGAGTTGAACCGGCAGTTAGCGACAGAACAACAGAACCTCACCGAGGCCCGATCCCGATTACAGACTGCCGTGGATTGTATGGCTGAAGACTTGGGTGGCCGCGAACAACTGGAGGCCAGACGGCATGAAGCTACTAATGCTTTGCGCATAAGTCGCGAAAACTCTAGACATAGTAATGAGCGAGCACATCAACTCGCACTACAACATCAGGCACTAGAATCACAGTTGAAATCCACCAGGCTGACCATGGATCGTATGGCGATTCAAGTGCAGCGTTCCAAAGAGCGAATGGAATCGCTGAAAGTTCAAATTGAAGGATCTGATGAGCCACTGCAGATCATGCGCAAGGAACTGCAGCAACACCTTGAGTTACGCCTGGAGGTACAAAAAGAACTGGATATTGCCAAGGCTAAGGTGGATGAAAACGAACACAAGATGCGTACTTTGGAAAGAAATCGAAGCGAAAAACAGCAACAGCTTAATACAGTCAATCAGTCCATTATGCAAAGCAGGTTAACATCTGAGGGGGCAATGGTGAAGCGGCAAGCTCTAGTAGAGCAATTGCAGGATGCCGGTTTTGAGCTGGAGAAAGTGCTTGCACAATTACCACTGGAATTGACGGAACCTGAATGCGAGCAGCAGCTGGAGAAACTAAACAACCGTATCAACCGACTCGGTCCCATCAATCTGGCAGCAATTGACGAATATAAGAAACAGTCAGAGCGTAAGCTCTACCTGGATCAGCAAAATGAGGATCTGGAAACCGCTCTCAACACATTGCAAAAAGCCATACGTAAAATTGACCGTGAAACCCGAACCCGATTTAAGGAAACGTTTGAGAAAATCAATGAAGGCCTAGAGGGATTATTTCCTCGGATTTTTGGTGGTGGGCATGCCTATCTGGATATGACCGGTGAGGACTTGCTGGATACCGGTGTTGCCATCATGGCGCGACCACCCGGTAAGCGCAACAGTACTATCCAGTTGCTTTCGGGTGGAGAAAAAGCCATGACTGCCATTGCTCTAGTCTTTTCCATTTTTCGACTCAATCCATCGCCTTTTTGCATGCTGGATGAGGTGGATGCACCTCTGGACGACGACAATGCGGTTCGCTACATCAAGCTGGTGAAAGAAATATCCGCCAGTGTGCAATTCATTTTTGTAACGCACAACAAAATCACTATGGAGATGGCCAATCAGCTACTGGGAGTCACCATGCATGAGCCTGGTGTGTCCCGAATTGTGGCCGTGGATATAGATGAGGCCGTGGAAATGGTGGCTGCTTAGGTGAAAATGCAGTAACTATTCAGCAGGGGTAGGGGTAGAAGATAGGACTTAAGATTTATTCAGACCACTTCTCGCATGGTCACAGCATCTATTAGCTGAACTCATCGGTTATGCATGTCTGCTGACGCACTCCTCAAAAAAGTCGTAAATATCCCTTAACATAATAGCGTACAGATCCTATGTTAATCCCAAACACGCAACGGTATTAACTTCGCTTATTTTGGATCAAAAGCGACCTCTGGGCTCTGTTAGCCCCTGATCGCCATGATGTCGCCCCACGATACCTATATCGAGACGCATCTGGGATGGTGCGATTATGCAGCGTATACCGCCCGCCCTACACAATATTGGCATCGATCTGAACGCCAAAGTGCTCGCCGACTTTGCCTGCGACTACCCGGTAAAACTGGTGCATGGCTATGCATATCGTTTCCTGACCGAGTACGTATCGTCTTTGAGTATTACCTGCATTTTGTCAATGCTTTGCCTGCAACGGGTTGCAAAGATTTCGCGGCAAGTCTCCATTAGTGGATCCTTCAGAGATTGCCAGAATTCGACTAGGGTATTGTGCATTTGGTTGCTATCCAAGTATCTGGAAGCCATCATCCGGTGAGTTTTCAGCGCAATTTAAGCTTGATTGATGTCGGATGAAGTAACTTCGGGTTGCATGATTATCGGACCGCTCATCGTACAGCGGGCCAGCAGGAGAATGATGAACAGCGAAGCGGGGAGGCGGAGCAGCAGCTGACTGATAATGGGTGGCTTTTTGAGGGTTGCATGAATAATGATTTTCCTCTGCAGTGCTCAATAGTCGACGGGTTGGGTCGAAATCGCCAGTCCGGTAGCCTGCAAGGGTGCTGTAAATAAGCTGCCAGCGGTGTTTGCCCAAGTCAGCAGTATGGCAACGGAAGCCGACATTTGCTCCTCGTCACCGCAACCGGTTACCCAGTTGCCATTGTTTATTTTCGAGAAACAGGGATCAAGTGAAAAGTGTCTTTCATAATGGAAACTGCTGGCATGAAAGCGCGATATTTAGCCTTGGCATTGACTCTTTGCGGAATCAGCAAGTGATGCGGTTAATGAGCTTGCGGTCCAGGTCTACGTGCGACGCAAGCGAAGAAATCATTTCCCCACCAACATCGGACAACCTCGCTAAATCGACTCTCGGAATCTCGGACTGATCCTGGAAAACAAGAATGGACTCGAAATTCAGTTCGTTAAGATGAAAATAGGAAAGCATTATCGTTGTCAGCCGGGCTTTGTCCCGGTTGGGGATGCCATAGATGAAAAGAGGAATTTCCGATTTGCCATCAATGCGATAGTCCACGGGATAATGCTGTGCATTGTCCACTTCTGGCTGATAGTCTCTAACGACCCTCTCCTCATCCACGACTCTCAACAGCAAGTCGGAAAGATCGTCATAAAAAGATGTTGCGGTGTTAGAACGAGAAAGCATCGTCAGATCATAAACCCTGGTCAAAGCCTGACCAAAACTGAATAAGGCGTTTGATAAGTGCTCAGGCGAGGTGTCGAGGCAAAGAGCCCCACCCTCATCTTCCCAATTTAGACCCTCCTCTTGCACTATGCGCTCAAGGTGTGCGCCTTTGGTTCCATCCAAAAAGGAATCCACATCATGCTCGTAGCTGATATGCATTAGTGTGTGGCCGCGATCCGAAAGTCGCAGACTGCCCGAGGCAGTCTCAGAAAGGTATATGGAATACCCATCGCCATCAGGAAACCTGAAATGTGTGCGCAACACCAACGTGCCATCCGGTCGCTGATCAATGCATACTTCCGAGCAGAGACGCTCACACAAAAGTGATTGGATAGCATTCGTATTCAATGTCATCAGAAAAGCCCCGGTTGGTTATGACCGGCTTTCAAACCTTTTATCTTGAAATCTTCCAACAAGCAGGCTAAGGGCACCTTCAAGTGTTTCAAATCGGTCAGAAGCATCTGCTCTGGATTCTGCTCGTTTACCTGTAGCTATCGCCGTTTCGGTTGCATGGTGTATATGAGACTGAAAAGCTATGTCGCCATGAATATGACTTGCGCCATTGTATCGGGCTAGCGTTAAAGGAGATGCGCCTCTTGCAATATATGATATGCCACAGGAATAATCATCTAAAACCTTCAGGTTTTGTCTTTGGTAGATCATAAACCGAATTTTTTCATCATCCATTCCGACAACATGAAAATTGCGTTGCTTGTGGACTGGCCTCCTTTTCGGCTTTTGACTCCAGCGGGCGAGCGGGTTCAATACCTTTTTCGGCATTGATCGGAATGAGTTGATTTCTAATTCGCTGTAAACTCGCATTGTGGTCAAGCGACTGTACGCTCCGGCGTATCGTCGATACCTGCTCTGATGGCAACCCGATTCTCTGAAATAATTCCGAATGCGACAGAGTTCAGAAACATTGAAATCGGCTCAGGGAAAGTCCGGCGGTTCGAGCAGTGGGCTGCGCGGAGGTGGTTCAAGTTCGATGCCGCCCAGGGATGCAAAACACTGCTAGAGAACTTCGTCGGATCACGGGGTTCGGCGTGGTCGCCGTAGACCACTTCACGCAGGATGAGGCGCACTGCTGCCCTCATCGAACGATCAGGCCCGGCGGCGCGCACACGAAAGTGCGTCTTTTCTTCGTCAATGAAATTGCGGATTGTGATGCTCGCTATTTTGCCAGCCTTTTCTAAATGCAGATTGCAGTCATGCCAAAGCTTTCTTGCTGTGCGGGCAAGTAGATGCAGGAACTTTCAACAGTCCTGTCTGCGCGTAATCTCGCCGTGCATCAAAAGCCAGAATGCCTGATTGATTATGGGCCGCAATATTTGGCACAAAATGCGCCGCAATGAGGCCGCAAACGGACGTTTGAGTTCTATGCTGCCGGTTTCAGTGGGTACGGATTACAGCGCATCGTCGGTGGCGAGTTTGCTTTGCCCATCTCACGTCAGATCAGGGTGGATCATGACCCGAGGGTGTTGGGTGCAGTTCAGATGGCTGCATAACGCCGACCGCCAGCGGGAGTTGGAACGAGTCATCGAGCAAGACAAACAGGCATAGGCGAGGGGAACCCAGGTACTGCTGCTGGAGACCAACGCACTGGTCAAAGCCGAAGGCGGCCAGCTCAGCCTGCCAACCGCCAATGACATTAGGCAACGCTACCTTGATGCGTTGCAGGAGGGAGGGGACACCGAGTGTCCAGCCCCGGATGAGTCACAACGTAAACCGGGGCAAAAAGGGTGACTCAAACGCTCCAAAGCCAGAAATCTACTTGAACGTCTCACTCAATGTGAGGAGGATGTGCTGCGCTTTATGTTTGAGAAGGACGCTCCCTTCACCAACAATATTAGCGATCAGGCTCTGCGAATGATGAAGGTGCAGTAAAAGATATCCGGCTGCTCCTGTTCTTTTTAGGGTGCCTTGATGCACTGCCGTGTGTGCTGTTAACTGACAACCAGTCAGAAGCACGGACTATCCTTATACGAGGCATTAAGCCTGATCTACAATGGAAAGTGGCCGGACTTGATGGTCGATTCTCCTGAATAAATACAAAATGCGAACTTTAATTCATCTCTGGGCTAAAGAAATCGCACTAACTGCAAGATATACATAATAATTTCCCTCAGTGCGTAAGGTGCGAAGGCCCCCTATGGATAATCGAGAAATTGTTTTGGTGCTTCTGGCCGTTGCTGTTGCTTTATTTTTCATTAGAGTGATGTATCTGGTTATGAAGGGACGTCGTCAGCAACTGGCGGTGGCTATTGATAAGAATATCCCCCAGGATGTGGATCTGGAGGAGCTTGAATTCGCTGAGTTGCCAAATGGCGGGGCCCGTGTGGTCTCACCAGGCAAGCCAGCCGTGGCAGAGGCGGGGGCTTCATCGGGACTGGTAACGACCAGCCCGGTTGAGCGGGCCAATGCCCGTGCCGAAGCCTTGGGTTTGGGGCGCGGTGCCAACGCAGTTCCCGTTCTGATGGACCCAGTTGAGCTGTCTGACGAGACAAAACTTGACGAAACAGTTGGGGTAAGTCGCAGACAGGAAATAGTTCAGGGAACTGATAACCAGGCTGGGCCAGTTCACGTTACTAAGGCTAGAGAAAGAAATAACCCATCTGGGCAGGAAAGGAAGGAGCTTGGAATTGTCATCAGACCAGCTGCTGATATCGATGATGGCCTAGCTAGTGTTCAACCGGACTACGAAGAAAAGGAATTGCTTGCTGAGAGGACAATACCCGTTGGGATTGCAGCCAAGGGAGCAGCAAGCAGTAATCCTACACCAACGCATAAATCAGTTTCTGCGAGTGCGATCAGGAATGTCGAGACAGATCAGTCCAAGGAAAATGTGATAAATGATGACGGTTCCGATGTATCCGGTGAGGAGCCATCGCACCAAGTTCGGAGTATAACGCCACCAGCAATGGGCTTCGATCCGGTAGCTCATGCTGAGGATATGGCAGATTTCTCCATGACTGCTGGAGAAAGAATAGGAGGGCCACCTGTAAACACAAGGAAAGCTATCAGTCAAAAAGATAAAGCTAACCTAAGTAATTCCGGTGAGGATGAAACAGTTGTAACTTCAGAATCTGCATTACCATCCGGAGCATTACATGGCAGTGCAGTAGAAGTATCGGATACAAGTGAGGTGCGAGGCTCTAAATCGTTGAACCAGTCTCTGACAGAGAAATCGATTGTGACTGGTGTTGTGGAGGAAGTTGCTACATTGGTCAGACAAGAGTCTGTGCAGAATCAGCCGGAACAGTTAAATAAGAATACGGCATCACAAGATACGCCGCTTGATATTCCTGAGGAGCCGACAGAGGTTCGGACAGCATCGGTGCGTGCACAGATTGCAGCACCAGCTGAGACTTGCCAGGATGGACAGGCACAAGTAGGGCCGGGTGATAAAACGGTGGGGCTAAACGAACAGAGCTCTATCACAAAGGAAGTGTCTCAGAAAGAGACTCAGGAAGAGTTTCTTCAAGGAGAATCGTCTCGTGAGGAGTCAATTCATAAAGACGTTCCTCAGGCTAAAGAACCTCACGAGAAACTGCTTGAGAAAGAGTTAACTCAAAATGCATTGACACGAGAAAAGATTTCCCAAGAAGTAACTCAAGAAGAGGAATTCGGCAGTAACCGAACTGCGGAACTGCCGAAGGTTGCAGATGATACCGGAGCTACCAGCTCTCCCATACCTGACGACAAGTTGAGTGTGGTTGCTCCTAAGCCAACGGATATTAGAAGTGCCAGTCAACGTACCGAGATACGCAAGCAATCCCTTCCCGTGCAGCCTTCTGAGGTTGTCGTCATCAATGTTATGAGCAGGGAAGGCAGAGTGTTTGGTGGTGACCAGCTTCTTAATTCCATTATCAACTGTGGCCTCAGTTTCGGCGAAATGAACATCTTTCACCGCCGCTATGGTAATGAGAATAAAGGACCTGTAATCTTTAGTCTGGCCAATATTCTGAATCCCGGAACTTTTAATCTCAACGATATGTCCGAGTTCAGCACTGTTGGAGTCAGTCTGTTTCTAGCCATGCCGACAGCAAATAATAACCTGGTTGCTTTCGAGGAGATGCTCAATGTGGCACAAAAACTCTGTAAAGCACTTGATGGTGAAATAAAGGATGACCAGCGAAATCTGATAAGTCCCCAAACCATCGAACACTATCGTCAACGCATTCAGGATTTTGAGTTGCGACAGTTGAAAGCCTCTGGAAGCCTTGGTTAGTAGACTTTCCTTAATCACTAACATGGTCTCTCATGAGCATTCCTGCTAGTGCCAAACAGGAAATCGCTGAACTTCGCCAACAGCTTAATTACCACAATAGGCTGTATTACACCTTAGATGCACCGGAAATCCCTGATTCTGATTATGATGCACTTTTTGACCGGTTGGTAAAGCTGGAAAGTGAGTATGATGCCGTATCCCCTGATTCCCCGACTCAGCGCGTTGGCGATAAGCCATTGTCACAGTTTGAGCAGGTTACCCATAAGCTACCTATGTTGTCTCTGGATAAGGTGTTTGGTGAGGGGGATTTGCGAGATTTTGAAAAAAGGATGCATAAACGCCTTGGTAGTGATGAAGAACTGGAATACAGTTGTGAGCCTAAGGTTGATGGCGTTGCTGTAAGTCTGTTATACAGCGATGGTGTGCTGGAACGGGCGGCCACCCGCGGTGATGGGCTGATTGGTGAAGACATCACTCATAATGTACGCACTATCCACTCCATTCCCTTGCGTCTTGACGGTAAAAATCTGACTGGTCTGCTTGAAATCCGTGGTGAAATCTTCCTGGGGAAAGACGGGTTTGCACGTTTGAATAAATGGGCCGAAGCAGAAAGTGGAAAGATTTTTGTTAATCCGCGAAATACTGCAGCTGGTGCGGTAAGGCAGTTGGATCCTCGCAAGGCTTCCCGTATCCCTCTGAAGATGGTCTGCTATAGTGTTGGCATGATGGAGGGAATAACCCTTCCAAATAGACTGAGTGAGATTTTCGAGCAACTCAATGCCTGGGGCCTACCGGTCAATGCAGATCGCAGCACCGAAACAGGCATAGCCGGGTGTTTGAATTATTGCCTGGCATTACAGGAAAAACGAAATACTCTGGACTATGAAATTGATGGGGCTGTCATCAAACTGAATGACTTGGTAACCCAGCAACAGCTTGGGCAAAATGCGCGAACTCCACGCTGGGCAATGGCATATAAGTTTCCCGCAGAGGAAAAAACTACACGAGTGCTGGATGTGGAATTCCAGGTTGGAAGAACAGGCACCATTACCCCAGTGGCGCGTTTAGATCCAGTTTTTGTTGGTGGAGTTACAGTAAGCAATACCACCCTGCATAATATGGATGAACTGGGGCGGCTAGGGCTGCGCATTGGTGACACAGTAGTTGTACGCAGGGCCGGTGATGTCATTCCAAAAGTAGTTAGGGTGCTGCACCCGGAAAAGAATGCCAATCCAAAAGCGGTTCAAATGCCCAACACTTGCCCTGCCTGCGGTGCGGCAGTTGAGAAAGATGGCGATGTGCTGTACCGATGTAGTGCAGGCATCATTTGCCCGGCACAACGCAAGGAATCCATTAAGCACTTTGCCTCAAGAACAGCCATGGATATAGAGGGCCTCGGAGAAAAATTGGTTGAACAACTGGTAGATGGAGGATTGGTATCCAGTGTTGATGGAATCTTCGATCTTACTGCAGAGCAACTGAGCAATCTGGATCGTATGGGCAAAAAATCAGCTGAAAACCTGATCTCTGCTATTGAGAAAAGCAAACAGACTACATTACCAAAGTTTCTTTTTGCTTTGGGAATTCGAGAAGTGGGTGAGGCAACGGCGCAATCGCTAGTAGAACATTATGGTGATCTCCAGCTAATCATGGAAGCTACTGCAGAACAGCATGAGCAAGTAACGGATATAGGACCTATTGTTGCTCACCACATAGCGACTTTTTTCAACAATAACGACAACAAGGTACTGATCAATAAGCTTATAGATCATGGACTGCACTTGTCGAAAGTGGAAGCCCATAAAGCGAAGCCGTTACAAGGCCAGGTTTGGGTTCTAACCGGAACCTTGGAAGCCATGCCTCGTAATGAAGCAAAGGCTCTGTTGATAGAACAAGGTGCCAAAGTGGCTGGTAGTGTCTCCAAAAACACTCATTATGTAGTTGCTGGGCCCGGCGCTGGATCCAAACGAACCAAGGCAGAAGAACTTGGTATTACAATCATTGATGAAGAGGCTTTTTTGAATACTATTAAAGGTCTTGGCACTAAAATTCCTTGAAGCTGTCAGTGCGTTGTAAGCATTATAATTTACAGAGAGCAAAAGGAGGCAGATATGATCATGAATAGTCGTTTACGAACTTTATTGTTGCTGTTGTTGGTGATTCTGCTAAATGCCTGTGCCTCTTCGCAGCCAGAGAATATTACCGATGTTTGTGAAATTTTCGAGGACCGTCGCTCTTGGTATAGGGCTGCGCGTTCTACTGAGAAACGCTGGGGGATACCCATCGCGGTCAACATGGCGTTCATCTATCAGGAGTCTAGCTTCCGGGCCAAAGTAAGACCCGAGCGGATGCGCATACTGTGGATATTTCCTGGACCGCGACCATCCTCTGCCTTTGGCTTTTCCCAGGCACTGGATTCCACTTGGTCAGATTACCAGCGTCTTTCGGGTAATCGGAGAGCTTCCCGCAAGAATTTTGGCGATGCCATCGATTTTGTTGGTTGGTATAACGCTAATTCACGAAAGCAAAGTAAAATCGACGGAAACGATGCCCGCAATCTCTATCTTGCTTACCATGAGGGGAATAGTGGTTTTCAACGCGGAACCTATCGACGAAAAGCTTGGCTGCTTGATGCTGCTGCCAATGTACAAACAAACGCTGACCGTTTTAATAGGCAATTAGAAGGATGTCGAAAGAGTCTAAACAGGGGTTGGCCGATGCGAATTTTCTTAGCTTTGACTCCGTTCTGAGCGGTATGTCAGCCTAATTTCCAAAATGCAATTTAATCTGACAAAGGTTCGATAACTGACATGAGCTGGTGGGGAAAAGTGATCGGCGGTGGCCTGGGTTTCATGATGGGAGGTCCGGTTGGTGCAGTGATGGGTGCTGCATTTGGGCAATACTTTGATAGAGGGTTTAGTAGTATTCAACGTGATGAATCTCTGGGTTACGGGTCAACCGAGCGCGTACAGACAGTATTTTTCACCTCTGTATTTGCCATTATGGGGCATGTGGCAAAGTCTGATGGCCGGGTGACTGCTGACGAAATTGAAATTGCTCAGACTGTTATGCGACAGATGAATCTGTCCGACAATCAGCGTAAGGTCGCCATCAATCTTTTCAACGAGGGCAAAAAGGAGGGTTTTCCTGCTCAGGAAGTTCTGGCACAGTTCAAGCAGGAATGTGGACGCAGGCGTAACCTGATTCGGATGTTTCTGGAAATCCAGATAGCCACGGCTTTTGCCGATGGAAATCTGCATCAACTGGAAAGGGGTGTACTGAGTTACATAGCGCAAGAGCTTAATTTTTCTCACGATGAGTTCAATGATCTGCTCAGCCGCATGAGCGGCCAGGCCCACTTCATTGAACAAAACGCAGTGGAGGAAAAGTTACCTGCCGCCTATGAATTGCTCGGGGTGGATGCCAGTGCCGATATGCCCACGGTAAAGAAAGCTTATCGCCGCCAAATGAATCAATATCATCCGGATAAATTGGTGGCCAAAGGACTTCCGGAAGAAATGATGGAAGTGGCGACTCGCAAAACCCAGGATATCAAAGCGGCTTACGAACTGATCAAAAGTCAGCGGAGTTGATCATTCATTGGTGCCGGATCAGGCTTACCTCAGCCAGCTTACCCAGAATTTTAATACTGACAATGTGCTCAACCTGGCCCAGGGCCGCTTCAAGTGCCGCAGTATCAACCGCTGAAACGCCGGATTGAGTCAGCGTTACTTCTGCCTCAATTCCTTGCTCAAGATAGTGAAGTATAATACTGTCGATATCCTCTGAATTCACTAAACCAGCGCAGGATGATCTGATGGCATCAATCATTACTTGCCGGGGTGGAAAATGTGAGGGATGCACACTTCTTCCAGCATGTTCATCATCAGTGTCCTCGGGTTCAATCTGGACACTAACCTCAGCAATCTCACTGAAGTTACCGGTAAGTGTATGACTGACTATCTCACCCAGCTGATGTCCTTCCGAAACTGTGATTCGCGGTTCCACCACCAGTTGCAATACCAGAATAATCCTGCCGCCAGATGGTAGCGACTGCAAAGAACTGATGCTCAGTATTCCCTTAACACCAAGAATGGTGTTTTCGATCTGTCTACGCCGTTGGATCGGAATAGTCGTTTCTATCAGTTCTCTGAGGCTGTCCATACACAATCCCCATCCCATTCTGGCAATGATCAGGGTAACAATGAAAGCTGCTACAGTATCCATCCAGGTATATCCCTGCCGGGCAGCCAGAAGGCCGACTAGCACTACAACCGAGGAAATCGCATCGGTTCGGCTGTGCCAGGCATTGGCCTTAAGCAGACTACTATCAATCCTCGTTGCTACGCTCATGGTATAGCGATAAATCCATTCCTTGGAGGCGACAGAGACTAAAGCGATGATCAGACCTGCGGCTGCCGGGACAGGCAAGGTGCTAATTCTCTGCAAACGCATAATGCTGTCATACAGCAAGATCCCTGCGATTGTGAAGATGAGCATGCCAATGGCGACCATACCCATGGTTTCAAGACGGCTGTGCCTATGAGGATGTTTACCTTTGGCGTGAGGGTCAGCTGTCTGAGTAATGACCAGTACAAAGATATCTGTTATGGCATCGCTGAGGGAATGAATACCATCAACGATCAAAGCAAAAGACTGAGTCAGAGCACCACCAGTTAGCTTGGTGAGACCTAAAAACAGGTCCAGGACCATCCCAACAACCGTAACCCGCAGAGCCTGTGATTGAACCGAAGCTTTGGACATGGTTGAAGAAGACTGTATAAATCACCAATGTAACGTTAGAAAATCAGCTGAGGATGAATGTATCTAATAGTTGATCGACTGTCCGGCATTGGCTGGCATGAGATTATTTGCAAAGGCGATACAGTTGTGACGACAAGGGCGGAACAAGCGATCGCCAGAACTGACCAGCAGCAACAAGTACCCATAAGAAAAAAGCCCAACAAGCAACGCTGTTGGGCTCAAGTTACAATCAAGGGAGAGATAAATGAAACAAAACCCACAATTTGTATTGCCATCTACCTTCACTAATTAAGACTGTGGTTGGGGCAGGAAGTTCCCAACTTGCTCCAAAAATTTGAAAAAAGTTTCATCCACCACATTAAACAGGACATTTTCTACTCAAAAAAAAATTGGTCAAGGCCGATCAAAACTACTCATCTCATTGATTTATCTATATATTGTTTGTCTCAAGATGTTCCACTTTGAGAGTTTTGACGGACTCCTTGTCCGTAATGATTCCCATACTGGCGATGGTTGGGTCAAAATAAGTTTCTGCTACTCGCTGTAAGTCCTTCATGGTGGTACCCAGCACTCTCTGACGAAAAGCCATGCGCTGGCCCAGTGTTCGACCACATATGTAGTTGTAAAATGCCTGTCTGGCTTCACCGGCAGGGGATGAGGATTTGTCCATGGCTGCAATCACGCCAAGAATGGCTTCCTCCAGGCGATAATCTGGATGACTGGTCTCCAATAGCCACTCAATGGAGCGATCGAAATCTGACAAAGTTTCGGCAAGCCTTGGGTCACGGTAGGAGTAAAAACGGAAAGAGGCTGAATTGGAATCCTGAACGGCCCCGCCGCCGTAGGCACCTCCTTGCTCACGGATGGCCGTATGCAAAAATCCGTTTCGCAAAAAACCTGCCATTACATGCAAAACTGCATTGTCCGGGTGAGAGGCAGGAACGGTGGGGTAGGCTTTAGCGCAAAAATTTACCTGAGTGGCAGTGGACCAGGCTTCTCGTGTTTGCTCCCTGATTTCGGCCAGCGTAAAAGGATCGATCTCATCTGTTACTAGTGGAGTTTGTTCCCAGCAATGCTCAATATCGTCCAGCATGGTATGTTGTGCACTGGCCTCGCCAATCAGAAGAAACCGTATTGGTGCCTGTATAATTTTTGCATGAATGTTCTGCATCTTTTCCAGCAGTTCGCGGCGAGCTTCGTCTGATTGCATGCTGTCGCGCAGAGTTTTCAATCGCTTGATACCCAATAGTCCTCCAGATTCATGTCGAAGTTGCGCAGCCGGACTCATTCTGCTGGAAGCCAAGCTCATTGCCAAGCTATGTCCGCTACCGGTAATGCTGTTCTCTTTTCTTGCACAAATCTGTTCCACTAGATCTGCCAAACGATGTTGCTCATCAAACCGTACAGCCCGAAAGCTGTCAGACAGCAGTTCAGTGAGTTGGCGGTGGTTGCGGGTGAGGGAACTTGAGGAAAAACTGACTAGAGCCTTGATCATCTGCTCGTCATCGCTGTTGCTGCGTACGGAGGAAAAGCAGCTGACCCCTCCGCTGACCATAGCCTGTCTGGTTTGAATCTCGGCATAGCCTTTATCGCCAATACCAAACTCTGGCAGACAGCTGGTGTATAAGGGCAGGATCTCCAGCAGATCTGGTTCGAGTGCTGGCATTTCCAACACTAATTGTTGATAACTCAAACCATTGGTTCCTTGTGCATAAAAACCAAGGTATGCACCAGAGGCATTGAGCGTGAAGTCCTCACGTTCCGGTTCGGTCAGCTCCGCCGGTACATCGTCCAGCCCAACTTTGGGTAGGACATCAGGATCATCTTGCTGGGCCTGACGTTCTGCCAGAGCTCGGGAGCGGGCCACGATTTCCTCAATCTGGGGGGGATTCAAGTTAGCCTTGATTTGGGACAATTGTTCCTTTTCTGCCATCACCTTTTTACTTGCCAGTTCCGTGTCCGGTCTGAGAGTCAGGGTGATCCGATGTGGGTTGTTGAGCAGCAGGGATTGCACCAGTTCAGGTATGAATTGAGGGTTCTGTATTTCCTGTCTCAGTTTTTCCAGTACCGGATCAATGTTTAATAACTCGATGGGGTCACCCCGGTGCAAAGCAGTTGAAAGTCCAGTCAGAATCAGTTGAAGACCATATGGGTAGCTGTCTCCGGAGATTTCTCGTTGATTAAGTTCCAACTGATGCAGGGCCGCCTCCACTTGCTCCTGTTGAATGCCTTCTGCAACCAGTTTGCCTAGGGTATCAAGAATCAGGCTCTCGACAGGCCTCGTAGCATCAGTGTTACAGCCTTCCAGACCAGCCATGAAAGTCATCTCGCGATTGGAGTCTTCCAGTCCACACATTGGTGAGGGAGATTGCCCCAAGTCAGAAGTTTCCAGTGCGAATAGCAAAGCTGATGCGCTATTTTCCAACAATACACTGGATAGTAGCTGGGCCCGATACAACTGGGTCAAATCAGTGCTTTTGCCCAGAAGCCAGCCGACCACCACATGAGTCTTTTTGTCAGCGGGTTCTTCAGCTGCATAGAATTCCTCAACCTGTCCAGGTGCTTGGTATCTCTTCTCATCATCAACTCGAATATCATTATCCAGCCGAGAAAATTTTGAGAGGGCCAGCTTCTCAAGACAATGGTGGTGTTGATTGGCATCAATATCGCCAAAAGTCATAAAAACCGAATTGCTGGGATGATAATGAGTACGGTAAAACTCTAACAGCTGCTCATAACTCAATTTTGGAATGTCTGTCGGCTCGCCACCACTGTTGTAATGATAGGTTGTGCTTGGAAACAGGTGTTTGGTCATCATTTGCCATAGAACGCTATTGGTGGAGCTCATGGCCCCCTTCATTTCGTTATAGACAACTCCCTTGTACTGGAGGTCTGTTTCCGGGTTTTCAGCCTCGGCAAATTCGAGCCGGTGACCTTCCTGAGCGAAATCAAGTTCATGCAGGCGTGAGAAGAATGCTGCATCAAGATATACACCTAGAAGGTTGGCAAAGTCCTTGCGGTTCTTACTGGCGAATGGGTAAGCGGTCCAGTCTGAAGAGGTGAAGGCATTCATAAAGGTATTCAGTGACCGCCTGATCATCATAAAGAAGGGGTCTCTGACCGGAAATTTCTCGCTGCCGCACAGTGCCGTATGTTCCAGAATGTGGGCCACACCTGTTGAGTCCATCGGCATGGTCCGAAAGGCCACCAGAAAAACATTTTCTGGGCTGTCGCTACGCAGGTGATAGTGCATGGCACCGGTAGCACGGTGTTCATATTCCTCAACAGTAATATTGAGTGATGGGATATGTTCACAGCGATGACTTATGAAAGCCGGATGTACCTCTTCGGGCATCGGTACTGTGAGATGTCCGGCATCAATACTAACGCCAGTGTCGGTTATGGTCATGGTGTCTGGTTTTCCTGTTAGTTTTCCAAATTTATATTTGTTAAGGCCAAATTAGCTGTAAATTTATTGAGAGTTAACTGCATACAGCCCAATAGAGCTAGGTTAAGATTTGTCTTTGGTTATGTCTTGTATACTTCGCATTGCGCGCAAGTTGCTTGAGGACATTCTCTGTTCAGTCTTGTTATCAATATATTTCATTTAGGGTTCTTGTATGAGAGCTCCTGCTGTTGAGCCCCACATGTCTTGTCGTGATGTAGTATCACCCGGTGGTATTTCCAGACTAATTCGACCTAGTTTACCGGTGCGGTAATCATTAAGTAATGCTTCGGCTGTTCTGTGCCAGTCTACTGTCCCAGACTTGCCTTTGGCACCGATGTTGGTGGCGATTAAAGTCATCAGCTGTTCCGTCGATTCAGGTATGTTCGGGAGATTATAGCGTGTAACGAGAGTTTGTTTATTCAGTGCCAGCAGTAATTCTGCTGCGGACCACCCCAGATCGGTTATGTCCAGTGCAGTTTGCCGTATGGCACCAGTCATTGCCAGACACAGGGCGGTACGCTGATCTTGCAGATTAGGCCATAGCATTCCCGGGCTATCAATCAGGCTCCACAGCTGACTCAGTCGAACTCGTTGCTGGCCCTGAGTGATAGCAGGTTCATTGCCAGTTTTTGCCGATTTGCGGCCTACAAGGGCATTAAGCAGTGTCGACTTTCCCGCATTGGGAATGCCCAGGATCAGGCACAGTCGGTCTCGGTTGAAACTGCCATTAGAGACCGTGCAGAATGATTGTAATGCCTCTATCACAATACTTTTAATGTGTTGCTTGTCCTGGCCGGTGATTAGACACAGTTGAGACGGTGAAGTTGTAAAATAATTCTTCCACTGTTCTGTTACAACTTGCTCCGCCAGATCCGATTTGTTCAGGATGCGAAGTCTAGGGTAGCCACTAGCCAGTTTGGCGAGTAGCGGGTTGCTGCTGGCAGCCGGAATCCGGGCATCAAGTACCTCAATAATGACTTGAATGGAACCAAGGGTTTTGACCAGCTCTCTGCGAGCCTTGTGCATATGACCTGGGTACCAATTAATGTTCATGATATTTGTATCGGCAATGGCTGACGGTTTCAGTATAATCTGGATGTATTTATGGTCGAACGAAATGACAGGAGGTTGTCAAATGTCAGTCGCAGAGGTGATTCGAAAGAAAATCACGGAGGATTTTGCTCCATCGGTGCTTGAAGTTGAAAACGAGAGCCATCGCCACAGCGGGCCAGCCACCGAGTCTCACTTCAAGCTTACCGTTGTAGCCGAGGCTTTCATTGGTCTGTCCCGAGTAAAGCGCCACCAGGCGGTTTACGGGCTGCTGAAAGAACAGTTGCAAAATGGCGTGCATGCACTTGCACTTCACCTATATGAACCGGCGGAATGGGCATCAATTCAAGGCCCTCCTGAGTCACCAAATTGCAGGGGTGGTAGCAAGGCGGAATCCAATCATAACTGATCTCACCCCAAAATTTTGACGTATATAATCAGAATTGCCTAAAACTAAATGAAACTTAGCCGACAACCCGTGTCCAAATCATGTTTTTCAGTTACTTGTGATCCTAAGTTCAGATGTCCTGACCTTATGTATTTTCTTTCTGCTGACGTCATGACAGCTTCAAGCCGAATTTCGTCTATCTTCAGGCAGCCAGTAAGCTATGTGGAGCAAGATCGCCATTAGAGAAACTGTCATGGTAAATTAGCAGGAATTAGCAATGTTAACATCTGCAAAAATCTCAGTAATCATTCATAAATATATGATATTTAAGTAAGTATTCAGAATTTCACTGCTGTCGAGCAACTATTGAGGTCAGGACATCTGAAGTTAAAAAAGTCCATCAACGCTCCGCTGATTTATTTCAGTTCTTCATCAAGAGTTGACCTAGATCAAACTTTGCTACTTTGAATGAAAAGTTGGTTGATGATGGTAAAAAACATCAATTATCGTCGGTCTACTTCAAATCAAATGGTAAGCCGATCTGTACACAATGAGTGGTACCAGGGCGATTATACTGGCCGGGAAAAATTGAACTGATGTATAAGACCAACCCTGACATTGAGGGAGTAAAAGCAGGCATAGCGACCCCGATGCTAATGCTGGCAGCCTTGAGTGTTGGGTCTTTAATAGTAGTTTTTGCCATTACCCTGCTAACATTTCCTGCCGAGCCTGCTTCGGCAAATTTGAGTGGAGGCTTGGATCTCGAACTTGAGCCTATCTCACTATTTCCAGATTTTTCCTCAATTCAGGATGTGGAATCGAAAAAGCAACGCTTTTTTGATTATTTGGAAGGTTTTGTGGTTGCTGAAAACAAGGCTATCGCGGCAAGTCGCACCGAACTCCTACCCTATGCTGAAATTGTCAGCAAAGGCTATCCTCTAAGTGAGCAAGAGCGGCAATGGGTTGATCAATTGGCGAATATCTATCGGATTGATACCTCCGGTCTGGAAGGGGCTGAAATCGTTGCGGAACTTCTTTTAAGGGTGGATATAATTCCAGTATCACTAGTGTTGGCTCAAGCTGCCAATGAATCGGCCTGGGGAACCTCACGATTTGTCTTGGAAGGTAATAACATTTTTGGCGAGTGGTGCTTTGAGCCAGGTTGCGGGATGGTTCCTCTGCATCGACATCCAGGAGATAATCACGAAGTTCAGCATTTTGACTCCATAGATCAATCCATAGAATCCTATTTTTTGAATATCAATACTCACCGTTCCTATCGCTACCTGCGGGATTTACGAGCCGAGATACGGGTGGAAGGTGGTGAGCCTGATCCCATGCTACTTGCAACCGGGCTCAGACGCTACTCACAGCGGGGTGATGATTATGTTGACGAAGTACAAACCATCATTCTGCAAAACGACCTGATCGATCGGGATCGTGGCTAGATTTTTAAAATCATCTCAACTTCCCGGATTTATCCACTGTACTGAATACCAGAAAAACCGTGAAGTGTCCGGCATGGGTGCTGTACAAATATAACGCCAGCGTCTACTGCTGAACGAGATTTCCGGGGTCAATTTCACCGCTTGAGTATCTGTCTCCAGCCAGTTCATTATCAGTGGTTGGCCATTTCCGTAGCAGGCTATGCGGTCTCTATCGTAGGGACCTTCATCGAACCTCAATGTCACAGAAGGGGCCGTCTCCCTGGTAACCGGGGACTGCGGTTCGATAATCTGTACATTAAATGCCAGAGAGTCTAACTTGATGCGTGCTGTCTCCAAATTGGCGTAGATACTTGCAAGTGGAAAACGCGGTAGTGCCAGTAAATCAGACTGATATCCTATAGCTCCTGAGTTCTGGGCGAATCCAATAAAGCCCTCTGCTTCTATCATTGCCTTGATTGCCGGGTCGAATTCACCGTATGGGTAGGCTAGGGTGCGATGAGTTTGTCCTGTTTCACGCTTGATGGTCGCTTCAGCGTCCAGCAGTTCCTGGCGTAATCGAGCAAGCCATGCTTGATCGTTCTCCCCTTCCTCCTTGCTCAGCATGTAGGGATGGCTGACAAGATGATTAGCGATCTGCACACCAGCTGCCGACAATTCTCGGACCTGATCCCAATTGAGGTAACCGGGTTGATTGTTGTCGATGGGGTTGGTGCTGAGGAATAAGGTAAAAGGCATGCTAAATTCCTGCAGCAGGGGAAAGGCATTTTCATAGATTGAGATGTAACCGTCATCAAAGGTAATGGCGACAGCCCGATCCGGAAGTGGCAGTTGTTGTCTGATTTTGTCCATCATTTCAGGCAAGGGCAGCACCGAGAAACTGTTTTCGCGCAGGTATTCCAAATGTGCCCGAAAATCTTCGGGAGAAATGCTGGTGGAAGGTGGGGTGTGAGTAGATACGTGGTGGTAAAGGAGAACCACGCCGCTGTTGGCCTGGTTCCTGATGTCCTGAGTCTCGATTACTGTGCTACTTTGATGTTCCTCGATCTGGTCAAGTTTCCCGCTGCCTGTATCGGCACATAGGGCTAATTGCGCCATAGTCAACCAGACTAGGGCGAAGGAGATACAATTTTTCTTTCGAATTTCGGGCAGCCCTCCAAAGATATATTGGGAGCAGGATTTCATGGTTAAAATCATAATTTTGCCCATCTGTAAATACTATAACTTTGACCTGTTTTTATTATATCCAATAATTCCATCATTGGAATACAGAAAGTATCTTGATCAAATATGGTATGACTCAAAAGTCAGCGGTCAGAAAGATTATTTTTAGAACTACCAGATGAACTTCATCAGTCAATATGCTAAGGAACAGAGGTATTAGTTTCCAAACATTTTTCTATGTACCCCCCGTTTTGTCATCAAATAATGATAATATTGTGAAAGTTGTGAATGGTTTAGTTGTGCCTTATGGGTGCTAAATCTAAAAACCGCGTCGCATTTCTGTTAGCATTAGGCTTGGTGAATTTTTGTGCAAAAAGCGGGAATTTTCCATTTTTTGGCAGAGCTTGATGGAAGTTTTTTTGAAAGGTCGAATCACCAGATTTTAGAGATGCATGAGTTTAATTTGTTTCCGAAGCTTTGATAAGCAGAAGCTAGTCATAATGGAATTTTCCAGTGACTACGACAATTTTGTAATATTTGAATACAGGCATGATCAATTATATATAGTTGATCATTTTGACTCTCTGGATAAAGTATTAATGAAATGAAAAGTGAAGCTGCACAACGTCTACTTGATGCCGACCCCAACCGACCAGAGGATGGTATACGGCAAGATATTTCAAGATTCCTTGATGAATTGCAGATTGAGAATGAATTGTCATACAGAACTAAAGCAGGGCCCTCTGATATCTTCCTTCCCAATCGTAGGGTTTTTATTGAAGTAAAGAAAGTTGGATTAGCCGATGATCCACACAAAGCGCAATCGCGCGATAATTTAGAGACTCCCTTTCAGCAGGTTGAGCGGTATCTTAGAGCTGAAATTGTGAGGGACCTGGAACGCTTGCCCTTTGGAGACCAGCCAGATTTGCCATGGACGGGAATTGTTACAGATGGCTGTGTTTGGCATGCTTGGAGGTTCCAGAATGAATACGATTCAGCACCAGAAGTTATGATGAATGGCTTTCGACCTCAAAACGTCAATGAGCTTCTTCTCAATATCAAGCCTATTGTTAATACTGAGCCGGTTGGAAAGCCTTGGATTCCGATTGATCCATACCCTCTATTTGAAGGTTCACTAGATGACTTGCGATCAATACATGAAAGTATTTCTGTAATGCGCGTTCGTCGCACTACAAATACGAAAATGCAGTTGTGGCTGGATATGTTACGGGGGTCTGGAATGGCACCGGAAAATCAATCGGTTCAAGTCCGCCTTTTTACAGCTCATTGCTTCTTGACGACGCTCGCACGGGGTGTAATCCATGCACTACAATTTCCCGATATTCAGCCTAATGTGAAGGAAATATTGGGAAGTGGATACCTTGCATGGATTGTTGAGTTAGAAGAGGGGCGTGCGTGGGCGAAAACACTTCTTAATCGTATAAATTCCTTTGAATGGAGGTTCACTGCTGGAGATGTACTTCGTCCACTCTATGAAAAATTTGTCGATCAAGATGACAGAAAGGACTTTGGAGAGGTGTATACACCTGATTGGCTTGCGGAAATGATGGTGAATGAGGTTCTAGACGAAGAGTGGTGTAACAATTCTGTCTTTGCTGCTCTTTCTGAATTAAGAGGAAGACAACAGGCTGATGGCATTGGTGTTCTTGACCCAACCTGTGGCTCAGGCACTTTCCTGTATCATTGCGCAAGAAAGATCTTGATGTGCGAGGCTGCAAAAGATTTACAATCTTCTCAAAAGTCTGATGTCGTTTGTCGACTAGTTCACGGTATAGATATTCACCCCGTTGCTGTGGAATTCAGCCGTGCTACCTTGCTGCGTGCATTACCTTCAAAACCATCAGGGGGAACTGCTGCTTTGAGTATTTATCAAGGTGACGCACTTATGTTAAGACAAACTGACAAGAACACTTTTTTTGATCCCCGTGATGGTGAAATATTAATACGATCACCGCAAGGAAGGGAAATACTTATACCTAGGGAATTTTCCGAACATGTCGAATTTCCAGATATGCTTCGCCGTATGGTGGACAAGGCAGCTGCTGGTGAACCATTGCCAATCGACATCAATCATGTATTGAGAGATGATCAGGAGAAAGTCCTTGCCTGTCATAATACCTTGATTGAGATAATTGCCGATGAAGGGAATTCAGTCTGGACTTGGTATATTACTAATATCTTAGGCCCTGAACGCTTGGCACGACGCAAAATCAACCGCATTGTTGCCAATCCTCCTTGGGTTAAGCTGTCAAATATTCAAGTAACTGAAAGAAAGCGTGCCCTCGAAGCTATTGCAGGCAAAAACAACCAGGCTGGAAATCTTGGACTCTGGATTGGTGGGAAGCAAGCACCACACTTTGATATAGCCCAACTATTTATCCGTCATACCCGTGATTCATATCTAAATGATCCCTTAAATGACCCATCGGCATGGGTGACTAAAGCATCAGCCACACGTGCTGGAAACTGGGAAGCATTTCGTGATTGGCATAAAGATATTTTGGCACAAACTATTGATTTCTCAAATGTCAAGGTGTTTGGCGGTGGTGATGCTAGGCGTAGTTGTGTACTGTTTGAAGTTCGTCGGTCGTCGTTGAATGTAAACGGTAGTCCTAAGAAATTAGCCGCAACTTGCAATAATAATATGATCAGTCCACATCTATCTTGGGAGGACGCTAAGTTACTTTTGAGGTTTGATAATCAAGAAAATTATCCAAGTTTGCCATCGGACTATAAGCCAGAATATTGGCGACAAGGTGCTACAATTGTTCCCAAAGTCTTGACTCTTGCTAATGTTATCCGTCAGGGGAGAAATCCTGATAAAAGCATCGTGGAAACCACTTCTTCTAATAAGGTGCCATGGAATATCGTTGCACCCCGTACTAGGGAAGTTCCTGTTGACTGGCTGATACCAGTATTAACATCAAGGCACCTCCTCCCATTCTCTATTAAAATTAAGGATCCGTATGAGGCAATAATTCCAGTTGATGATAAAGGATACCTGCTGCAGATAGAAATGGCACGAGGAATTCCTTTTTGGATGGAACTTGATGATTTGTATAGGGAGCGTTGTGGCAAAGGGGGCAACACACCAAAGAATTTGATAGCGCGCATTGATTATGCAGGTTCGCTTTCCAAGCAGTTACCCTTGAGGCATCAGCGTGGTCACTTGGTGATTTACCCAGCGTCTGGAGATATCATGCGTGCTGCATATATCAGATCTGGCAAAGCAGTGCTTGATTCGAAGATATATTGGCTCGATGTAAGAAGTGCAACTGAGGCCAGATACTTGATGACAATACTTAATGCATCAGTACTGGAAAAGGCGTTCCGGGAAGCCCGGACTAGCGGCAGACATTTTCATAAAAATCCATGGCGATCTATACCGATTCCTGCATTCAAAAAGGAAAATAAGGTTCATCATAATTTGGCAAAATTATCACTCAGGGCCGAAAAAATAGTTAATGGAATGGACCTTCAAAGCGGCCAGATAAAGGCTTCAATACAAATACGCAAGCAACTTGGAGAAGATGGTACTATGGACAATATTAATGAGCTGGTTAGTCAACTTCTACCAAATCATGTTGGTTGATGATGTCAATCCTATGCAATACAGTTTCACAGGATATTGTAGTAAGAAAATCAATTGCTAGTTTATGTATTGTCGTAATAGCTTACAATATAAAGTAAAGTAATATTCCTCTCATCTTTTCTGTTATAAACTTCATCAGTCAATTAGCAATGGGAAAGATCCAAAATTTGGATTTAAGAATGAGCAGATCGATTAGGTGATAAACAAGCTTTGATTACTCGGCACATCACGCTGTAGGGATTATTTAGTGACAACTTCAGATCATCGATTTAAGCTGAATCGCTTGCGCAAGAATTTGCGTCGGGAAGTCGGCAGTGCAATCAGTGATTTCAATATGATTGAAGAAGGCGATCTGGTTATGGTCTGTCTTTCAGGTGGCAAGGATTCTTTTGTCATGCTGGATATCCTACTTAATCTTAAGCAACACGCTCCCATAAAGTTCCAGCTTCACGCAGTAAACTTGGATCAAAAACAACCCGGATTCCCGAAAAAAGTCTTGCCTGATTATCTGGACAAGCTAGACATTACTTATGAAGTAATTGAGCGGGATACCTACTCCATAGTCAAAGAAAAGATTCCCGAAAACAAAACTTATTGTGGGCTGTGTTCACGCCTGCGCCGAGGTATTCTATACAACCATGCCGAAACCATTGGTGCTGACAAAATTGCACTCGGCCATCACCGTGACGATATAGTTGAGACCTTGTTTCTCAATATGTTTTACGGGGGTAGACTGAAGGCCATGCCACCGAAATTGTTGAGCGATGATGGCAGAAAAGTGGTCATTCGTCCGCTAGCCTATTGCAAGGAAGCTGAAATCAGCCGCTATGCTAATCTCACTAAATTTCCCATTATTCCCTGCAATCTTTGCGGCTCGCAGGATAATTTGCAACGTCAGGCTATCAAGGCCATGTTGTTCGAATGGAACAAACGGCACCCTGGCAGGGTGGAGAGCATTTTTCGGTCTATATCTAATGTTTGCCCCTCTCAATTAGCAGACACCTCATTGTTTGATTTTAACTCCTTGCGTGGCACCAACAAATCTGCTTCAACTGGCGGACTAAAACTGGTCGAACTGGTATGAAATCCACCCATATTCAAGCCTGTATTGAACAAAACCATAGAGTAATCCTGCATAATGGATATTCCCTATAATCAACTGTCTAAATCCGCACTTCTTGGCGTCATTGAGGAATTTATTTTGCGGGAAGGAACCGACTACGGACAGCAGGAATACTCCTTGCAAGACAAAATCGACCAGATCAAGGCACAATTGGTCAATGGTCAAATCAAGCTGACATTCGATCCGGACACTGAGACTTGTAATCTCGAACGAATAGAAGGCTGAGTATTGGAATAATCATAGGCATTGAACATTTTGAGAAAATTCAGGCAGCAATTAGCACCATGACTGAAAATACCATTGAACCAAAATTCACCTCCGGAACTGACCTGGAGCTCGATACTACTGGTCTATATTGTCCCGAACCAGTGATGATGCTACATAATAGTGTACGTGATCTCGAGGCTGGGGAGACTCTATTACTCAAGGCAACTGATCCATCAACAACCCGGGACATACCCAAATTCTGTCTTTATCTGGGACACGAGCTGCTGGAACAATATCAGCAAGGAGAGCTGTACCTGTACAGAATTCGAAAAAAGGAAGATTAAGCTAATGTCGGTAGCCAGCGAAAGCGACTCTGTTTACCTGATTGATGCGTCGATCTATATCTTCCAGGCTCATTTTTCTCCCTATATTGAGTGTACCGACCGCGATGGCAACCCGTTGAATGCTGTCTACGGTTTCTGTCAGTTTCTGCTACAGTTCCTGCGTCGCACACAACCGCCTTATGTTGGTGTCGCCCATGATCAAAGTCTATTCAGCGGCTTCCGGCATCAACTCTGTCCGCATTACAAGTCCAATCGAGAGCAACCTGATGCCAATCTGGAGATGCAGTTGAAGGCTTGTTTCGAACTTTGTGAAGTGCTCGGACTCAGTGGCTATAGAAGCACGACCTATGAGGCGGATGATATTATAGGTACACTTGCAGCCAATATACGCACCGATGAATCTACAGGGAAAGCAGGTTGCTGTGCACAAATCTATATTGTGTCCAGAGATAAGGACTTGGCTCAGCTGTTGGGTGACAGCGCAGACTGCCTTTGGGAGTTCAGTAAAAACCGCAGACGATATGAAGCTGATATCAAATCCGAGTTCGGAGTTCGTCCTGATCAGTTGTGTGACTACTTGGGACTGGCTGGTGATGCAGTGGATTGCATCAGTGGGGTGCCCGGTATAGGGCCAGTAAAGGCAAAGGAACTACTGTGCCGATTTGGTGACTTGGATAGCATCTATAATAATTTACAGGCAGTGGGGGAGATGCCTTTGCGAGGAGCCAAAAGCCTGGCACAGTCTTTGGCCCAGCATCAGGACCAGGCTGAGTTGAGCCGAACTCTGGCTACTATCATTTGTGAGGTCGATGATACCAGCGAAGACTTTGCCAATGCCGGGCTAGATGACTTGCAAAGGACTGATATTGATTTGGATGAATTGCGTAGCTTTCTGTTGACTTACCGTTTTCAATCACAACAGAGCGAGCAATTGGTGAAACAGGCACAAAGATTGACAGAGCGGAGACGGAATTGATCGTAGTTGCCGATGTCGAACTGGCCTTGGATAACTCGCTGTTTCCCCCGGAGATTCAACTTCGCAGGGTCCGTGGACGATCTATAAACCGAAGCCTTCTGCAGGATGCCAATGCCCTGCTGGTTCGCTCCATTACTGTTGTTGATGCCAAACTTTTGCACGATACCCCCGTTCGATTTGTCGGGACAGCTACTGCCGGTACCGATCACCTGGACATCGAATATCTACAAGAATGCGGTATTAGTTACTGTAGCGCAGCCGGGTGCAATGCCAATGCTGTCATAGATTATTGCATGACCGGGCTGGCCCAGTGGTTGTTATCGACTGGGCGACAGGTGCAAGAGTTAGAGGTTGGTATTGTTGGTGCCGGACACACTGGTTCGGAATTGGCTCGACGGCTGACACGACTTGGCTGTCAGGTATTGGTGAACGATCCACCTTTACAGGCATCCGGAATCGCTGACACAAGATTGGAGTTTGTGTCGCTGGCAACAATCAGCAAATGTCATGTTGTGTCGCTTCATGTGCCCTATATTTTCGGAAGTGAGTTTCCGACTCATCTTTTGATTGATGGAGAGTTTCTTGAGGCAATGCCAGAACAAAGTCTGCTCATTAACAGCTGCCGCGGCGGTGTAGTCGATGAAGCTGCTTGCCTTAGGCATTTGTTGACGCGCAGTAATTGCAGCGCAGTAATTGATGTGTGGAAAGGAGAGCCCGAAGTTGATGCGAAACTTGTCGCTGCAGCTACTATAGCAACACCACATATTGCTGGTTATAGCAACAAGGCAAAAAAGGGTGCAGCCGCCAAGGTACAAACTGCCCTGCTGAATTTCCTTGCCATTGACCAGTTTTCCGACACTAAGCAGATCAACACCGGACCCTTTCAGTCCAGTTTGGATGAGGCTGTAGATTTGAATTATCCAGACAATATCTGGAAACTGCCAACCGAAGTGTTGCGTCTGACCCAACTCAGCGATCGATTCAAGTCTCTGGTCAGGGAAAACCAAAACCGGAGCAAATTTGATAGTCTGCGCTCTGAGCTACGCCAGAGACGAGAGTTCTCGGAAATCCAGCTTGAAAGTCATCGCCTGTCTGCGGTTGAACAACAGACTTGCCAGGCTCTTGGTTTCTGTCTTGATACCGATTAAAGCCATTGACGGACTGGAGCTGAATTTCAGCATCTGTAACTAGTGTCAAGTCAATGGATATTTGTCGCATAGATGGCATCATTCATATGCTCTGATAAGCAAGGCAGCCAGCTAAACTGAAGCGTGTTCATCCGTCATTTTTTGATTGACTTAACACTAGCCAGCACCCGCTCCAATCCTTCCAGTGCCACTCTTAGCTCATCTTGCCGGGGCAGAAACACCAGGCGTAGATGATTATTGTCCCTGATATTGAAGGCACTTCCCTGGACTAGCAGGACCTTTTCCCTCCTCAGTAGATTCAGCACAAGATCCTCGTCATTATCTATTTGGTAGATTCGGGGATCCAAGCGGGGGAAGAGGTAAATTGCTGCCCGAGGCTTAACGCAGCTGACACCAGGAATTTGCTCAATCAGCTCATAGGCACTGTCCCTTTGCTCTCGAAGTCGACCGCCGGGCAAAATCAGCTCATTGATACTCTGGCGACCACCAAGCGCAGTCTGGACTGCAAACTGTGCTGGCACATTCGCGCATAGACGCATGTTGGAAAGTATCTCAAGACCTTCTATGTAACTTTTGGCCGCTAACTTGGCACCACTAATGACCATCCAACCGGAACGGAAACCAGCCAGACGGTAAGCCTTCGAGAGTCCGTTGAAACTGACCACCAGCAAATCCTCGGCTAATGAGCCAACGGCAATATGCTCGGTTTCGTCGTAAAGAATCTTACTGTAGATTTCATCGGCCAGTACAACCAGCCCTTGTTGCCGCGCCAGCTCCAATAGCTCCAGCAGGAGCTGCCTGTTGTATACAGCTCCGGTGGGATTGTTGGGGTTGATGATGACAATCGCACGAGTTTTGGAGGTAATCTTGCTGGCAATATCCTCTATGCAGGGATACCAGTCGGCTTGTTCGTCACAGACATAGTGCACCGGATTACCACCACTAAGTCTGACTGCTGCTGTCCATAACGGATAGTCTGGTGCAGGAATCAATACTTCATCACCGTTGTTGATCAGGGCCTGTATGGCCATGGTAATCAGTTCGCTGACTCCGTTACCCAAGTAAATATCATCAATCCCCACATTAGGAATTCCAAGACGCTGGCATTCCTGCATCACGGCCTTGCGTGCCGTGTACAATCCTCTGGAATCACAATATCCCTGCGCCTTGGACAGGTTGTGTACTACATCGCGAAGGATTTCGTCAGGTGCATTAAAACCAAAGGCGGAAGGATTGCCAATGTTCAATCTCAGGATCCGATGGCCTTCTTGCTCCAGACGGACTGCTTGTTGCAAAACTGGTCCCCGAATGTCGTAACAGACGTAGGATAGTTTGTCAGATTGGTTAATCTGCTTATTGGCAATCTGATATTCGTATTGATTCTGATCCATGGGATACTGAGTCTCGAAGTCTGAACTTCAAAGGGTAGTAAGTCGGGTCGATACAATGGCTGACAAATGCCTTAATATAAGATTCCCGACTCGCTTTGGCCAACTGCCATATGATTGAAATCATCTTTGCGGAATGTCTTTCCAGCCAAGGCCTATCGGCAAATCACCAACTGAGGCATTGTCGCTAATGTTAGATATTAATATTCTATACTCTGAAGAACATAAATTGACATATTTCAACATGCTGGCAACTTGTGCAGGAGTGGTTTGCAAAGGAACCAAAAGTTGATCAATGCCATGAAAACACAGGTAGAACCATGAATTACAAAGATAAAACTAGCCAGCTGGTAAGCAAATCTGAGCTGGAATGGCGTTCCGAATTGGATGCTGGGCAATATCATGTGCTGCGGGAGAAAGGCACAGAGCGTGCGTTCACAGGCAAGTACTGGAATCTTAAAGAAGACGGCATCTACTGTTGTGCAGCCTGTGGCGAGGAACTTTTTTCGTCAAAAGCCAAATACGACTCCGGTTCTGGCTGGCCCAGTTTTTACCAACCGGCCAAAGAAGATTCTGTGGAAGAATTGGCGGATTATTCTCATGGCATGATTCGTACTGAGGTGGTGTGCAGAAAGTGTGATTCACACCTTGGCCATGTATTTCCGGATGGTCCGCCACAAACAGGGTTGCGTTACTGTATCAACTCTGCTTCATTGAATTTTGAGAAAGCTGACAAAACGAATCAGGACAATTAGACCTGAATGGGAATGAGTCAGTACAAGCGACTGGGCAGGTTAGAGCGGATATCTGCATTAGCGGAATGCAGCAAGAATGAGTGTTCTGCTTGTGCCTGGCAAGGCACTTTTTCTGATACCATTGCCAGTAAGCAATCTGTCAAACTTGCAAGCCAAGAAATATGACACACAATGAAAAGGCACCAGAAGCGACAATGAGGCGATAGATATCACTTACTCAGGATGCTTTTATTTTCATTCAACTGTCCAAAGCATCAAATCGGGTAGCGTAACTCACCGTACTTGAGGCCCGAAGGTGTAGGGTGGGCCATTTACTTACTGATCTATTTGTGACTGAACAATTCCTGCGTCATATCCTTTTATTTAGCGATGATTAAGGTCTTAAGCCTGTCGTAATTTGCCACTGTAAGTCAGAATAAGGGTCGTATAATTGGTTTCATTGCCAGATTTAGAGTTACTTTTGGCTAAGGCATGCAGCTAATTTCTGAAGTAAAAAACCGACCATCAGCCAGAAACACTATGATCAGTGTGCCTAATTTGATTGGTTACCATTTGGAAACGATATCGAATGCTACCTTTGATTGTGTTGAAGTCCCTCACTTTTGTTTGCTTCTTGCTAATTGCTTCCCCATTTCTGCAAGCTCAGGAATCTGCCAGGGGTGGGCAGCATGCACTAAGTCTGGCTGCGTATCGGTCCGGAGGTAGTTTCAGCCTGGATCTGGATACCCACATACTGTTCCTACCTGTTCGCTATGAATATGACCAGGGAAACTGGGGTTTTCAACTCTCCGTGCCCTACCTGGAGGTTGATGGTCCAGGTTCTGTGCTGGTGAATCTAGGAGGGGTAAATAGAGTGGTGGCACCAACCTGGGCCCGCAAGGAATCGGGGATTGGTGATGTGTTGACCACGGTGGTTTACCGTGTAAACCCGCTTGCGACATCATTGCCATTTATTGATTTGAGGCTGGATGTAAAAATTCCTACTGCGGATGAGCAGAAAGGACTGGGAACTGGTGAGACCGACTATAATCTGCAAGTCGACCTGAGCCAGTACCTAGGCAAATGGGTGGTTTTTGCAACGGCCGGTTACAGTTTTCGAGGCCAGACGGAATTGTTTCCTGATCTTCGCAGCGGTGCCTATGCTCAGCTCGGTGCAGCATTGCCGTTGCTTGAAGAGTTTTCAGTGGGAATGATCTACGATTTCAGGCAAGCTGTGTCTGGCTTCACCTCAGAAATTCAGGAAATAGGTCCATATTTCAGCTGGCAATTTGACGAACATTGGACCTTTACCGGCCTCGGTATGACTGGGTTGAATAATGCCAGTGTTGATTACAGTTTTCTGGCCCAGCTTCGCTATAACTGGTGAAGTGGAGAACCAACCTGTCACCAGACCGGGGCCAACCGACAGGCTTTTAGGGAACTAGTGCCCTTATGGGAGGTGGTAACAGACCAGCTCGCTGAATAGGCCGTACCAATCGAACTGGTGGTAAGGAGGGGCGTTGGAATGTATCTGGTCGGTCCAGCCGTCCACCAACATCAACGCCAATATTGTTGGTTGGCGATGAATCAAGTGTTAAGAGCGGACCATCATAGTCAGCAAGTGAGAGTGCTAATTGTCCCCAGCTGTCAATATCATCAGACTCGTCAGTCCGCCCTGCTTCAGTCACGGGCAATAACCCAATTTTGTTGTCGAGACTCATATCGGGCAGATGCGGGTAATAATCGACAGGCTCAGTAGCAATAGAGTGCTCTGTTGTTGCCTTGTTTTCTGTGGAAACAACAAGTGATGCTGGAATGCTGTTTAACAGCATCACAGTACTGCTAGCCTCTGATGGGAGTTCCTCCGGCATTTCATTCGCTGCAGCTAAACTGTTCTCATTAGTCATATCCTTTACCGGATTTTGCTCGGTGAATGTTGCTGAGGACCCCGTTGTCTCCGGCAAGAGAGGGTCACTGTATGGTTCGAATGCGGGCAATACTCTTAACTGCTGAGCGAATAGGGATTCTTGTTCCGTGTCCTTATAGGCTACAGAATATTCTGAGTTAAACGTGCTCTCTGCACTGATGTTGGTTCTGTTACTCGCAGCAGCTGGACTGACCACTACCATGTCATTTTTGGTGATGTTCTGATCAGTAGCAACAGTGGCGGTTCCCGGAATTGGTGGAATTGTTACAGGTGGCAAAATACCTGGGGTAAATATGGTGACAAGTAATACCAAGGCAGCAGCAAATGGCCCATAAAATGCGATCCGGGAGTCTCGTCTGGCGGCTGCTACTGAGGATTGGGATGGGAACATTGCTCTATTCAATTATTACGGCTCTAGACTGGATTAACTTCGATATTCAAAAAACGTGAATGAACCCCAAGCATCAAACCGGGGAGCAGCTTTATGGTCAGATAAAATCAGCATCTGGTCAGTTGCCATCTTGATACTAAGTTTGATCCGCTTTTTGACTTCCGGGATTCCGCTCACACCAGCTAGTGGCCAGATTGCTTCTCGTATGAACTATATCTGCAATTTCAACCAGTTCCTGAATATTTTTTTTGTTCCGGGACAGATCATGCAAGCGGATTCAAACCCCTCACGGACAGTATTCTATATCTAATGTGACACTTTGATGAAATCTTTCATCACCAGATTGTGAACTATGGTAGCTGCAAAGGTATGTTGAGTAGCAAGACAGCATAAGGTGTAGCTCTAATATTGACAAAACGTCTAGGTTGGGTCTGAAATGGAAGATAAAACAGGCTAAAGACGCATCCTGGCGAGCGGACTCAGAACGGATAATCAGAGGCCATGCTCACCTAATATTGGCATTTATAAGGCGAAAAGTAGTTTGGGGAAGGGCATTTATTGTTTTATTGGAGTTGTCGCCAACAGAGGCTTCAGCGATGTTCAGATATTGCTTCAATTTTATCCTTGAGATTAGCAAGGAACCTGTCGAGATTACTTTCGGCCTCGGAACGAAAACGAAAAGGGCCTATCGTTTGACCATCACGGGTACGGAAGTACCATAAATTTTGCACGCTATAGACTTGCTCCGGAGACGGTTGTGTTTCTTGCCGGGAACTGTCCAATTGATGTTTCTCAGACATGATAAAATAAATCCCCTTAATTATTAGTAAGTTAAGCTTGCAAGCTCATGTAAAAAATGGATAAACCAGGTGACGCTGGTTTCGATATGGAAGCAGCCTTCCTTTTTGCATCGCTTTGATGCAACAGCCTTAAAGTCCATTGTTGGAATTTTTTTGGGCTTTGTCCACCATTTTTTGCCTCTTTATAGAATCTGTTGTCGATGATGCCTGAAACCTATGCTGAGAAGAACAATTAAGCAAGCCGAGCTAGCAAAACTGATTCCGGCATCGACCAGCTGGATTGTCACGACATCCTCCTAGTAATGAAATTGGATGTCCCAAATCCAAATCCAAAACCTTGCCGTGCGGCGCAAGCCCGATTATAGTGTTCCGATTGAACAAAATCCATCCAAGTGGCCCAACAAACTGCGCGGCCCAAATAACGTGAACGTTGAAGCCATCAAGCAGCTGAGTGCCCGCATGAGGCAGCGCACTTACATTTGCGTGGATGGCGAGCCGGTGGCCAGACTCCGACCGGCATGCCCGCCGGAAATCCTCTTCCGCCCACCGGAGAACCCATCAAACCCGTTATTGCGTATTGGCGACGAAGATGCCTGACGGCTTCGCTGTTGACTCAAACCTGATGGCGTTCCCTTCGGCCCGAAGGTTCCTTCACGGCGTTGCATTGGAAACAGAACAGATCATCCACCTTGTCAACCAGGTCATGCTAGAGCTTGTCGGGCCTAACCAGCGCATTGCCAGAAGCGAGCGGGAGAGGTGGTGCAGGCGGCTGAGACAAGGCGGCACACCCCGCCCGACCTGGAAGGAAGCACCGGCGCACTTGCCATGATGCATGGGATAGCCGAGCCGTGGCTAAAGGCGGAAATCACCAGACAGGAAACCCCCTACAAGCGGTGCGATGAGGCAAGCAATGAACTGGTTGCCCATTGGCTGGAACGCCTGCCGGAAGCCGCTTTCAGAATGTCCCCCTAATGCGGGCGAAATCACCTCCGACATGTGGGTTGTGGCGCAGAGCTTGGCCCACGGCGTGCCCCTGCTCAGCACCAACAACCTGAACACCATTGACCACGACATCATCAACGCCTGGCTCCGAAGCGACCAAGGATTCAACCACGACTTCATTCTCGGTCCGGGCAAAAGCGTCCACCGCTTGCTCGACTGGAACATGAGCAAAACCCATGAGTGCGTAATCGCCCACGCCACCACAGGGCGGCGGAAAACCACCCAAGAACGCCAAAAGCAAGTGGTCGGTGCTCTGGGGGTGCTATCCGCCACAGGATTCCCAGCGGAAAAGGCTTCAGATCTGGACGTGAACGCGGACGCATTCGCTAGCCTAAAATTCCATATCCGCAACCAGTTGATGGAAGAACAAGACTTCGACTCACTCTATGAGAGAGCGATGGGGTACCCCCACAGGGCCACAGCGGCAGCTACCGAAATACGCTTGAACGATGCCGTCAACATCACCGAGAAGTTCCTGCAATATGAAAGGGAAAGGGGAATCTCCCGCTAACCACGGCAACGTATCCGTTTGAGATCTGACCCGTCTCTTTCGTTTGTTGTGATTTTTAACTCCGTCTATGCCCGACTTACAATCAATACAAGTCGGCCTGTAGATAGTGGAACCGTCTTTTCGGGATTGGTTTGCTTCGAAAAATTCTACTGGCTTCAATGTTAGACACTGATTACATACTTTTTCGATCTGATCGCGGGGTGTTTTACCAGCAGTCTTCATATTTTTGCGACGGACCCCGCTCAACTGTATGGGATACTCTTCCGGGTTAAAAGGTTTAACATATCCTGCGGCAAAACCTGCGTTCTGCCGCCAAGAGGAAATTGAATTTCGATCAAATTGTACTGTTCATTGCAGTTGTAAGCCTGATATGAGAAAATTTCGAGTAGATCGACTATAGAACTATCCATAACATAATCTTTAGTTATGGAATCCAGCAACCTCTCCCATGTTGTTGAATTCCCGTATTTATGCACTACCCTTGTATTACAAGCTAGACTAAGAGTAATGCATTTCTTAACTGCGAGGTTGATACATGCAGGTTTCACATGATTCTTCCGACGGGCCGACCCGAACCTTGGAATTTGTCATTCCCCGCGATCAGGTGGATACGGCCATCAATTCAAGACTGAGGGAAACGGCGAAAACAATCAAGCTAAAAGGTTTTCGTAATGGCAAAGTACCTTTCAGCGTTATAAAAAACCGATATGGCAGAAAAATTCGCCTGGAAGTCATCAATGCTTTGGTCAGTCAGCACCTCAATGAGGTTTTCAACCGGAAAGGTATCAGACCTGCAGGACCGCCCGCCGTAACTACCGATTTTCCAGTTGAAAAAGAGGACGCAGATCTGGTTGTGACGGCAATCGTTGAAGTACATCCGGAGTTTGAATTACCGGATTTTTCCCAAATCAGGGTTGAGTCGCCTATCGCCGAGATAACGGAAGCAGACATTGACAATATGGTGGAAGATCTGCGGGAACAGAAAATTGGCAGGATCAACGTCAGCCGTGGTGCCATCAAGGATGATCTGGTAAAACTGGATTATGAATGCACAATTGATGGCAAGGTAATTGACAGTAGCAGCGATCAGAGTGTTCAGTTAAACATGGGTACCGGCACCTTGCTTCCTGGATTTGAAGAGGCTGTGTCAGGACGCATGGCCGGAGAGGAATTCGAGTTTGGGCTGACTTTACCCGACAATTATCATGACCAGGAAGTGGCTGGAGCCAAGGGGCATTTCAAGGTCAAGATCCTCTCGGTCAGCGAGCCTGATCTACCCGAGCTCAATGAGGACTTTTTCAAACTTTTCGGCATTATGGAAGGAGGCATGGAGGCTTTTCGCAAGGCAGTCACCAGTGAGATGAGAAAAACCATGGAAGTGTCCAAGCGCACCAGGCTCATAAGCTCATTGTCGAAATCCATGCTTGATTTGGTGAATATTCACCTCCCGCAGTCTGCAATCCAGACTGAAATTATAAACTTTAGACAAAGATTGAAAAAACGGAGCTTGGCCCAGAATTTCGATTGGGAATCACTGCCCGATGACGCTTTTCTACCTGAGGCAGAGCGTCGACTGAAAATTTCGCTGATTATTGCTAAAGTGTTGAATGAGAGAAAAATTACCCTTGATCATGATCGGGTCAGACAGGCCATAGAAGATGAAGCATCAACTTATGAGGATCCGGCCACCGTGGCCGCGTGGATAAGTGAGAACAAGGAAGAGCTGATCGAATTTGAGTTTCAGGTTCTTGAAGATCAAGTATTTGACCACATATTGGAAGAAGCTGTGGTTGTTGAAAAAATAGTACCTTACACTGAACTCGTTCAGCCCAAAACCAAGAGAATCAGCCCGCTCGAGTATACGACTAAGCCGCTCAAATATACGGCTAAGGCCGGGATAGAGTCTAGCAACAGCATTCAAACCGGGTCAGAGGTAGCAACGGAAATGAAGCCAGACTTAAGTGCAACCGATGAATCTAATAGCATAAGCATGAGTGCCGACAACGAAATCAGTGCCACTGACAATAACCATCTGAATGATGAGAACAATATCAGACAGTCAGTGGTAACCGCTACCAGCCTGACGGCCCCCAGTGCAGACGACGAGAATGCAGTGGACAAGATCGACTCTCCAGCCTGATATCGGCATTGCCAGCATCAATTTCGTGCCAACCTGCCACTTCCCGAAAAATCACTCAATTGGCCAAGCCAATAAGGAAACAAGCTATGGCACATAGAACAAGTGCCCAAACATCTGCCCTCGTGCCCATCGTTGTCGAGCAAACGGCCAGAGGAGAGCGTTCGTACGATATCTATTCCCGCTTGCTCAAGGACAGGGTTATTTTCATAACCGGAGCAATTGAGGATCACATGGCAAATCTGATCGTTGCCCAGATTTTGTTCATGGAATCAGAAAACCCGGACAAGGATATCCATCTATATATAAATTCACCCGGAGGTTCTGTTACAGCCGGCTTGTCAATCTATGACACCATGCAGTTTATTCGCCCCGATGTCAGCACCATGTGTATCGGACAGGCTGCCAGCATGGGGGCAATGCTGCTGGCAGGTGGAGCTACTGGCAAACGCTATGCATTGCCCCATGCCAGAATCATGATTCATCAGCCCAGTGGCGGTGCCCAGGGACAGGCCTCTGACATTGAAATACAGGCCAATGAAATTATAAAGTTACGAAAGGATCTTAACATGTTGCTTGCAAAACATACCGGCATGAATGTCAAGACTGTTTCCCGTGATACGGAACGGGATAAATTCATGACAGCCAAAGAGGCCCTCAAATATGGCCTAGTCGATAAAGTAATTGAGCGAAGGGTAGATAATACTAATGGAGATGATCCTGCTTGATCGTTTTGACGTTTAAATCCAATAGAAACCCACATTACGAGAATCTTACAGGTCAGATCGGGAGATAAGTCACACCAGCTTTAGACGACAAGAAAACCCGGTGTTAACACGGAAATCAACCTTCCGGGCAGCTGCCGCAAGCTGCAAATAGGACTTTAGTATTCAGCAATAATTTTCATTAACTTAAAAATGATGTAATTCAATAAGTTAGTTTAGCATGGCAGATAAACGTTTCAATAAGGGTGATGACAATGGAAAGTTGTTGTATTGCTCTTTCTGTGGCAAAAGCCAACATGAAGTGAGGAAACTCATTGCTGGCCCATCCGTGTTTATTTGCGATGAATGTGTTGATCTGTGCAATGATATTATTCGCGAGGAAATTCAGGACAAGGATTCAGACTCCAATAGTCGCGATCTGCCGATTCCGGAAGAAATCAAGAACACTCTGGATGAATATGTTATTGGGCAGGAGAGTGCCAAGAAAGTGCTGTCCGTGGCAGTTTACAATCATTACAAGCGCCTCAATTATGAAAACCGCGGATCAGAGGTTGAACTCAATAAAAGCAATATACTGATGGTGGGACCAACAGGTACCGGCAAGACCCTGCTGGCAGAGACCTTGGCCCGTTTGCTTGATGTTCCGTTCACCATTGCTGATGCCACTACCCTTACCGAAGCCGGATATGTTGGCGAGGATGTGGAAAATATCATTCAGAAATTGCTTCAGAAATGTGACTACGATGTGGAGCAGGCTCAGATTGGCATTGTCTATATCGATGAGATCGACAAGATTTCTCGCAAATCTGACAATCCTTCCATCACCCGGGATGTTTCGGGTGAGGGGGTGCAGCAGGCTCTGTTGAAGCTGATTGAAGGCACAGTGGCCTCGATACCCCCACAAGGAGGACGTAAACACCCGCAACAGGAGTTTCTGCAGGTGGATACTTCCAATATCCTGTTCATTTGCGGTGGTGCTTTTGCTGGCTTGGACAAGATTATTCGTGCCCGATCTGACAAAAGTGGCATAGGATTTACCGCTGAGGTTAGTTCCAAGGAGGTGGATAATCAGGTCGGGGAGACGCTCAAGCAACTGGAACCCGAGGATTTGGTGAAGTATGGATTGATTCCGGAGTTTGTCGGGCGTCTGCCCATGATTGCTACTTTGGATGAGTTGAATCTGGATGCACTGGTGAGGATCATCCGGGAGCCAAAAAATTCTTTGACTAGGCAGTATGCCAAGCTGTTCGAGATGGAGGGCGTGGAAATCCAGTTCAGACAGGACGCACTGGATGCCATAGCCAGTAGGGCCAAAGAGCGAAAAACCGGTGCCAGGGGATTGCGTTCAATCATGGAATCCGTACTGCTGGAAAGCATGTATAAAATTCCTTCGTTGAACAAGGTCAGCAAGGTCATCATCGATGAGGCCGTTATTCATGGTGAATCCGAGCCTCTGCTGATGTATGAGAATCTGGAGCAACCCAGCAAGATTGCCGTTGATGAGTAAGTCTGATTGGAAAATTCTTTGCCTCACTGCTGGCAAAGCGACACCGGCGAAACTGTTCGCAATGTCGAATTTTCTGAATAGTTTGAGTGGCCAAATCCATTGGCTATACTTATTCTGACGCAAGCATGGCAGAAACCTTTAATTCGGGGATTATAGCGAGATCTGTATGAGTCCAAGCAAAAACGCTTCCGTTATTCCGCTACTGCCGCTCAGGGATGTGGTTGTCTATCCGCAAATCGTGCAGCCACTTTTCGTCGGTCGCCCAAAATCAATCAAGGCTCTTGAAGTTGCCATGACCAGCGACAAGCAGGTGTTGCTGATTGCACAAAAAAATCCCTCCGAAGATGAGCCAAACACTAGTGATTTGTTCACCGTGGGCACAATTGCCACAATCCTGCAATTGATACGTCTGCCTGATGGTACCGTCAAGGTGCTGGTTGAGGGGCTAAGCCGGACTAAAATCAAGGAGATTGTTTTTGAATCGGATCATTTCCGTGCTGAAACCCAGCAGCTAAGAACCGAGGATATGCCCGAAAAAGAGGCGACTCTACTGATCCGCTCGCTATTATCTCAGTTTGACCAGTATGTGCAGCTTAGCAAGAAGATTCCTCCAGAAGTCATGTCCTCCATTGCCAGTATTGATGAGCCGGGACGGCTGGTGGATACAATCGCCTCTCACATGTCCCTGAAACTGGAGGAGAAGCAGAATCTGCTTGAGCTGGCGGCCTTGAAGGCGCGAATTGAGCACCTGATGGAACTTATCGAAACTGAAATCGGGCTGTTTCAGGTGGAGAAAAAAATTCGTGGTCGAGTCAAAAAGCAGATGGAGAAGAGCCAGCGTGAGTATTACCTCAATGAGCAGATGAAAGCCATTCAGAAGGAAATGGGTGAACTGGAAGACGGGCCTAATGAAGCGGAACAGCTCAAGCAGAAGATTGAAGAGGCAGGCATGTCCAAGGAAGCCAAGGAAAAGGCCCTGTCTGAACTAAGCAAATTAAAAATGATGTCTCCTATGTCTTCCGAGGCTTCAGTGGTGCGCACCTACCTTGACTGGATGATCAACGTCCCCTGGAAGCAACGCAGCAAGGTGCGCCTTGATCTTAATAAGGCGGAGGAAATTCTGGAAGCCGATCATTACGGTTTGAAAGAAGTGAAGGAGCGCATTCTGGAATATCTGGCCGTTCAGAAACGGGTAAAGAAGCTTAAAGGTCCAATCCTGTGTCTGGTAGGCCCACCCGGTGTGGGCAAAACCTCACTGGGAGAATCCATTGCGCGGGCGACCAATCGCAAATTTGCCCGCATGGCCTTGGGCGGGGTACGTGACGAGGCGGAAATACGGGGACATCGGCGGACTTACATTGGCTCCTTGCCCGGCAAGTTGCTTCAGAGATTATCCAAGGTTGGTGTCCGTAACCCGCTGTTCTTGCTGGATGAGATCGACAAAATGAGTATGGATCATCGAGGTGATCCAGCCTCGGCACTGCTTGAAGTTCTGGACCCAGAGCAGAACCACAGCTTCAATGATCACTATCTGGAAGTGGACTATGACTTATCGGAGGTTATGTTTGTCTGCACCTCCAACAGCATGCACATTCCGGACCCGTTGCTTGACCGGATGGAGATTATCCGCATACCAGGCTATACCGAAGAAGAAAAGGTCAATATTGCAGAGCGGTATTTGGTACCGAAACAGAAAAAAAACAACGGACTAAAGAAGAATGAGGTGGACATTGGCGAGAAATCCATTCGAGATCTGATTCGATTTTATACCCGGGAAGCAGGTGTTCGTGGGCTTGAGCGAGAAATTGCCAAGATCTGTCGTAAGGTTGTGAAAGAGCATACTCTGGAGAACACGTTAGATAGCATCACTCTGAATGACGATTTGCTCAATAAGTATTCCGGGGTGCGCAAGTTTGATTTTGGCAAGGCTGAGGAGGAGAACAAGATCGGGCAGGTGAATGGACTGGCCTGGACTGCGGTCGGTGGAGAACTGATGACCATCGAAGCGGTAGCGGTAGAAGGAAAGGGCAAGACTATCAAAACTGGCTCCCTGGGCGATGTTATGCAGGAGTCAATTCAGGCAGCACTGACCGTGGTTCGAAGCCGGAGCAGGGCACTGGGACTTGAATCCAGTTTCCATGAGAAGTTTGATTTACACATTCATGTTCCGGAGGGTGCCACTCCGAAAGATGGACCCAGTGCTGGTGTTGGTATGTGCACGGCACTGGTCTCTGTGCTCACCAGCATCCCGGTCAAGGCGGAGGTTGCCATGACTGGAGAGATTACTCTAAGGGGACAGGTACTCCGTATAGGCGGGCTCAAGGAAAAATTACTGGCAGCACACCGAGGTAAGATAAAAACCGTTGTTATTCCAGCCGATAATGAGAGAGATCTCGAGGAAATCCCGGATAACATCAAGGCAGATCTGACCATAGTTCCTGTGGGTTGGATTGACGAAGTTTTAGAACATGCTTTGCAGTTTCAACCCACGCCTCTTACCGATGAGGAAAAGAAAACAAAACCGAAGGAAGTGGTAAGCCAGCGACGGGGCAAAAATGCTAAAAGCCATAATAATAAGTCCATTAAGACCCATTAATTAAGGTATTATTGGTTGACATCTGTTTCAGGAACTTGTTATAAAATATACAACTATATAACAGAGATGGGTGCATAGAATCGCTTTAAGACATAACTTGGAAAATTTCATGAATACCGTACTGTATTCTACGGCTGGAATAAATCATAGGCTGTAATTCAGCTTGATTACTTTATAAGAGGTTAATCCTGAATAATGACCTGCTAGCTGGCTGACACTGAAAAATCTGATCGATGTGTGATGCGTGACTATCTGGTTAAATTCAAAAGCATATAAACTGAACGAGAACCAATTTCTATTAAATCAATCATTTAATTCTATAAATTAGAAAAGGGGATAGCGTGAATAAATCAGAACTAATTGAAGCAGTTGCCACCAGTGCAGATATTTCTAAGGCTTCCGCTGGACGAGCGGTAGATGCGGTGTTTGATACAATCACAGAGTCAATGAAGAAAAGTGATCCGGTTGTATTGATTGGGTTCGGAACTTTTGGAACAAAAAATAGAGCTGCCCGCACAGGTCGTAATCCCCAGACTGGCGAAGAAATCGAAATCAAAGCTGCCACTTTGCCCAGTTTTAAGCCTGGCAAGGCACTGAAAGACGCAGTCAATAACTAGCGCTGCGGCCGTTGTCCTGGTGTAGCTGGACGTAACGTCCCCAGAATATAGCTTCAAGCCTTAACCAGATTGGGCGCATGCGGGAATTTAATCCGTAATGCGCCTTTTTTGTGTCATTCTACTGACTTCCACTAAAGCTTGAATCGACAATTGGCTTTTTCTTAGGTGCTACGAAGTGACTGTCTTTCACCGACTGTGCAGGTACTTGAGCAGTATAGAGGCCAATGCATTGTATATAACCAACTCCTAACAGTAGCGAGTTGCTACCACACTCTCGGGCTGAAATCTGAAAAAGCTTTGCAATAGGGAATAATGAAGAGACTTCATCATGCTGCAAAATATCAGAGATAACTCACAGGGAATCATTGCTAAAGTCATCATTGGTTTGATTATTGCGGTGTTTGCACTGTTCGGTGTTGAATCGATCATTGGTGGATTTATTTCCGCTCCCAATGTTGCTGAGGTTAATGGTGAAGAAATCACAGAGGCTCAATTTCAGTTTAGCACTCAGTCCCTAATCAATTCTCTGGGTGTTGACGCTGACATTGAACAGTCTTTGCTTGAGCAAGCAGCACTTAATCAGCTTATTGAGGAGTCTCTCCTCAGGCAATCTGCCGAAAAGGCCGGGATGCTGGTTTCATCTGCCCGTATCGACCGTTCCATCCTGGAAAATCCAGGGTTTCAGATAAACGGCGTTTTTGATTCCGATCTTGCCATTCGTACGATGGCAACGGCAGGCTACACTGCGCCCTTGTATCGCGAAGCTCTAGGCGAAAGCCTGCTTATGGGGCAGCTGTCGAACGCGATTAACAGCTCGGCCTTCATAACAGACCATGAGTTGGAGAGTATAGCAGAGCTGACACTGCAAACCCGAGATTTTCGCTATGTCTCAGTCACACTGGGTACTCGTACGCTGGATACCCCAATCAGCGATGAGGAGATCGTCGCATACTACGAGGCCAATCCAGATCAGTTTCGTGAAAATGAGAAGGTTACTGTTGAATATGTCTCTCTGGACCGCGAGGTTATCGCTGCTGAAATTGAGGTAGATGAAGCAGACCTGCTAGCGCAATACGAAGCAGAGCGTGAGGAATTCGAAGGTTCCTCTGAAAAGCGCGCTTCACATATTCTTTTCGAGATTGAGAATGGGCAAACTGAGGCAGAAGTCGTTATGACTGCTGGTATGGTAAAGCAGCGTCTTGATAATGGTGAGGACTTTGGCCAACTGGCACTCGAGTTTTCCAGTGATACCATATCCGCTGAGCAAGGTGGCGATATTGGATATACCGATGGCAGTGCATTTCCTGAATCCGTAGAGGTAGCCTTGGGCGGATTGTCGCTGGATGAGATTTCTGATCCTGTAGTGTCAGAGTTTGGTGTGCATCTGGTAAAACTCACTGAGGACAGTGAACGTGTTTTTGAAGGTTTTGAGGATGTCTCGGAACGAATCGAAAGGGAACTGAAGAGCGCAGAGGTTGATTTGATTTATGCCGAGCATGTTGAAGATATGTCCAACTTGGCATTTGAGTCTGGAGATCTGCAAAGCATTTCTGAAGCATTTGGCCTTGAGATACAGCAAAGTGAGGCATTCGATCGTTTGGGCGGAACGGGCTTGTTCGCTAATACTGAACTGATCACAGCTGCTTTTTCCGATGAAGTGTTGCTTGAGGGCAATAATAGTGATGTGCTGGAACTCCCAAGTGGTGAGGCTGTTGTATTGCGTATGCTGCAATTCGATGAGGCCAGAGTTTTGCCACTTGAGGATGTCGAAGCCGAAATTGCTGTACTGCTACGTACTGATATGGAACGGCGAGCGGTGCAGGAACTTGGTGTGCAGCTTGTGTCGGCAGCGGAGGCGGGCACAGGCTTGGACGAACTATTACAGCAGAATGAACTTGTGTGGGTTGATGCTGCAGAGACCGGACGCAATGCTTTTGATGTGAATGCTCAACTGCTGGCGCATGTTTTTGCCCTTGCGGCTCCAGAGGCAGACTCACCAGCTTACTCTAGCCTTACATTGAATAATGATACTTTTGTGCTAGTAGAGTTAAATGAAGTTAATGCTGGTCAGCTCGAAACATACGACGAAGCTGCCAAGGCTGGAATGGTACAATCCCTGAGGTCTGACTTGGGGCTCAGCGATTTTGCGTCTTATGTGCTGACTCTACGGGAAAGTGCTGATATTCGAGCATCTATTTTGGATGAGGAGCCGTTTTGAGTGTCATGCTAACTGGCTAGCAGTTCGATCAAGATTACTCAGCATCTTCTACTTGTCGGTTAACTTTGTTCGAGTGAGCCCATGGCAGTGGTGTTGAAGCCACCGTCGACATAGAGAATCTCTCCTGAAATTCCTGAGGCAAGATCGGAACAGAGAAAGGCAGCAGCATTGCCCACTTCTTCAATGGTCACATTGCGTCGCAATGGGGTTTGCCCAGCATTATATTGAAGCAGCTTGCGAAAACTTTTGATTCCTACCGCAGCCAGAGTCTTAATGGGACCAGCCGAAATGGCGTTGACCCTTGTGCCACCCGGACCCAGACTGGATGCCATGAAGCGCACATTAGCCTCAAGGCTAGCTTTGGCCAGCCCCATGACGTTGTAATTAGGTAGGCTACGCATGGCACCTAGATAGCTTAATGTCAGTAATGAACCATTGCGCCCTGCCATCAGTTTCTTGCCAGCTTTTGCCAAGGCCACAAAACTATAGGAACTGATTTCATGAGCGGTCAAAAATCCATCTCGTGTTGTTACATCAACATAGTTGCCCTCAAGTTCATGAGCAGGGGCATAGGCGACACAATGCACTATGCCATCCAGACAATCCCAGGATGATGCCAGTCCCTCAAATACCTCTGCGATTTGTTGGTCATCAGTAACATCACAGGGAAACACCAGATTTGAACACCAGTCGTTGGCAAACTTGTAGACACGGTCCTTGAGTTTCTCATTCTGATAAGTGAAGGCAAGTTCAGCCCCCTCCCGATGCATGGCTGCCGCAATGCCGGAGGCGATTGACAACTTGCTCGCCACACCAAGAACCAGAATTCGTTTACCCGAAAGAAATCCCATGTCCAGTAATCCCTTAACTTTAATTGAGTAAATTTCAAGCCGCAGTCAAAATTTTTGCAGTGATAATCTGTATCGCCGGAGTGTACCCGACAAAGGTCTACCGATAAATCACGACATCTATTTTAACCTGAATCGCAAGAGGTCAGATCAGGCTGAGGCTGGTTCTGCCTCTGGATCCTGTTGCTTGATAAGTTTTTCCCAGCTGTTGGTAAATACTGCAAAAAATAAGATTACCAGCCCAGCACCTATAGTTGTAAGTGCAATCTGCATGTAAAGACTTGGCATCTGCTGAATGTTCTCTGAATCGAAATTTCCTGCTATTAAGCCTGCTACCACATTACCAATGGAGTAGGTTAAGGTGAACACGCCCATCATCTGACCGGCAAATCTTTTGGGCGAGAGTTTACTGACAGCACTCAAGGCCACAGGGCTCAGGCACAGCTCGCCTACCGTATGGAGAAAGTAGGTTGCTACAAGCCAGTAAGGTGCCGCCTGCATACCAGAAGCTGCCACCTGGGCGGCAAAAAACATCACTATGAAACCCAAGGCCATAATCACTAGACCCAACGCACATTTAATGCCGTACGATGGATTAATTAAGCGTTTGGAAAGGTTTATCCAAAGGGCTGCAAAAAAGGGCGACAGGATGACTATGAAAAAAGAGTTGGCTGATTGAAACCAGGCTGTTGGTAACTCAAAATCTCCGATGATTCTGTCAGTATAATCGCGGGCAAAAAGATTCAGTGATGACCCTGCCTGTTCAAAGCCTGCCCAGAAAAAAATTGAAGCCAGGCAGACCAGAAACAGTGCACCGAGGGATTTTTTTTCTTCAGAATCAAGTTTGGCAAACAGATACATGCTGACGTAGTAGGCAACAAACACAGCGGCAATAGTGAGAGCAACATACTGAGCCAGCAAAACCGGATTAATGATGATCTGCCCGTCTAAAACCAAATAAGTGAGTAAAGCCATAGCAGCAACTGCGGCTCCAAGTCCTAGATAACTAGTGCGGCGGCCATTTCTCGTTAGTGGCTGGCTGGGGGCGGTTCCTTCCCCTTCAAGCTTGATGTGGGTCAGTCGAAACTGGATTAGTCCTGCACCCATACCAATAGCGGCCGCTCCGAAAGCCCAGTGGTAGCCCATATTAACCTGCAACCAGCCACAGACCAGATAGCCAATGATGGATCCGATGTTAATTCCCATGTAGTAAAGGGTATAGCCCGCATCACGGCGTTCATCATTCGTCCCGTATAGCTGACCGACTAGAGCACCAATGTTTGGTTTCAACAGACCAGTGCCCACTACAACAAATAACAGGCCAATGAAGAAGGTGCTGTCGCTGGGTATGGCAAGTAATATGTGGCCGCAGGTAATAATGATTCCCCCATACCACACGGCCCGTTGTCCCCCAATGAGTCGGTCGGCAATCCAACCACCAGGTAGTCCCATGAAATATACTGCACCGGTATACAGTCCATAGATCGCTGTGGCTGAAGCTACGGTCAATCCAAGCCCCCCATCCAGAAGGCTGAGAGTCATAAACAATACCAGCAGGGCACGCATGCCGTAATAACTCATTCGCTCCCACATTTCAGTGAAGAAAAGGGTAGAAAGCCCTGCCGGATGCCCAAAAAAGCTCTGCTGACTTATGGAGTGTGTTGTGCCAGCTTTTGTCTCAGCCTGATTCATACCAATACTCGTATCCATAATTAACTCACGGTGCGGAAACCTGAATGACTTGACCTGGAAAGATTAAATCATTGATGGACAGTCCGTTCCATCTTAACAGTTTTTCAATGTTGGTATCGAATCGCAGGGCGATTGATGACAGAGAATCACCTCGCCTGACCTGATAAATCTCTCTGTCAAGTACCAGTTTCGCTGTATGCACTTCTCCATCTTTGCCGGATGATAGCGCAAACCTCATGTCCAGAATCTGGCCAGGTTGCAACAAAGCATCCAATCCAATGTTGTTGTACTGTGCAATATCCCGTGATCGAAGGTTGAATCGTTTGGCGATACTCCAGAGATTGTCTCCGCGCTGCACCACAATACTCTCTGGCACTGACGGTGTTATCGACCTCAGTGCAGATGTCAGAGGCAGTTTTGCAGGAATTGCTTTGCTAGACGTGTTGGGAATGAGCAGGGTTCGGTCTGCAATTATCTGGGTTCCGTTCAGGTTGTTGGCCACCTGCAATACTTCGACTGTAGTGTTGTACCGCCGAGCGATGCCTCCGAGGGTATCACCAGGACGAATCTGATGTTGTTGCCATGTCACAAAACTGCTTCGATCAAGTTTGCTGAGATTTTCGCGAAATTGTTGTGCTTTCCCAGCTGGAACGGCCACAGATTGGGGCGATTTGGGATGCGTGCTCCACCGCAGATATCCAGGGTTAAGCTGACGGAGTAGAGTGAAGTCAACGGCAATCAGCTCGGCTACCATAGCCAAGTCGATCTGGTCACCCACCTCAATCACAGCCATGGGGTTGGTATTAGGTATTTGTGCCAGAGTAATGTTGAAATTTTTCGGGTCTTCCAGAAGTTGTGCGAGGGCCAGCAATTTGGGGACATGCGATCGTGTCTCTGCGGACAACGGCAGGTTCCAGTAGTTTTGTTCACCGGGAGCAACCTGCTTCATAGCACGCTCCAAGTTTCTACTACCTGTATTATAGGCTGCCAGAGTCAGTAACCAGTCTTCGTCAAACCTCTGATACAAGGATTCCAAGTAATCCAGTGCCGCGCGTGTAGAGGCCAACGGGTCCCGGCGTGCGTCATACCACCAGTCCTGCTGCAGCCCAAACTGCCGACCTGTTGCACTCATGAACTGCCATAGTCCCACAGCATTCTTGTTGGAATGCGCATTAGGATCAAAGGTACTTTCTACCACAGGCAGTAGGGCCAGCTCCATTGGCAGATTGCGTGCCTCGACTTCCTCAATGATGGTAAATAAAAAGTATTTAGCGCGTTCTGCCAACAGATCGAAAAAACGTTGATTGTTGCGGTAAGTTTCCAAATGAGCCTTAACGGCAGGATGATCATAATGCTCTTGTAGCCGAAAGCTATTGGAGAGTCGCTGCCAGATCGATGTGAAATCTTTTTCAATCCGGCTCGAGTTACTCCTGCTTGCACTTTCAGCTCCAGAAATATCTGAGGGTGAGGCCGCTGTACTGATTGCCGAAGAGGAGGCTGTTGTATTTGTGGAGCGAATTTGAGCAGTCTCTTCGAGTTTTGCAGTTTGTTCGGGTGTTACAAAACTCTGGCAAGCTGAGAGCACAAAAAGAGTTAGGCCAATAGGCAGGAAGTGGTTAATTGTTCTAACTGACAGATTCAATCGCGTGTTCTGAGATGATGTTATATCCATGGATGCAGGCACTGAGTTCCTTGTGCTTATGGTCCGTACTAGAAGTTATCCTTCCAACTCCGAAGGGCAGCGAACACATCAACCGGATCAGTACTTTTCAGACCGGTGACTGCTGATACTCGCCGGATAATTTCGGGTTGTTGGTAGCGCAAAAAGGGATTGGTGACCAGCTCCAGTGCAAGTGAGGAGGGCAGGGTGGGCTTACCGGTCTCACGTTTAGCTTGTTCATTGCTGACCCGCCTTTGCAATTGGGGATTGTCACCATCAGCTTCCAGAGCAAATTTCAGATTGGCCAGAGTATATTCGTGGGTACAGTAAACGGCAGTATTCGGGTCCAGTTTACCCAACTTATCCAAAGAGCTCAGCATCATCTGCGGTGTCCCTTCAAACAAGCGGCCACATCCGGCAGCAAACAGGGTGTCGCCGCAAAATAGCAGGGGAGTACTTATCCCCCCACTCTTGTTCTCTATTTTGTCAGAGGTATTTTCACAAGCCATCTGTGCAACATGCCTGCCTTGTACCTCAGCCTCCTTTTCCTGTCTTGATGCTCTGTAGTAGGCAATATGGTCAAGGGTATGCCCCGGCACTTCAATTATTTCGAATTGGGTACCGAATAAGTCAATACAATCACCTTCATGAAGATACTGGGTGATTCCTGCGATGTTGGAAGGTTGTGGTCCATATACAATGGGGCTATATGCTTCAATTAGCTTGGGCAATCCGCCAACATGATCGGGATGATGATGGGTGATCAAAATATGGCTGAGTGTAAGTCCCTGTTTCTGGATATAATCAATAACAGGACATGGGTCGCCGGGATCTACCACGGCAAGATTCTCAGAATCGGCTTTATGTATAGCCCAGATATAGTTGTCGGTGAAGGCTGGAATCGGATGAATGTGACTAATCATTGGCAAGGATCTTTCTGTTGAAATAGGTATAAATATCTAACTATACCAGAAAGTTATATTATT
>JAPORB010000241.1 GCA_026710425.1 Gammaproteobacteria bacterium
TCAACCCAAGGAAAAATCAAAAAATCCCTGGTACAAAATTATTATGGAAAGGAACAGTAAAGCTTTATGCCGCAATAATGGGAATTAGAGCTTACAAAATTGCACAATCAAAATCAGAGGAGTGGAAGTATGAGTAGAAAAAGGCCAGTGTCATGTGTGGGGAGCTGATAGGGCTTTGATGTATTGGACCTCTATGAAGATATGGATGTGAATCAAGAATTAGAAAGGGAGAATTAACCTTTTCCAATCTACCATTTTGATAAATTGATTAGATACTAAATAGATCCCATTGACGAAATCGTAACCATCATGAAGGATTTTCAGTGAGCACAGACTTCAAACAACAGCTTTGAAAAGCAGCAAACAAGTTGAGGGCGCAGATGGATGCCGCCGAGTACAAGCACATCGTTCTTGGCCTCATCTTTCTTAAGTACATCTCTGACACCTTCGTCAAACAACAGGACAAGGTGCGCCACATGGTTTCGGATCCAGACTCTGAGTATTTTATCAGCGAGGATCCAGCTGAGTATGCAAAGGAACTGGAATTAAGGGACTACTATACCAAGGACAACGTGTTCTGGGTTCCTAAGAAAGCGCGCTGGGAAACACTCAGATCAAAAGCAAAACAGCCTGATATCGGTGCATTGATTGATGGAGCAATGACGGCTATTGAGAACCAAAACCAATCGCTCAGGGGAAAGCTGGATAAACGCTTTGGTCGTGTACAGCTTAGCCAAGGTGTTTTGGGTGAATTGATTGATCTCATTTCCACTATCGGATTCGGTGAAAAATATGATGCATCAGATCTGCTTGGTGAAGTATATGAGTATTTTCTAGGTCAGTTCGCATCAGCAGAGGGAAAGAAGGGAGGACAATTCTACACTCCCGCTCATGTGGTTAAGACTCTCGTTGCGGTTCTCTCTCCTAACTCTGGCCGAGTCTATGACCCCTGTTGCGGCTCCGGTGGCATGTCTGTGCAGAGCGCAGAGTTCGTCAAGGAGCATGGAGGGCGTGTTGACGATATCTCCATCTATGGCCAAGAAAGTAATCCCACAACCTGGCGACTGGCGGCGATGAACTTGGCGATTCGTGGATTTGCAGCAGATTTGGGTAAGGAGCCTGCTGACACTTTTGCTAAAGACCAGTTCCCTGATCTGAAGTTCGATTACATCCTGGCAAATCCACCTTTCAATATCTCTGATTGGGGCGGCGAGAAGTACGAAAGTGATCCACGTTGGCAGTTCGGCAGACCGCCAGCTGGTAATGCCAACTATGCCTGGTTGCAGCATATGTTGTGGAAGTTACGACCAGGAGGTCAGGCGGGCGTTGTCCTGGCAAACGGATCAATGAGCACCAACTCAGGTGGCGAAGGTCAAATTCGAGAAGCGATGGTGAGAGGGGATATGGTTGAAGTCATGGTCGCACTGCCAGGTCAATTGTTTCTCAACACTCAAATTCCAGTTTGCCTTTGGTTCCTTACTAACGACAAAACCAAGAATGGACAAGATCGAAGAGGTGAGACTCTTTTCATTGATGCACGAAAGCTAGGTTATTTGAAAGAACGTGTTCATAGGATATTAGCTGATGAGGAAATCGAAAGAATTGCAGACACAGTTAATTCATGGAAACATAAATCAGGATATAAAGATCAGCTAGGCTTTTGCAAGTCAGCTATTTTTGAAGATATTGAAAAGAATGGATTCACTCTTACTCCGGGGAGATATGTTGGTGCTGTTCCACAGAATCAAGAAAATGAGGCGTTTAATGAGAAAATGATATCTCTTGTTAGTAAGTTGCATGAACAAAGAAAAGAAAGTACTCGGTTAGATAATGAGATTGCACATAAATTGGAACTTATTGGGTTTAGGGAAGGCGCAATATGAACAGTATTATAGTAATTTGCCTCAAAAACTTTACTGTTTTCGGAAAAGCATTGAAACGGCTTAACTCCATAAATTCAACATAGGATTCTTATATCTATTTATATGTAATGAAGACCATGAATACTAAGCTATCAAACCATGATAATTCTGATCTCGTGAGAATATCAGATATTGTTAAATTAAATCCAGAAACTTACTCAGCGGAAATGGGGTGGAATAAAATAAAGTATCTGGATACATCCAATATCACAAATGGAAGAATTGATGAAATCGTAGGTTACGACGCTCAGGAAGATAAAATACCAAGCCGAGCAAAAAGAGTAGTGAAAAATAATGATCTAATCTATTCAACTGTGAGGCCAAATCAAAGGCATTACGGTATTTTGCGGAATATTCCTGCTAATTTACTTGTTTCTACTGGATTTTCTGTACTTAGAAATAAATTTCAAAACAAGTATGACATAAGATATATATACCATCTTATCACACAGGAAAATATAACCGACTATCTCCAAGGTATTGCAGAGAATAATACATCTGCATACCCAGCATTAAAACCAACAGATTTAACAGATTTGAAATTTAGCTTCCCACCACTTGAATACCAGAAAGCGGCTTCCAGCTTTATCGAATATATCGATAACAAAATCGAACTAAACCATAAAATGAACCAGACCCTTGAAGATATCGCCAAGGCAATCTTCAAGTCATGGTTTGTGGACTTTGATCCAGTGCGCGCCAAAATAGAGGGTCGTCCCGTAGGACTACCTCAGGAAATCAGTGATTTGTTTCCTGATGAATTGGTGGATTCGGAAATTGGAGAGATTCCGAAGGGGTGGATGAAAACTACAATATCCCATATTTCTGAAATCCAAAATGGGTATGCTTTCAAAAGGAAGGATTGGGATTTAAATGGACAGGTACCCGTTGTAAAAATTGGTAACGTAAAACCAATGCTTGTTGATATTGAGTCTTGTAGCCGCATTAAAACAAAAATGGCTAAAGGACTAGAGCGATTCAAGTTGTCTGTTGGTGATGCACTGATTGGTTTAACTGGATATGTTGGTGAGGTTGGTCTAGTCCCAGATATTGGAAAAGTTCCATATTTGAACCAGAGAGTAGGAAAATTTAATCCAATTAATTCCGACGATTATTGTTATCTTGTGATAATGACTAGAAGGAGTAAGTTCAAATCACAAGTAGTTAATCTTGGAACAGGTTCTGCTCAAGCAAATGTATCACCTAGGGATATCCTTGGAATAAGTCTAATATTACCACCAGCTGAACTGCGGAGAATGTTCGCTCAGATAGTTTCACCTATAATTAAACGGATTCTAATTTCTTGTTCTGAAGCTCATAACATATCTAAACTCAGAGATACCCTTCTCCCCAAACTAATTTCAGGCGAACTCCGCATCCCTGATGCCGAAAAGTTTCTTGAAGAGGCTGGTATCTGATGGCACTGGTTACCGAGGATCAGGTAGAGCTACAAAGCATCGAATGGTTCAAAGACCTTGGTTATCAATATCAGTGCGGATATGACATCGCAGTCGATGGTGAAACTCCAGAACGCCACAACTACCGTTCAGTTGTACTCAAAGACCGCATCCTCTCTGCTCTGTTCCGCATCAACCCCGAAATACCTAAATCAGCAATAGACTCAGCACTATCTCAGCTGATTAACCCCAATATTCCGGCACTGATTTCCTGCAACAGGCAGGTACATTCGTGGTTGACCAAAGGCTTGAAAGTAACCTACCACGAAGGCAATCAGGAGATCGGCAAACAGATCAAAGTCATTGACTGTGACAATCCCGAGAATAACGACTGGTTAGTCGTCAATCAGTTCACCATCCATGGCCAGAGGCAGAACCGTAGACCGGATGTATTGATCTTCATCAATGGACTGCCCCTGTCTGTTGTTGAGCTGAAAAATGCAGCCGATGAAAAAGCTGACATCTGGGCAGCCTATAACCAGTTGCAGACCTACAAGAACGATATCCCTGACCTGTTCAATTACAACACATGCCTGGTCATCTCCGACGGAATCTATGCCCGTTTCGGATCACTTTCAGCCAACGAAGAACGCTTCATGCGCTGGCGCACCATTGACGGGGCTAAAATTGATCCGTTTGGCCAGCACCGGGAGCTGGAAACACTCATCAAAGGACTGTTCAACAAACAGGTGTTCCTCAGCTACCTGCGCTACTTCTGCATTTTCGAGGACGAAAAGACCGTCATCAAGAAAATAGCCGGTTACCATCAGTTTCATGCAGTCCAAATGGCGGTAGAAAATGTTGTGATCGCCTCTGGGCAGGAAGGCAGCAAGAAAGGAGGTGTTGTCTGGCAGACCCAGGGAGCCGGCAAATCCTTGGAAATGGCCTGCCTGGCAGGTCGTCTGATCTCTGAACCCCGTCTGCAAAACCCGACTCTGGTCATTGTCACCGACCGACAAGAACTGGATGGCCAGCTGTTTGGCGTTTTCGCCGGTGCCGGGGATTTGTTGGGCGAAACACCCAAACAGGCCAGCTCCCGGTCTGAATTGCGGGAACACCTGAAGAATCGGCCCTCCGGTGGCATCATTTTCACCACTATCCAGAAATTTGGGCTGGAAGCAGCAGAAGACAGATTTCCCGTCCTCACAGATCGACACAATATCGTGGTTATTGCGGATGAGGCACACCGGTCGCAATATGGATTCAAGGCCAAAATCGACAGCGAGAGCGGAGTCATCAAATACGGTTTCGCCAGATCACTCAGGGATGGCCTTCCCAATGCGACTTTTCTTGCCTTTACTGGAACACCTATCTCCCAAAATGACAAGGACACTCAGGCCGTCTTTGGTGAATATATCTCGATCTATGACATTGAACAGGCGGTGCAGGACGGTGCAACGGTCCCCATCTACTATGAGTCTCGCCTTGCCAGGATTAACCTCAATCATTCAGCCCTTCCAGCAGTTGATGCGGGTGTGGAGGAGCTGCTCGACAGTGAAAATGCTGACGACAAGGAAAGGGAAAAGGCAAAAAGCCAGTGGTCAGCACTGGCGGCAATTGTCGGTACCGATGCCCGGCTGCAGGAGGTCGCAGAAGACCTGATCCTGCACTTTGAAACCCGGAGCCAGACTCAGCCCGGCAAGGCATTGATTGTAACCATGTCCCGAGACATCTGCGCTCGTCTTTATGACAAGCTGGTTGCACTAAAGCCTCATTGGCATTCAGAGGATCACCAGCAGGGCGTGATTAAGGTCATCATGACAGCATCCGCCTCGGACAAAGCCCATCTTCAACCTCACCACACCAACAAGGCGCAGAAAAAGGACCTCGAAAAGCGTTTCAAGGACCCGGATAATCCCTTGAAAATTGTGATAGTGCGGGATATGTGGCTGACCGGATTCGATGCACCCTGTCTGGCTACCATGTACATCGACAAGCCTATGCATGGTGCCAATCTGGCTCAGGCGATACGCGCACCGCTGATGAAGGGCAACAGTGACCCCGGTGTTAAGCCCAAAAAAGATGTGGATTACGAACTACAGCAACTGGTATCTCAGGCGGTTGTTGGGGAGGGTGTCACTGACATTTTCAAACTAGCCGGGCTGGAGTCACCCGACATTTCCATTCTGTCCGAGGACTTCCTGGCAGAAGTCATGAAGATGCCCCATAAAAACCTCGCGGTGGAATTGTTGCAGCGATTAATCAGGGATGAAGTGAAATCCAGATTCAGGACCAACGTGGTCAAGCAGCGAAAATTCAGTGATCTACTTGAAAAATCCCTGGGCAAGTATGCCAACCGTGCAATTGAAGCAGCGCAGGTAATTGAAGAGCTGATCGCAATGGCAGAACAGTTCAAGGAAGATCTTGCTCGCAGGAAAGCACACAATCTAAGTATCGAAGAGGAAGCATTCTACGATGCACTGGCCAGGAACAAGTCAGCGCAGGAACTTATGGGTGAGAAGGTTCTGGTAGAGATGGCTCGGGAAATAGCCAAAAAATTGCGGGATAACCTCACAGTAGATTGGGCAGTGCGGGAGAGTGTGAGAGCAAGACTTCGGCTACTCATCAGAACCTTGTTAAAGAGGTACAAGTACCCGCCAGATCAAGAACAAGATGCTGTAGATATGGTGTTAAGACAGGCTGAGGTCATCTCTGAAGACTCGATGTCTGAATAAAGGACTAAGAGATATTGGTTTCTACTTCAAAAAGCAAAAATAGTAACCATGCAACAATACGAGTAAAATCTTAATGGAAAGCAGATTGCTTTGGAATATTTTTATGAAATTATGCAGCTGTAGACTAGCTTTTATTTCGCTTTCTATCCTTGTTCATCCTAGAAAGAGAAAAGATGTAATTTTTCCAGATGCATGAATGTGAAAATCTTGCTCAAAACAAAGAGTTTTAAGCAACTACTAAAAGGGTGAGATTAGCTTGTCGATTGGAGGAAATGTAATTTCTATTGTGTCAGCTGTGTGAACAACAAATAGCGATTGATCGACTTGGTATGGAGGATACAAGAATTCATAGCTAGTTGAATTAAGGGAATATGATATGGCCAGTAACGAAAATATTCGTTGGAAGCAGCGACTGTTCAGCTTTGATGCAGCTCTGATTCAGCTCAAAGAGGCATGTTCACTAGACTCCTATTCTCGCCTCGAACGTGCCGGTTTAATAAAGACTTTTGAGTTCTGTTATGAACTATGTTGGAATGTGCTAAAGGATCTTCTTTTATATGAAGGTTATCAAGCTAAAGTTCCCCGAGAAGCTATTCGTAAAGGTTATGAAGCAGGATATATTAATGAGCAGGATAGTGAAACCCTTTTGGAGGCTGTGGATTTGCGAAATATAACGAGTCATACCTATAGGGAAAGTGCAGCAATCAAAGCAGAAACACTAATAAAGGATATTTATCTACCCATCTTCTTACGAGTTCATTGCAAATTAAATAGTCGGGCAGATCAATGATTGCTGGCCTTAAAGACATTCATCATATCGATATTTCAAATGTATTCCGTGCAAATAAGCGAGTGGAGAGAGCGGTGTTATTTGGATCACGAGCAAAAGGAGATTATTCAGTAGCCTCAGATGTGGACATTGCCTTGTTTGGGAAAGATTTGACTATTACTGACCACCTCAAACTTGCTAAAGCTATGGAAGAACTGTCTGTTCCTCAGAAAGTTGACTTGTGTCTATTTCAAGACATTCAGGAAAAACCGCTATGTGAAAGTATCCTCCGAGATGGTGTGGAAATTTATAATAGGAGCGGAAACGAAACTGAGAAGTTTTTAGGTATTCTAGAGAAACATCGCAGAATACTGGTTTCTCTCATCCACAAGCATATACCCGGAGTAGAAGTTTGGATAGCAGATGGTCCTGACAGAGAGGTTGGTGATGACTGCTGTTTTCTTAATCTAGTTCTTCGTGGGCCAGAATTTCAGCCGATATCTAGCCATTCGTTGTTGGGGCTTGAAAACGCACTGCTAATTTGCTCTATACCGCTAATCATTAAAATATGGGATTGGGCAAGGATATCAGAGCACCAGCGTCAGAAAGCTGTTCAAAACCATTCTGTTTTGATAGAGGGGGAGCAGTATTAGCAAACTATATTGAGTTACCATATGCCGATACAGTAAATTCAATATTTTAGAATTGGAAGTGAGTGATTTTCAATCTGTTCATTAGTTCTTTTTTCTGGCGAGCATTGATGAAGTTGCCATATGTGAATGCCTGATTTTCCTGCCCCAATAGCATCAGTCTGACCGAAACAATGATTGCAAGTGGGCGAGTCCATTCAATTCACATTTCTTTCTCCATCCTTCCAGTAAGGCTTCCTCAGTTCCGTTTTCAAAACTTTACCCGCCCCAGACAGTGGCAAGGGTTCTGCCTGGATGGTCACCGATTGTGGGCACTTAAATCCGGCAATCAGCGTCCTGCAGTGCGCGATCAGGTTCGGTTCATCACATTCAACACCCGCCTTGGGCACAACAATGGCATGCACCGATTCACCCCATTTTTCAGAGGGAATACCGATGACAGCACACTGGCCTACAGCCTCGTGCTGATAAAGCGCATTCTCGACCTCGGCTGAATACACATTTTCACCACCAGAGACAATCATGTCTTTCACCCGATCTACTATAAAAACAAATCCCTCCTCATCCATATAACCGCCATCGCCGGTATGCAGCCAGCCATCAACTATGGCACTTGCGGTTTGTTCTTCCATGTTTCGGTAACCTTTCATGATGTTGGGTCCTTTCATGCAGACCTCACCTACCACTCCATCTGCCACTTTGTTGTTGCTTTCATCCATAATACAAACCTCAATGCCGGGCAAGGCCTGGCCAGCGGAATTAATCTTGCCGGCTAAAGGACCATCAAAGCAGTGTCGTTCGGCAGCAAGCATGGTGACACAGGGAGAAGCTTCAGTCTGGCCGTAGGCCTGGACGAACTTTACCTCCGGTAGCACATTCAGGGCCTGTCGGATCACCGCCTCAGGCATGGGGGAGGCACCGTACCAGATGCCTTGCAGGGACGAAGTGTCAAAATCACTAAAGGTGGGTTGATACACGACCATATTGATCATGGTCGGCACCAGCAACATGCGCTGAATCTTATAGTCTGCAATAGCCTGCAGGGTGGCTAGCGGGTCAAATCCCGGTTGAAAGTAATTTGAGCCGCAAACCGTGGCAGAAATCATGCACACGAAGGCGTCGGCGATGTGAAACATCGGTGCCACATGCAACACGCGGTCGCCCAGTTGGGCACCGTTCACAGAGAGACTTTGCAGGGAATTGATACAAAGATTCTTGTGAGTGAGCATCACGCCTTTGGAGCGTCCGGTAGTGCCGCCGGTATAAAATAGGCCAGCCACATCATCATCATGTCTCCCGGCATCGGCTATCGGTTCATTGTCCACCAGCTCGTCATAGCTGATATAGCCCTCCGGCACCTCGCCATCATCAATGAAGACTAGATGTTTGACATGTTTGAGTTTGTCTTTGATGTCGGCGACAAGTGATACGAAGGTGGTATCCACAAAAAGTACGCTGGCCTCTGAGTCATTTAACCAGTACTCCACTTCCGGTCCGGCCAGACGGGTGTTGATGGGTTGAAAAACTCCACCAGCCCAAGGTGTGGCAAACATAAACTCAAAATAGCGATCACTGTTTAGGGCTAGAATGGCAGCACAGTCATTTTGGCTTATGCCCAGCTGTTTGAGACCACCGGCAAAGCAGGCAAGCTTGTGTTGCAGATGAGACCAGGTTTGAGAACGCTCACCATTTACAGTAGCCAGCCCCTTGGGCTTAAGCTGCGCTGCACGGCGTACCATCATTGATAACGAGAACATGAAACTCCCTCTTATTTGGCCCCTATTTCAGAAACTGACCCCTTAGGGGTCCATGCTGATTTTATAGGAGAGATGATTATTGAGTGTACAATCAAATCGCTCCATTGTAACCCTATCTTTGCGGCATAAATTGGTCCGATTCTGTTCTGGCAACCCAATGTATCATTCGGAATTAGCGGCCTGCGCTGATCTTTTGGTCTGGTGCGGTTAATATACCTGTGTTTTGCCATTTGTTATCAAGCATCAACCTTGTATCGGCAGCCAGAATTCAGGACGCACTAAACATGAGAAACACTATGCATGCATCAGAGGAAAAAGCAGCCATTGAAGCTCAGGCTCATATACATCATGCCTTGCTGCTCGGCTTACAGCTAATGGTGTGCAGCCAATACTCTAGACAGGATGTCGAAGAGTGGATGTTTCGGTTGTTTCGCCGTCAGCATGAGGAAAAATTCCTTACCAGTTTTGACAAACTTGGACTTTCTGGTTTGCCGGATGCAGTGGCTTGTGCCAGATATCATGTGCTATCAAATAATATCGGTGGTGTAGGTGTGGAATATATGTATGAATCTGATCGCAAGGCTTGGGTGAGATTTCGTTACCCGCGATGGATGTATCAGGGGCCCACCTTGTGCGGAGTGCCACTTGAAGTCAGTCGCGGCTTTCTGAACGGCTGGTATGCACACAACGGTGTGTCCTTGGGCAATCCCCAACTGGGCTTTGTCTGTGTTTCAGAGGATATGACTGGTGAATTCGGACTATGCGGTTACTTCAATGAATATGATCGGCCATTGTCTAGTAATGAACGATTGCAGTTTGCCAAGAACCAATTACCTCCCCCTTTTGATCCCGAACAGCAGCCTGTGCCGCCAGCAGATCAGTGGAATCCTTTGCGCTTAGCCAAGGCCTCACGAAACTACGCGCTGGACTTTATTCGCAACGGTCTGATCGAGTTAGCCTCCGTGATCGGTGAGGCAGCTTGCCGTGAGCTGGCCTGTCGTGCCGCAAGGCTTACGGGACTGCAGTATTTTCAAGAAACTGTCTGTATGGTGGCGGCTGCGGATGGTGATTTGCAAGATGCAATGAACTATCTTTCAAGGATGTTTTCCGGCATGGGAGATTCAGTCAACAGTTCGGTTACCGGCGAGACATTTGAACTCCGTCACACCGGCTTACGGATTATTCGTGGCTTGCCGGAACCAACAGCCTCACTTGTCTTTGATTGCTGGGTAAGTTTGTGGCAAGGCACAGCCGCCTCGCAACGACAACTCAAGTCATTGCAAGTGCAACGTCAGGCAAATCAGGCGCACTGGACATTGACTGTTCGCCGTTAGGGCAGGTGAAAAATCCAGATTTCTGAGTTAGGCTAGATCTCTTCAGACTGCATCTACCGTGATCATTAATCAGTCAGCAGGTTAGTGTCACTATGTTCGTGATCATCTTTGAAAATCAAAACCGACTAAACCAGTGTTATTACTTTACCCACCTCATCAATAGATTGAAACATCGAATTGCAACTTTAGATTGATTCAAGGACACAAAGATCAGTCATTGCAAGACGATGCAAAGCCAGGAGATGCCAAAGCTTTTACCATCCTCTGACTGGTGAATGGCTACTTGTGTCAGGTCAATGGATATTTGTCGTACCGGTAAAATCATATGCGCTTTCTGATTAACAAGGCAGCGAATCAACCCAAAACATGTTCAACAGTCATTTTTCTCTTGACTAAACACTAATCTGTTCGTTCTCATGCAGGAACAGCCCTCAGGGCCAGCGGTTTGTCACCCTGGCCGCTGCGATCAAAAACCAGACCGATAAGAGTCATCGGTTCTTGAAGCTGCCGGTATTTATCC
>JAPORB010000100.1 GCA_026710425.1 Gammaproteobacteria bacterium
GTTAGAATCAGTTTTAGTTGAGATTGTTGCCGTAAGTGGTAAAAACTGCCTGAATGTTGTGCAATTTTTCAGCGTTAAAAGTACAATCTCCAAAGAATCTGATTTCAGGCTTTATACCTTTACTCTTAACCCAATATTTTCAGCAGATGCAGAAAAATATTCAACTGGTTGCTCTTTCCACATTGAACCAACCTATACCCCACACTGATACGCACTTAAATCAGATTTATACCTGCAATGATCAATGTGGAACTGAATCACTCACTAAGAAATTGCAAACATAACTTCTTCACTATTAACCAACAATCCTCGAAATCAAACTTATATCCAATAGGCAATAAATATCATGCAAGCAGTGACATTAACCGATATACCAACCAAATCACCGAATACAACAATAGATTATTCATAGCCACATCATCCCTCACTAGCCATCAATGAGAAGCCAAACTGGAATAATGATTAATAATTGAGTGCTTTTGGGTCAAGAAGTGCAACATTGACAAAACCTTAATCAAGCAAGCGGGCAGACTGCAACCGACTCATCATGCTGCGCTCACAATACAATAGGTAGTGCCCCGCACTGTCCAGTTCACCCTAGCGGGTTGATAAGGCATAAAAAGGAATCATAAGCACGGTGGCAGTCAGGTCATTACCAGCCAGTAGTTTCTGCTCAACTTCATGGGGGTGACGAATATCAATAATGATTGCCGTCGGATCGATATGATCAACAATGACCACCTCACCAGAATGCACGCTAATGTCATCGATAAGCTCTGTAATCAATTGAATCTCTACAGTATTAATACTCGCTTCCAACACCGAATAATCAAACCGACTTTCGTCCCTGGCCAGTTGTAATTGGTGGGACTTTTTGTAATGACAGCACAATACTCGGGTGTGTCTGGAAAATTCCTCAGTCCCTATATCTCTAGCAATATTGATGATCTGCTGTTTATCACTGGCGGCCGACGGCCGCAACACCAGAATATCTGACACCTGGGCGATACTCTCGCCAGTCACCAGTGCCATAAAGCCAAGATCACGGGCAATGCGGCTAGCAGCACACATCATCATACGTTTCAGAACGACTGCCAGTTGAGGATCCGGGACTTTTTATGGATTTCTTCCACTACCTTCTCAAAGTGTACACTAATGAACTTGATCCGGTGAGTGCTGTGATACTTCATCCACAAGAAAAGTGCCAGATCCTTCACAGCCTGTGCGTGTGCCTCGCCACCAAGGTTGAAAAACAAGAAGGATGTCTGCAGGCCCCGTCTGAGGCAGAGATAACTGGAAACCGCCGAATCAAACTCACCTGAGATCAAGGACAAAACCAATCCCTGACAACCCTTAGGAAAACCTCCCAGCCCTCTCTGTAAGCACCTCACCAGTTACAGATCCTGATCTCGAATCTCCAGGGTCATGGTAATTTCCAGTTTCGCCAGCCTGACTCCCGCCGTAGCGATTTTTTGTTGCAACCCGCACCGATGTAGTTCTCAACATCCACCGAACTGAAACTGTGCTTGCCCCTGCGTTTGCAGCGCATGGCGAAGGTCTTTCCAGTTAGTGACTCACCATAGCAATACAGGGCATGCGCCAGAATGCCGTTCATCTCCGGCAGTGCAAACTTCTCTACCTCGGCAAACTGACTGATACCTGGGATGCAGGCGAGCTTGCTAATTATTCGCTCTTTGCTACCCGTGCCGAGGGGATCGAGTTTGACTTCAAGCGAGTCCCAGTCTCCCATCACTTCTGCATTAGGATCCAATGTTCTCAATACCATCTTCAGGTCTTGGCGGAACTGGCGAATCAATCGCTTGCGTACCGAGTGTCTCTTGATGGTGATTTCGGAAAATAGCTTAACGAGTAATAGCGTGCTTTATGCTGTGGTTTCAGACAGAGCCAATCTTATGTATAAAAGATTCCCCAAAATCGGCGCAGTCGGTTGTCAAAAACCAAACGCACCAATATGGTGCATTAAGGTTAAAATTGCCCATTTATGATGCATAATATCTAGAATGACTGAATCGACCCCTGTAAAATAGCGGTTTGAGAAGTGCACCGAACGGTGGCATACATTTTGCTGTGTTCCTGACGCAAGTCTGCAAATTTCACCCTTGCGTGCCAGTTGATCAACACTGGTGCTGTGACCCGTTGGATAAAGACAGTCTGTCTGAACAATAAGTAATTGATCTGGCTGATTTTTGGTATTTAGCCCAAAAAACGCCGCAAATCAGATAAGGACAGCAGACTGCTAGCAGACTATAATTTATTACAGTTTGTGTCGGTGCCAGGATGTCGCAGCGAGCAAGATCACAGATTTGGTGTTTGTTGCCTGACCTAATCCTACACCAAGAACCAGCCTCTGGTCTGAACCGAAAGTAAAATACATTAGGACACAGGAGAAACAAATAATATGAAATCTAAACTGGAATACATCTGGCTGGACGGATACCAGCCAACCCAAAGCCTGCGCAGCAAAACCATGGTGCGAGAAGACTTTGGGGGCTCTCTGGAAGAATGCCCTATGTGGTCCTTTGACGGCAGTTCAACCCAGCAAGCCTCCGGCAATGATTCTGATTGCTTGCTGAGACCAGTGGCCATCTATCCCGATCCTGCTCGCACCAATGCTTATCTGGTGATGACCGAGGTGCTGAATGCAGATAATTCACCTCACGCCTCCAATGGTCGCGCCACGATTGATGATGATGACAATGATTTCTGGTTTGGTTTCGAGCAGGAATACTTTTTGTGGGATATTGAGACTGATCTTCCAGCCGGCTTTCCCCGCGGCGGCTACCCGGGACCACAAGGACCTTATTATTGTTCGGTTGGTGCCAATAATGCTCATGGCCGTGAGGTGGTTGAGGATCATCTGGATCTATGTCTGGAAGCAGGCATCAATGTAGAAGGAATCAACGCTGAGGTGGCTGCCGGACAGTGGGAATTTCAGGTATTCGCCAAGGGGGCGAAACAGGCCGGTGATGAAACATGGATAGCACGTTACCTGCTGGAACGGACGGCAGAGGACTACAATTTGGCCATCAATTGGGAACCCAAGCCGTTGGGCAAGGAATTGGACTGGAATGGTTCAGGGATGCACGCCAACTTCTCGAATGGCATTATGCGTGAAGCTGGCGACGAGTCAGTTTTTACTCGAATCTGTGACAGCTTTGGCAAAAATATCGCCCGACATATCAGCGTTTATGGTGCTGACAACGACCAACGCCTGACCGGCCAGCATGAAACGCAGTCCATTGATTTTTTCAGCTACGGTATTTCTGACCGCGGTGCCTCAATTCGCATTCCGGTTGCCACTGTGCAAGATGGTTGGAAAGGTCGCCTTGAAGACCGCCGCACAGCCTCCAATGCCGACCCCTACAAGGTGGCAGCCGCCATAATCAAGAGTACAAAGGAAGCTCTAGCCTCCTAACCCTTCGCTTTGCAATGACCCCGGTTCCCCAGAAAGGAATCGGGGTTTCTTGCGCTTACCTTATCCCATCTAGCAGTAATTCGCATTGGTCAACCTGCGAAGACGACACAGCTAAATCAGGCCAGATCACAAATTTTGCGCTATGCACCAAAATAGTGCATTCTTTTAGTATCTGGGAATGCCGCAGTTCCTAGTTTCCGATTGCGTTGTTTTCGACTTTGTTGTTTTTGGCCACCTTATGCCCAGTTATGCACGCCACCCGCACCAGCGATATTTGCCATCAGCGGAAATCGCTGCAACTGCTTATCCAACAGGGTGCAGGGATCACTTATTGGTTTATTTATTGCATATGACCTTCAGAGATAACCCGACCAGAAAAGGTAAACCGGTCGGTGAGCCAATGAATAAGCCTGTGAGTCTGGACAATCTTCACAAACGAATACTAAACAACCTGAAGACAGGCGTATTGTTGCTCGACAGTGACCTGCGTCTGGTTTATCTAAATATGGAAGCCAATTTTCTGCTGGAAATGAGCGACAGAAAAGCCCATCAACTGTTTATTGGCGATGTGTTGCTCAACTTCGACGAGGATATCCGGGAAATGCGGCAAGCTCTGCTTAGCAACCAGAGCCTTACCAAGCGCTCGGTCGAGTTGATCGTCAAACATGGCAAGACTCTCATGGCAGACTACACTATAAACCCGTCAGCTGAGAGTGACAGTATCCATGCCATTATGGAAATTACTTCACTGGAACATGCCAATCGCATCACTCGGGAGGCCTCACTGCAGACTGCTCAGCTGACTACGCGAGAGCTGGTGCGCGGCCTGGCTCATGAAATCAAAAATCCATTGGGTGGCATTCGCGGAGCTGCTCAACTCCTAGCTGAGGAGATGAACAGTAGTGCTGAGGTGCAGGACTGCACTCGGGTCATTATCGAAGAAGCCGATCGCCTGCATAATCTGGTGGATCGACTAGTAGGCTCGCGCAAACCTCTGGAATTGGCAGAAATCAATGTTCATGAGGTTCTGGAACGAGTTCGTAGCCTGGTGGATTCCGACTCAGCTAGTGAGAACATCCGCCTCAGTATTGATTATGACCCCAGTATTCCCTGTATTGAAGCGGATTCAGATCAGTTAATTCAAGGCATGCTCAATCTGGTGCGCAATGCACAGCAGTCCCTCAACAGTGCGGATAGAATCTCCGTTGGCCAAATCATCCTGCGCACCCGAATTACCCGCAATGTGACAATTGGCAATGACTACCATCGTGTCGCTGTCAAGATTGAGATCGAAGACAATGGCCCAGGCATACCAATGGAAATGCTGGGCCAGATTTTCTATCCGATGATCAGCGGTCGTGCCGATGGCAGTGGTCTTGGGCTACCTATAACCCATGGCATCATCACCCAACACCGCGGCATGATCGAATGCAGCAGTAAGCCTGGACAGACAGTGTTTTCAGTAGTGCTGCCCTTCCCGAACCAACGCAGACAGGGCCAGCCCAAAATAGGAACCATGTCACAAACCTTTTTAAACTGAATAATTAGAAATTGGCTGTACACCGATTAGCCCAGAGTCTGCTAACTAAAGACAGGATTATAATATGACAAGGCATTTGAATACTTCTGTATGGATTCTGGACGATGATCGTTCAATCCGCTGGGTGTTAGAAAAGTCATTGACAAAAAACGGACTGAACACGACCTCCTTTGAAAAGGGCGAGGAACTGCTGTCAAGACTTTCCTACGAATCTCCAGATGCCATTATCAGCGATATTCGCATGCCAGGCATGGATGGTCTGGAGTTGCTGTCCACTATCCAGGAGCAGCACCCGGAATTGCCAGTGATCATTATGACCGCGCATTCCGATCTGGACAGTGCTGTAGCCTCCTATAGCCGCGGAGCCTTTGAATATCTGCCCAAGCCCTTCGATGTCAATGAAGCCGTTGCCATGACCCAGCGTGCACTGGAACATGCCCGCGGCAAATCTCCCGCCGCTGACAGCCAACCAAAGGCCGATACCCAGGAAATCATCGGCGAAGCCCCTGCTATGCAGGAAGTATTTCGTGCTATTGGGCGATTGTCCAAGTCCAATATTTCCGTGTTGATTAATGGTGAATCAGGTACCGGCAAGGAGCTTGTCGCACATGCCTTGCACAATCATAGTCCACGCCGGGATTGTTCTTTCATCCCTCTTAATGTGGCAGCGATACCGAAAGAGCTTATCGAATCGGAGCTGTTTGGACATGAAAAGGGGGCATTTACCGGTGCATCGCAGCAACGTGCTGGACGCTTTGAACAGGCCGACGGGGGCACCCTGTTTCTGGACGAAATTGGTGACATGCCAGCCGATACTCAGACACGACTGCTACGGGTATTGTCCGACGGCGAGTTCTATCGGGTGGGCGGCCATACCTCCATTAAGGTGGATGTGCGAATTATTGCAGCCACACACCAGAATCTGGAGAAACTGGTTGAAGAACATAAGTTCCGGGAAGATCTCTACCACCGATTGAATGTCATCCGCATCCATATCCCCAAACTGGCCGACCGCAGCGAAGATATCCCGAAACTGGCTGATCATTTTCTTAAACGCGCCGCCGAAGAGCTTGATGTCGAACGAAAGGTGCTGAGACCGGAAACAGAGAATTATCTATGTCAGCTCTCCTGGCGTGGTAATGTTCGGCAACTGGAAAATTTCTGCCGCTGGGTAACGGTTATGGGTTCCTCACGGGAAGTTTTGTTGACTGACCTGCCACCGGAGTTTCTGGAACAGAAGACTCACAGCACCGCCAAAGATAATTGGACAGAAAGCCTGCAACAGTGGGCGGATCAGCAACTCAGTATAGGCAACCTGGCAATTCTGAATCAGGCCGGCCCGTTATTGGAGAGGACCCTTATCGATATCGCCCTGAAACATTGCGAAGGCAGACGCCAGGAAGCCGCCGCATTGCTGGGCTGGGGACGTAATACGCTGGCCCGCAAAATCAAGGAGTTAGGAACCTCCTATTCCAGAACACCGGATGCAGACAACGCCTAAGCAGCAAGGTCTGGACAAACATTAATAACATCTGAGACTGGCATGAAAGGAAGCCTCCAAATGCTATTGCACCGTTTCCGAAGTCGGCGGAGCAGCATCCCGGGTAGTCTGCTGCGCCTTACCCTGCTCATAGAGGGCTTCAAAATTGATGGGCGACAACATGATGGCTGGGAAGCTTCCTTTCACTAACAAGGCATCAATACATTCTCGGGCGTAGGGAAACAGGATGTTGGGACAAACAGTGGCCAGGATTCGTTCCAGATCAGATTCCTTGAAACCCTTAGCGGTAAAGATGCCTGCCTGCTGAATCTCCACCAAAAACGCCATTTCATCTTGCAATCTGGCCTCCACTGTCAGCGTCATTACAACTTCAAAGACATCATCCTGTACCTTCTCATTGCGGGTCTTGATGTCAAATTTGATCTTGGGTTGCCACTGTCCCTGAAACACCTTGGGGCTTCGGGGTGATTCAAAAGAACAGTCTTTGAGGTAAAGTCGCTGCAAACCGAATTGCGGACTTGCTGGTGCCTGGGTTTCCCCACTGGCTGGTGCGCCTTGCGTGTTGTTACTTTCTTCTGCCATAACGATTCCTGATTATTTGGATCTGTATTCTGGGTTTGATGGAGGAACGATTACCGGACTGATTCCACCGCCGATGAACGCTGATGCTGACCAACTTAAGATATCTGTCTAATGCCTGAGCCTGACCTATAGCGGTGAGCAGTGCCCTTTTGGTCTGCAGTTATTTTTGAACCAGCGGCAAGGACTGCGCTTTCCACTCAGTGAGCCCACCCGACAGCTTGAAGACTTCCTGATGGCCTTCGGCCATCAGAGTTTTGGCTGCCTCGCCGGAATGCTGACCCAGCTTACAGACCACGACCAAGGGTTTTTCCCGATGTTTTTTGAGTTCACTAATTCGCTGTTTCAGCTTGGCCATGGGAATATTGATTGAGTCAACGATATGGCCCGCCTCAAATTCCTTGCGTTCGCGAACATCAACCACTATTGCATTCTTGCGGTTGATCAACATCACCGCCTGCTGGGGTCCCACGCCGCTACTGCCCGTACGCTGGTGATACAGGATTATTGCACCAATAGTGAGCACCCACATCGCAGCAAGCACGAGGTGATTGCCAATAAATTCAATGAACTGTGCCATCCGGCAACTCTCTCACAAGTTTGCATAAGGGCCCAAAACCTGAGCCGACCACAAGTATACACAGCTCTGGCCCGGTTAAGAAGATGATGAGAGGAAACCCAAGCAGATTCTCTATAACCTGACCGGACCGAATTGGATTCGCACTCGCAAGCTCTTTGTTGGATAATATGCATACTCTTTCCATTCATATGCACAGGAGTACTCAGGTCCAATGACCACCAGGCAAACAGCCTTGTTACTGATTCTCGATGGCTGGGGTTATCGGGAGGCAACGGAAAGCAACGCCATTCACGCTGCTCAAAGTCCGGTATGGGACAATCTGTGGCGCAATCATGCCAATACCCTAATATACACTTCAGGAACTGCGGTAGGTCTGCCTGCCGGACAAATGGGTAATTCCGAAGTTGGCCATATGAATCTGGGAGCCGGTCGAGTGGTCTACCAAAGTCTGACTCGCATAGATAAGGCCATCAAAGACGGCGACTTCTTCCACAATCCGGTGCTGTGTGCAGCAATTGACAAGGCAGTTGCCGCCAATCGTGCCATACATCTCTTCGGTCTGTTATCAGCTGGTGGCATTCACAGTCATGAAGACCACATCATGGCGGCCATGGATTTGGCTATTCAACGTGGAGCTTCACAGATCTACCTGCACGCAATTCTTGACGGGCGGGACACCCCGCCACGCAGTGCACTACCTTCTCTGCTCAGGGCCGAAACCATGCTGGAACAGCAGGGAAAGGGCAGAATTGCCTCGCTATGTGGACGATTCTATGCCATGGACCGGGATCAACGCTGGGACAGGGTGCAAATAGCCTATGATTTGCTGACACTTGGTGAGGCTGACTTTGTTGCTGACGATGTTACTTCTGCCTTAGAGTCGGCCTATGGCCGAAATGAGGACGACGAGTTTGTACAAGCGACGTTGCTTAAAAAAGCCAACGAAGAGGCTGTATTGGTCAGTGATGGCGATGTGGTGCTGTTCATGAACTTTCGGGCCGATCGGGCACGGCAACTCACCCGCGCCTTTGTCGATGAAGACTTTGATGGTTTCAAGCGTAAGATGCAACCCAAACTGGGTGAGTTCGTCATGCTCACCGAATATGCCGCCGATATCGACACCGTCTGTGCCTACCCGCCCCAGACCCTCAGCAACGTGTTGGGAGAAATATTGGCAAACAACAGACTCACTCAGTTGCGCATCGCCGAGACAGAGAAATATGCACATGTAACTTTCTTCTTCAACGGTGGTCGTGAGGAGCCTTTTGCGTTGGAAGATCGAACACTGATTCCCTCTCCCAAGGTGAAAACCTATGACCTGAAGCCGGAGATGGCTGCCTACGAAGTCACAGAGGCCCTTGTGGATGCCATCACTTCTGGCCAATATAATGTGATTATTTGCAACTATGCCAATGGAGACATGGTCGGACACACTGGGAATTTTAATGCTGCAGTAGCGGCGGTGGAAGTACTTGACCAGTGCCTGGGTCGTATCGTTGCGGCCATTGAGTCAATATCTGGGCACATGCTGATCACCGCCGATCATGGCAATGTAGAGCAGATGGTTGATCCCAAAACTGGACAGCCCCTCACTTCACACACTAAAGGACCAGTACCGCTGGTTTATGTAGGCAGCAAAGATTGGCGGATTGACACTGCGGGAAGTCTATGCGATATAGCACCCACCCTGCTGACCTTGATTGGGCTACCGGTGCCAGTAGAAATGACCGGAAAGGTGTTGCTGAAGTCGATTGCGGGCAATGAGAAAGTAGCCTGACCGGATCTGGCCTCATTACGGAGGCTAAAAGTCGGTTTTTAGCTTTCATGGACTGCTTTTCGTAAGATGACTTTGAACCTTGTGGTGGCACATACCACAATTCCGCATAGTCGCAGAAGTCCTCGCTATTTACGCAAGCCTGGATCAAGCGAATGGTATCAATTCAAGCTGCCAGCTGCCGTTCAATGGCAGCGTATTCAGTGTCAAATCAACCCACCCAACAGCAGTGTCGCTGATAATAGGCATTCCTCCTCCCGGAGATAATCGATCAGATCCACATGGACGGCCTGGTCAACTTCAAAGCGGAACCTCCAATACCAGCGGCTCATGATGCGGACACCTCATTTAGCTCGCAATGTCGACTTCAAAGGTTGCAGCTGAAAACATGGACCTCTGCATTATGTGGGTGCATCGCTCTCTGCAACCAGAACAAAATATGCTTCAGTCGTTGCAACATTTCGGCAGATTCACACATAGAATAGTCACTCCAATATAGTAAAACCCATTATGGATAAGCTTCATGCTGAATCCTTTTGTGCCGTTGCGCAAGCAACGATAGGCATCAACCTGAGCTTTGCATCTGACTTCCAATTCAAGGTTTGGACAACCGCCGACATCTCAGAGCGGCGATTGTTTATGCGATGTCGAAAACTGTACCGTAAAAGGCGAGATGTTACTGTTCGGGAAAGTTGGAGAGAATGGGTTTGACGGGCTAATATGAAAAGAAACGGCGAAATATAAATGGCTTCCAAATCGTAGATTTGATTTGGCGTCCATGTGCTTGGAATCTCTCACTCCCAAGCCTGGTTTTTGAATAATGTGTGTATATTTGTTGCCTCAGCTATTTCCTGTCCGCTCGTTCTAAATTTTCACCGTTGTAGTCAAAGGGTGGCCCAACCATACCGATAGCTCACCAAGTTCCATTCCTGCGCAAAAGTGCAAGGGCATTGTAGAGGCATTATTGCTTTCCCTTGTTGGCAGCGCACTTTCTGACCGCTCCAAGTAGGTACTGCAACTTGACTTTCCGGGATATTGAGTGAAACCAAGGCAAAGGCGAGGGATTTACGCTGCTCAGAGACATTGATTTATAAGGGCTTCCAGACATCCCCCAAAAAATATCTTACCCAAAAAGGGCCGATTTTGACCTCTTTTTGGCCTCCACCCACGATTTTCTCAATTTTTCACCCCAATACGCGACCTGCTACGCGCAGACAGCCGCAGTTGACCCACACCGGCCAATTGCCATGACCAGTGTGCGCCAGTCCTCACGCAGATTTTTTGAAAAATCCCTAATGACTCCTTGACAGCTGCCGATCAATGTTATATTATATCGAAAGGTACATAATTTGAACAACCACAGGCAGTTATCCCTATGAAAAAACCCAATACCCCAGCACACGAAGACAGCCCCACCTACCAATCATGCCCAGTGAAGATCGGTGAAACCAGGCCCCTCTTCCAATGGGATGATGTGGAACCTCTGTCAGATTTTCAGCGACTGAAACTGGTGTTTGACAACCTGCCGGATGAGCAAATCCTGGCCGCACTGGAGAACAAACGAGGACATGGTCGCAACGACTACCCGGTGGCGGCGATGTGGCGGGCTTACATTGCCGGCATTGTCTTTCAGCATCCCTCAACCG
>JAPORB010000047.1 GCA_026710425.1 Gammaproteobacteria bacterium
ATAAAAACAGGTAAAATCAATTTGAAAGGAGAATTGGGGCAAGTCCTTCGTCTAAACTTGTAACACAATCTTACAACGAGCCCATCAATTACCTCAGGGAGCGAAAGATCATGGGAGTATACTGTCTCTGCAATTGTCAGTATACTAAGACAGACCAAAAGTAATTTTAATCAACCTTGAGACCAGTTTCCCAAATTAAGGTCAAAATAACAGTTCGGGGTTTCAGTCAACAAATCAGTATCAGTGCAAATATTGAGCGAGGAGAAAACAATGATAAAGACAAAACTTGCTATCGGATCATTACTCGTAGCTACTCTGGTTGTGCTGGGATTTGTCCAGTCCCAGCTTCAACAGCCAACCACAGCCGCCAGTGATGATGTCATGGCACCTCATTTTGAGGTTGACCCCTTCTGGCCCAAGCCACTGCCCAACCATTGGGTACAGGGCAATACCATCGGTGTTGACGTTGATGAGCGGGATCATATCTTTGCGGTACACCGTAACTCGGAGTCCCAGTTCATGCGCGTCCAGGAAATCGGTTTGTTAGCTGGGGTGGCCGAGTGCTGTACACCAGCACCACCCATTTTGGAGTTCGATATCGAAGGCAATTTGATAAATGCCTGGGGTGGTCCGGTTGAAGATGCACCCTATGAATGGCCAGAATCCAACCACGGTATTGAGATTGCTCCCAATGGCGATATCTGGATTGGCGGTAATGGAGGACCGGATTCCCATGTGCTGGTATTCACTCGCGATGGCGAATATATCCGTACTGTCGGCATACCGGGCATGGAGCGCAATAGCAACAGCACAGAACACTATGGCCGTGTTGCTGAAATTGCCATTGATGAGGCTGCCGGTGAGGCTTACTTTGCTGACGGCTATGCCAACAAGCGCGTTGCCGTTGTCGATGTAGCCACTGGTGCCTTTAAGCGCTATTGGGGTGCATACGGAAACACCACAATTGATGATGAGGCTGATGTCACCTACACACCCGGCGAAGCAGGACCCAGTGAATTCAGAGGACCTGTCCATTGTGCCGAACCTTCCAATGACGGCCTCATTTATGTTTGTGACCGTGGGGCAGACCGGGTGCAGGTGTTCCGACCCGATGGTACTTTTGTCAGTGAGCATATCTACAATCCGGCCACGCTGGCCCAAGGCTCCACCTGGGACATAGCTTTCTCACCTGATGAGGATCAGGAATTCATCTATCTTGCCGATGGACAGAATTTCAAAATATCCATTATCGATCGTGAGTCCATGGAAGTGCTCTACACCTTTGGTGATGGCGGTCGGCAGCCTGGGCTATTTTTCGCACCACACAGTATTGCCACCGACTCGGAAGGTAACATTTACACCACGGAAACCTACGAAGGCAAGCGTATCCAGAAATTCAACTACCAGGGAATGCTTCCGGTAACTGTTCGTGACCGGGCACCAACCTGGCCTGCTGAAGAGCTGTAATATTTACTCTGTTGAAAAGCCCGGCTGCGGTCGGGTTTTTCAGCAACTCGAATGTTGCAACCTCTGCCAGATGAAACTCCCTCCCTGGCTACAGATAAACTAATTTCCCCCTCTCCCTTTACACAAATCCTCACGATTGCTCTCTCGCATCGTCTTGAAAGAATGGTCTGTTCCTGTTGCTCTATGATCAAAAAACAGAGTGAAGCTCTGCTGGCTGTATTGTTACTTACCACAATGACTTCAATGACGGGCTATGCTGCTGAAATGCTGAATATTGAGTTCAAGCTCGACAGGGACATTAACATTGGCAAAGTTCGCCCCGTCCTGAAGTTGGCTGAATTTAGTGATGCCCGGGATCCCGGTGGAACGATGCTAACAGCAGAGTACATGCTGAATCGACCTTTCGCTGATATCGTCCGTAATGCCATTGCGCAAGGGTTTGCCAGCAGTGACATCGATCTGGTGGAGGAAGCTGAAGATATGCTGATCGCTGGCACTGTACTCAGTGCCGAGAGCCGTATGATCGAAAGTAATGGAGTACCAACTTTCCAGATTACCGTTCGCACCAGGATTGAACTTCGCAAAGACAAACGAACAATCTGGGAATCCACGCTGTTTGGCCGCGGCACCGCAACAATGGAAGAGGGCATCACCGCCGCAGTAATTGCCTCTCTACAACGCCAAGTGCGCGATTTGTTCGGCGATGATTATTTTCGGATCGAGTTACAGTAAATTCTGCTACACTCCGATTTGCCCCCACAGTGGCACCCCGCAATGTCAAGCCTGTGGTATCTTTCAGATTTAAGACAATTTTACTAGACCATGTCAGCTGCGATCCTAGTAAACTATGCAGCCTCTTGGTATGCCATGCAATTAATATCCTACAATGCAGATGGCAGATGGAAGATGCCAAATCCGAGCGCACTGGCTGCAACTTACCAAGTTCAATCTGGAATCATAGGCAAAAGCCAACAACCATCGGTATGATCAAATTAATCAGAAATCTCCTGGTCGCTTGCCTTACAACAGTGCCGATTGCAGCTACGCCTGGTACCACTCTGGTCACCAACATCAATGGCTATACTCTGAACCAGGACTACCAGCTGGTTCAATTCAACGCTCTGCAATTTACCAACGATACCATCGATGCGCTGTACTCAGACGCTGACAGCCTGCCCACTGACAATGACAGCGTTATTGATGGTAACGGACTTACTATGTTGCCCGGCCTTATTGATGCCCACGGTCATGTGGGCGGTTATGGTTTGGGGCTATTGCGAGTGGACCTCACTGGGGTCAGCTCCGAGACAGAGGCAGTACAGAGAGTCTTGACCTTTGCAGAAGCCAATCCTGATGTGGAGTGGATTCAGGGGCGAGGCTGGAATCAAGTACTTTGGGACAATAAGACATTTCCTTCTGCTGCCAGTCTTGATGCGGTGGTTAGCGATCGCCCAGTCTGGTTGAGCCGAGTCGATGGTCATGCTGCCTGGGCCAACAGCCTAGCCATGGAACTGGCCGGTATTGACCGCAACACCGAAGATCCTGTAGGCGGCCAGATTATTCGCAACGACAACGGTGAAGCCAGCGGCGTTTTCATTGATACCGCCGAACACTATATTGAGGCAATAATCCCTCGTCCCTCCTTTAATGAGCTGAAAGCCGCCTTGTTGGCGGCCATGACAGAACTTGCCAGCTATGGCATAACTTCGGTGCATGATGCCGGTATCGGCAGTAGAACGGTAAGGGCCTACAAGGAACTGGCGGCTGAAGGACCATTGCCGATCCGAATCTATGCCATGCTGGCAGCCTCTGATCCACTATATCAGGATCGCCTTGCCGAAGGGTTTTTCAAGAATGAGGACTCGACCCTAACCATTGAGAGTGTCAAGGTTGTGGCTGATGGTGCGCTGGGTAGCCGAGGGGCGGCTCTGCTTGAAGATTACAGCGATGCTCCCGGTAACCGGGGATTGCTTCGTCATAACGATGAGCGTCTGGAATTTCTTATGCGTGCAGCAATGAATGCCGGGTTTCAGGTCAATACCCATGCCATTGGTGATCACGCCAACATGAAAGTGCTGGATAACTACCAGCGGCTCATTGCAGAAACTGGTACCGGGGCAAGACGCCATCGGGTGGAGCATGCACAGATTCTGCGCTTTGAGGACATCCTGAGGTTTGCGGAGTTGGGTGTGGTGCCCTCCATGCAGGCAACTCATGCCACCAGCGACAAAAACATGGCTTTGAATCGCCTTGGCATGGTGCGCATTCAGGGGGCCTATGCCTGGCGCAAGCTGCTTGAGAATGGTGCACGCATCGCTAACGGGTCCGATTTTCCAGTGGAGCATCCAAACCCCTTTTATGGACTGCATGCTTCAGTCACTCGACAGGACCAGCAAAATGAACCAGAAGGAGGCTGGTATCCGGAAGAGAACATGACATTGATCGAAGCCCTAGCCAGTTTCACGCTGGATGCGGCCTATGCCGGTCACCAGGAAAATGAACTTGGCTCTCTGGAGCCTGGTAAAAAAGCCGATTTTATTTTCATCGATCGCGACCTGTTTGAAATACCGCTGTCCGAGATATGGCAGGTTCAGGTAGAGCAAACCTGGGTTGGCGGTCGCCTTATATCAGACTGAAAAGGCCCAAAACTAAGGGCCCTGGAGACACCCCATGCTCTCTCGCAATGCCTACCTTTTGTTGTTGCTTGTTCTGCCGCTTGCAGCCTGCCAACCGACGAATGAAGTAGCTGGCCCGCCAGAAGCTACTCCTGTTTCTGCCGAAAGATTCAGTACAGAAGCATTAACCCGAATGCAGGACCGGGCAGCGCGAGTAGAAATTCTCCGCGATCGCTGGGGAATAGCCCATATCTATGGCGAAACAGATGCCGATACCGTATTTGGTACTCTGTATGCTCAGGCCGAAGACGACTTTAACCGGGTAGAAACCAACTATATCAATGCCATGGGCAGACTGGCCGAGGCTGAGGGCGAGTCACAATTATTTCGTGACCTACGCATGAAGCTGTTTATCAATCCGATAGATATGCAGCAACAGTTCGAAAGCAGTCCAGCTTGGCTGCAGGAACTGATGGTGGCATTCGCCGACGGACTTAATTACTACCTTTACACACATCCGGAGGTAGAGCCTCGGGTAATCAACACATTTGAACCCTGGATGGCACTGAGTTTCACTGAGGGCAGTATTGGTGGCGACATTGAGCGGGTGAATATTCAGCAGCTGCAGGCATTTTATGGCAGCGGATCTGGATTGGCACAAAGACGCATTCCCTCTGATGGTGAACCAAGGGGATCCAATGGGTTTTCCATTGCACCAGCTAATACAGTGAATGGTAATGCCTTGTTCCTGATTAACCCTCACACTTCCTTCTTCTTTCGTTCCGAACTACATATGGTGAGCGAGGAAGGACTAAATGCCTATGGCGCAGTCACCTGGGGCCAGTTTTTTATCTACCAGGGATTCAATGAGAACACTGGCTGGATGCATACTTCCTCAAGGGCCGATGCTATTGATGAATATCTACTGACTGTGGAGCAACAGGATGATGGCTACTTTTATCGCTTCGGTGATGAGTTGCGGCCTTTGGAGCAAAGAGAGGTTAGTGTTCCTTTCAAAGACGGTGACACCCTAAAACAGCGTGAGTTTACAACTTACTACAGCCATCATGGTCCCGTAGTGCGTGAACAGGATGGTCGCTGGGTTGCTTTCAGCATAATGGAGGAACCGATAAAAGCACTAACCCAATCATACAGCCGGACCAAGGCTACCAACTATGAAGAGTTTGCTGCCACCATGGAACTGCGCACCAACTCTTCGAATAACACAGTTTATGCCGACAGCGATGGCAATATAGCCTACTGGCATGGCAACTATATCCCCCGTCGCAATCCTGACTTCGACTGGAACAGTCCTCTGGATGGCAGCAATCCGGCCACAGATTATCAGGGTCTGCACCAGTTGCATGAAATGATCACTGTGATGAATCCGTCCAATGGTTGGATTCAAAACACGAATAATACTCCCTTTAATGCGGCCGGTCCGGGTAACAGCCCTAATCCAGACGACTACCCGGTCTACATGGCCAACAATCCAGAAAATGCACGAGGCGTGCATGCTGTCAGGGTCCTGCAGGACAAGACTGACTTCACACTCGACTCATTGATCGAAGCTGCCTATGACTCATACTTACCATTCTTTGAGAATCTGGTGCCTGACCTGCTGTTCATTACAGCAGTAGATAGCCCGGTTCCTGTTGAGCCCGGTGATCCTTCCATTAGTATTTCCATCCAATCGGAAACCTTGGATTACATTGATCTGCTCCGGGAATGGGACTATCGGTTTGGCGTTGAGTCGACTGAAACTTCACTGGCAGTCTACTGGGCCCAGCAACTGATGGATGAAGTTCGTAGTGATGCAGAGGCAGCCGGTATCAATATTTATCAGTACATGACTGATCATTCCACAGTGCAGCAAAAACTCAGAGCACTGACACAGGCGGCAGAAATCCTTATCCAGGATTACGGAACATGGCAGGTCCCCTGGGGTGAAATCAATCGTTATCAGCGTCTAAATGGCGATCTGGTTCAGGACTTCAATGATGACGAGCCCAGCCTACCTGTAGGTTTTGTGTCAGGACGCTGGGGAGCACTAGCCTCCTTTGGTGCAAGAACTTATCCAGGTACGAGACGCATGTATGGCACCAGTGGCAACAGCTTTGTTGCAGCGGTGGAATTTGGTACACCATTACGGGCCAAAGCCATCACTGTGGGAGGCCTCAACAGCAATCCTGATTCACCACACTTCGACGATCAGGCCCAGATGTATGCCGATGGCGAGTTTCGTGATGTACTATTCTATCGCAACAACGTTGAGGCGAATCTGGAACGACGCTATCGACCTGGCGATTAAGTTCGGCAAGTAATCTATGTCTGCCACTTCCCGGTACCGGGCAGGACGTCATTTTTTGCAGATTCCTGGCCCATCCAATGTGCCAGACAGGGTACTGCGGGCCTTGGCACAGCCAGTCATTGACCACCGGGGGCCGGACTTTCCAAACCTCACCTTGCCCTTGCTAGACAAACTTAGGAAGGTTTTTGTTACCACCTCGGAAGTCTTTATTTATCCTGCTTCTGGTACCGGTGCCTGGGAGTGCGCCTTGCTCAATGTGCTGTCACCGGGAGACAGGGTGCTGGCATTCGAAACAGGCCACTTTGCTACTTTGTGGAAAAAAGTTGCCGAGAAACTGGAGTTATCTGTGCTTTGGGTACCCGGCGACTGGCGACATGGTATTGATCCCGATCTGGTGGAAGAAAAACTTGTTGCAGACAAGGCTCACACCATCAAAGCAGTACTGGCTGTTCATACCGAAACCAGCACGGGTATTACCAGCCGCATCCCGCAGATCAGGGCTGCCATTGATAAGTCGAATCACCCAGCCCTGTTAATGGTTGATGCCGTGTCCTCACTGGCTTGTTCCGAGTTCCGCCAGGACGAATGGGGAATCGACGTTACAATCAGTGCTTCCCAGAAGGGCCTTATGCTGCCTCCGGGACTGGCATTTAATGCGGTGAGTGCGGCTGCACTGAACCAGGCCAAACACTCCAGTTCACTACATGCCTACTGGCACTGGGACACCATGCTGGAACACAATGCCAGGGGTTATTTCCCCTATACCCCTTCTACCAATCTGCTGTTCGGGCTGAATGAGGCACTTGACATGATTCTTCAGGAGGGTCTCGACAATGTAATCGCTCGACATGCAAGGTTTGCGGCTGCCACCAGGGCTGCGGTCAAAGCATGGGGGTTACACAATGTCTGTCTCAATTCAGCGGAGTATTGCAACAGCACAACTGCTGTGGAGGTTCCCGATGATGCTGATGCATTGCGCCAGCTGATCCTGGAACGCTTCGACCTGTCTCTTGGGACAGGACTGGGGAAATTTCAGGGAAAGATATTTCGCATCGGTCATTTGGGTGACCTCAATGAACTGATGCTGCTGGGTACGCTCGGTGGAGTGGAGATGGGATTGCAACTGAGAAGTTTGGGTCAATCTGGTGGCGTGCAGGCCGCCATGGAACTGCTAGCAGAATCGGCTGACACAATCTGATTATCAGGGAGAACTCATGGATGCAGCCACTGCCGTAAACAACAGTGCATTAATGTCCCTTGTGGGGTTTGCGGGTGTCGTTGCTCTGCTGTTGTTTCTGATTGCCAAATGGAAATGGCATGTGTTTTTTGCCTTGCTTATTCCCATTCTGTTGTTTGGTATTCTGCCGGGTATTCAGCAAAACAATTTTATTGAAGCTTTTGAGACAGGTTTTGGTAATACCTTGGGCTCGATTGGCGTGGTGATAGTCTTGGGGTCGATCATTGCCGAAGCACTCAAGCACACTGGTGCCATCGGGGTAATTACCCGCTCTATGATAAATCTGGTGGGGTCGACACGGATGCCGCTAGCTCTGACGCTAACGGGTTTCATTGTTGGTGTTGCCATTTTTTCCGATGTGGCCTATGTCATTCTCAATCCCCTTGTACATTCGGCAGCCAAGGCTATGGGTGTCAGTATGGCACTAATGTCCACCGGTTTAGTCGGGGCACTGCAATTAACTCATGCCATAGTTCCTCCTACTCCCGGCCCGCTGGCCGCAGCCGCGCTAGTGGGTGCAGACATTGGTAAAACCATCCTTTATGGCAGCATTGCCTGTCTTTTTGGTTCGCTGGCCTGCTGGGCCTGGGGGATGTTATTTGCCGGCCCAAGAATCACAACGCCACCCTCGGATGAGTTCCAGGACACCACTATTGAATCCCTTGACCAAGGAGATTCGGTCAGACTGCCAAATACATTAAGTGCCTATCTGCCGATAGTAATTCCAATTATACTGATTGGCACCCAGAGTGTGGTCACCCTCAATTTTCCCGAGGATCATCTTTTGCGGGCGGTTTTTCTCTACCTTGGTTGGCCGGTAATCTCTCTGTCAATTGGAGTATGGTTGGCCTATCGCAATATCCGCAACTCGGATGACAGGGAAAAAGCGAGAGATGCATGGGTGGAATCTGCACTAAAGACTTCCGCCATGATACTGGTGGTAACTGGCCTGGGAGGTTCGCTGAGTGCGATCCTTCGTGGTACACCGGCAGTAGATTTTATCGCTACTTTTTTCAGTGAGTACGGGCTTCCGGCTATTCTGCTGCCCTTTGTGATTGGCATAATCGGTAACATGATTACCGGATCTACAACGGTCGGCGTAATTACCGCCGCATCGTTGGTGGCCCCTATGCTTGGCAACCTGGCTCTGTCTCCAGAGGCCGCCATGCTGGCAGGTGCCAGTGGTTCGATAATCATAAAGTATGTGAACAGTAGCTATTTTTGGGTATGCACTACCCTGTCCGGACTCAGCGTATCCGATGCCGTATTCAGCTATGGCGGAGCAACGCTGGTGGGAGGGCTGGTTTCTTTTGCCACTGTCTGTTTGTTATGGGGAGTCGGTCTGATTTGAATTGGGATGACCGTAAGTTGAAATTGTTGGAAAACAGTATCGATTCAGGACCGATCATGGTGCTGACTTGTGGATACTCTGAAGTGTTCAATGCCCTATGCCAGGTTCAGAATCAAGTATAGGACTCGGAAGTGATGGCACTAAAATAGTCTGTATCTGATTAATGCTTCAGGCGATACCTTGCAGTGGACTAAAGATAAATTATAGGCGATTGGTGTCTGCAATCTGATGGCTAGTCATTGTACGGGCACTAATTGCTTCCTCAGGATTGAATTTACGCCATTTCAGTATGCCCCTCGGTCAAAAAGGGTGTGTCTGTCTTGCCGCTGTCAATAGAATTGAAGTGTTATTACCGATCAGTTTGGTATATGATTTAAGGTGTGAGGAATATTTGCGGTAGTGACCATTTTACATTGGAAGGAATTACCGAAGTTAGTGAAGTATCCTTCCGGCTAAATGAAGGTAACTGCATAACTGACACCTTAAAGCATAAGAAGCCCCAAGTCCTCAATATCACAGAAGGCAAGATCAGTTACAAAGAACTGACATCTGAAAATGTGGTGTTAAATCTGGCATAACCTCAAGAGTAAACTCAATGAACTCGGAAAATCCAGCATTCCAATCGGTTGAAGTTAAACTTTATCACCAAGACAGCTTAACCTTTATGAGTGACTTGGCGAATCTGCATCCGGAAGGCTTGTTCGATATGGTATTTGCAGACCCACCCTACTTCCTCTCTAACGGAGGCATAAGTTGCCATGCGGGTAAGATGGTCAGTGTGGACAAGGGGGAATGGGATAAATCCATGGGCGCAGAAACCAATCATAATTTCAACCTAGAATGGTTGCGGCTGTGTCAAGCTCTGCTAAAGCCAAATGGCACGATATGGGTATCCGGCACCCACCACGTAATTCATTCTGTGGGATATGCCATGCAATGTCTTGGCATGAAGATTTTGAACAGCATCACTTGGGAAAAGCCCAATCCACCGCCGAACCTGTCCTGCCGCTACTTCACGCATTCCACGGAAACCATCCTTTGGGCCGCAAAAACAGAAAAATCAAAGCATTGCTTCAACTATAAGGATATGCGGCAACAAAATGAAGGCAAGCAGATGAAAACGGTATGGAAAATGTGTACTCCTGGCAAGGCGGAGAAGAATTGTGGCAGGCATCCAACGCAAAAGCCCGTAGAATTGCTTGTACGGATAGTTCTGGCATCTACCAATGAAGACGATTTGGTGTTCGATCCGTTTGCAGGTAGCAGCACAACAGGCATTGCCGCACACCGTTGCGGTCGGCGTTTCATCGGCTGTGAAAAAGAACGGGAATATATCGACATGTCCGCCGCTAGATTTTCCAAGGAAGGCAACCTCTTCCGCAACTTAAGGAAAACGGCTTGATAAAAGCAGGCAAGAGTGGTTATAAAACACACACTGGGTTATGTTTTAAGCAGAAAGTCGATTTTAACTCAAATCCAAGAGATCCCCGGATATTCTATCCGACAATCTACGTCTACAGGGACAGACATATTATTCAGTGGCAAGTTATATGCCAAATGTTTTAAAAGCACGAGTTCTACAAATTCCTGGAGCTGGAGAATGAGGGAATCTATTGGAATTGTTAATCTCGAGGAAACTACTGCCAGATAATGCAATATTTGTAAATCAACGGCAAACTTTACTCATCATCAAGGTCAAGTACCAACAAGTTTCAGGATCCGTAGATGATAAGTTGCAAACTTGCGATTTCAAACGCAAACAGTATGTGAAATTGGTTTCCCCGCTAGATCTGAAAGTCGATTATGTCTATGTTCTAAATGATTGGTTTAAAGATCCGAGTTATAAGGATGTACTGGACTATATAGTGTCTGGAATAAAACCCAATTTTCTAAGCTATCCTACTGAAACTAAAAGAAATAATTGGTATACTTAATT
>JAPORB010000021.1 GCA_026710425.1 Gammaproteobacteria bacterium
CTGCTATCGCTGCGTACGCTTCTACAATGATTACGCCGGTGGCACAGATTTGGCGGCCCAGGCGGCGCATCACCATGTGTATTTTGGACGCCATGAGGAAGGAGTGTTAGAGAGTGAGTTCAGCGGTAACCTGGTGGAGGTGTGTCCAACTGGAGTCTTTACTGATAAAACTTTTTCTGACCAGTATTCACGTAAATGGGATTTGCAAACCGCACCCAGTGTGTGTCGTGGTTGTTCGGTTGGCTGCAATATTACTCCTGGTGAGCGTTATGGCACGCTGAGGAGAGTAACTAACCGCTACCATAGCGATATCAATGGTTACTTCATCTGTGATCGAGGCCGGTTTGGGGCAGACTATGTCAATAACTCCGAACGCCTGGTCAATGCCATCGAGCGTCAAGACAAACAGGAATTGCCTATATCCGATGCGCAGGTTGCACAGCTGATTTCCAGTCTCGGCAACGACACGATTGGTATTGGCTCCCCGCGGGCAAGCAATGAGGCTAACTATGCGCTCCGTTGCCTGGTGGGAGAACAGAACTTCTATGCAGGAATGGCCGATGATGAGTTTGCCATTGGTCAGCTGGCATTGGGGTTGGCTAAGGACAAAGCATTCCATACACCCAGTATTAGGGAAATCGAGCAAGCCGATGCAGTGTTGATTGTGGGCGAGGATGTTACCAACACGGCTGCTCGTGTAGCACTGGCATTACGGCAAAGTGTTCGTAGCCGAGCTACTGATCTGGCCGCTGCCAACCGAATACCTCTTTGGCAGGATGCTGCAGTGCGTGGACTGGCTCAATATGAACGCAGTCCGCTAAGCATTCTTACTGCGTATGCAACTCGGCTTGACGATGTTGCCACGGATGTCATCGTGGAGAGCTATTCCAGGCAGGCAGTTATTGCCAATGCGGTAGCGGCCCGGCTTACCGTTAATGCCGGTGGCGGATCTGACAACATGAAGAGGGCTGAAGCGGTAGATTTCGCGGCAAATGATCCTGAACTGCTGGCTTTGGTAGACCGTCTGGCTGAACAGCTGGCTGGTGCCAAACGACCTTTAGTGATCAGCGGTGCCAGTCACGGATATATCGAACTGGTGAAGGCCGCAGCCAATGTGGCTAGGGCTCTGAGCGAAAGGAACCAAGCTCCGACAGATTTGTGTTTCGTGCAACGAGAAGCCAACAGTGTTGGTCTGAACATGCTGGTTCGTCCCGATAACAGTCTGGGGGCGGCACTGAAAAGAATTGCATCCGCCAGTGGCGGTCAAGCTGTAGTTTTGGAGAATGATCTTTATCGGCATGCACCACATGCCGAGGTAGATCGATCACTGGCGGGACTGAACCAGTTGGTGGTACTGGATTTGCTACCCACCCGGACCTCCGCTCGGGCCAGTCATGTAATTCCTACCACGGCCTTCACCGAGCATGAGGCAACCACAATAAACTATGAAGGGCGAGCGCAATTGAGTTATCAGGTCCATCGCTGCGTCAGTCACTCGCAGGCACGTCCGGCCTGGCACTGGCTGCATGGTCCGGATTTCAATACCATCGTTAGAGAAAGCAGTGAGGAGGTGGCTGGTTTCGCCCAGCTACCAAAGCTGCTGCCTCAATCGGATCAGTTTGTGGCCGGCATAAAGGTACCGCGCCAGCCGCATCGCTATAGCGGGCGGACGGCCATCATTGCCAATATCAATGTACACGAACCCAAACAACCTGAAGACCACCAATCCGTCATGTCCTTCTCTATGGAAGGTATGCCGGCGACGCGAGATTCCTCGGTATTGGCCGCCTCCTGGTCGCCGAGCTGGAATTCTAACCAGTCAATCAGCAAGTTCCAAGATGAGATCAATGGAGAACTGAAGCAGGGGGATCCCGGTTTGCTACTGATTGAGCGCACAGAGACAGGATCCTACCTACAGCCCGAGGAGTGTGCTGATTCTGTCCCTGCGGATGATGGGCATGACTATGACAACAGTCCCGGCGGGCAAGGCTCCGATCCTGATGTCTTAACCGACAGGATGTTCGGTATGACACGCTCCATGCAACTATTCGGCAGTGATGAGCTGAGTGCCAGGTCACCAGCCATTGCAGAACGCATGACTTGTTCTTATATCAGCCTGTCTCCCATGGATGCCGAAACTTTGGATGTGAAGCAGGGAGATCAGGTGAGTCTGAGCAAAGGCAATGAAGCAGGTGAGGTGGCTACCGTTACCGTCTGTATTCGTACCCTAATCAAACCAGGTACAGTTTCCCTGTATGCCGATGCATCGTTGGATTTTTATGCTTTGCCTGCCGAGCTGCGGCTGAGCAAGGTTGAGGGAAGCAATCAGTTGCGAAGTCTGACTGGGCTGATCGTCAGCGATCTGCATCAGGAGAGCAAACCATGAATCTGGACATTGGCTCCGGTTTGACCATTGCACTTATCCTTGGAGTGGTAATTATGGTATCGGCATTGCTGATAACCGTAGAGCGGCGTCTTTTGGGCTTCTGGCAGGAACGGTTGGGACCCAATCGAGTGGGCTGGGGTGGCTCGCTGCAAGTAGTGGCAGACATGATCAAAATCTTCACCAAAGAAGACTGGGTGCCGCCCTTTGCAGATCGATTCAGTTTTGTAATGGCCCCTGCCATTATTATGACCGTAATCCTGCTGAGTTTTGCGGTAGTCCCTTTTGCTCCCAATATCGGTGTCATTGATTCGAATATCGGGATACTGTTTATATTGGCCATGGCATCCTTGGGTGCCTATTCAGTTATGCTGGGCGGTCTATCCTCGGATAACAAGTATGCCCTGCTCGGAAGCCTGCGAGCCGCAGCTCAAATGGTGAGCTATGAAGTATTTATGGGGATTTCGCTGCTTGGGGTAGTGGCTCTATCGGGCAGTTTCAACCTGCGCGATATCGTGGCAGCCCAGGAAGGACTTTGGTTTGTGATCCCCCAGTTTATCGGATTTGTGATTTTCCTAATCGCTGGGGTGGCCGAGAGCCATCGTCTGCCTTTTGACATTCCGGAAGCCGAACAGGAAATCTGCGCTGGCTATCACACGGAATACTCCGGCATGAAATTTGGAATGTTCTTTGTCGGTGAATATCTGGGACTGGTGTTGGTATCATCTCTAATTACGGTCCTGTTCTTTGGTGGTTGGCATGGTCCGGATTTTTTGCCTCCGGTACTGTGCTTTGCGCTAAAGAGCATTGTGTTTATTGCATTCTTTATCTTGCTAAGGGCAGCCATACCCAGACCGCGCTATGACCAACTGATGACTTATGGCTGGTTGTTCCTGTTGCCGCTGTCACTTATCAATTTGTTGGTAACTGGGGCCATTATTTTGCTGTAAGTGCTACAAGTATTGAAGCTTATATCAGTGAATTACTCTTTAAGTTAGGAAAGAAATAGGTACTAACTTTTCAGTCAACCACGTGAATGTCATCGACGCCTGTTTGAAGTATTGTAATGGAACATAAGGTATTTAATATAATTAAGTCAATAATCCAATTGTGAGTATTGAGCCAGTGAAGAAAATATTTACTCTGATTAAAGACACCCTGCTAAGCCAAATGGTTACCCTCTGGGGTGTGTTCATGAAGCTGTTTGATCGCAAGGACACGGTAGAGTATCCGGATGAGCAGCCTTATATGTTTCCGCGTTGGCGTGGTCGAATTATCCTTAGTCGGGATCCTGATGGTGAGGAACGCTGTGTGGCCTGTAATTTGTGTGCAGTGGCTTGTCCAGTGGATTGCATTGCTTTGCAAAAAGCCGAGATGGAGGATGGCCGCTGGTATCCGGAGTTTTTTCGTATTAATTTTTCTCGCTGCATTATGTGCGGATTTTGTGAGGAAGCCTGTCCTACCAATGCCATCCAGCTAACACCAGATTTTGAGATGGCCGAGTATGTAAGACAAGACATGGTCTGGGAGAAGGAGGATCTGCTGATTGACGGCACTGGAAAATACCACGACTACAACTACTATCGGATAGCTGGCATGCAGATTAAAGGCAAGGACAAGGGTGAGGCCCGAAACGAGGCAGCACCGGTGGATGTGAGGAGTCTGATGCCATGACAGTCCTTTTCTACCTGGCAGGATCGATAGCTGTCATTGCCACTTTGGCTGTCATTGTACAGACCAACATTGTGCATGCTCTACTTTACCTGATTTTATCGCTATTGTCCGTTGCGGTAGTTTTTTATGTACTGGGTGCCCCTTTTGCAGCGGTGCTGGAAGCAATTGTTTATGCTGGTGCCATCATGGTGCTGTTCCTGTTTGTGATCATGATGCTCAACCTTGGACAGCATACTCGGGAGCAGGAGCGGGGTTGGCTGTTACCCAGGGAGTTTGCGATGCCCGCTTTACTGGCAGCCATTCTACTGGGACAGTTGTTGACAGTGATTAGTGGTACTGACCATGTTATTCATTATCAGCGGGTTGGTGTGTTGGAAGTCAGTGCACTACTGTTCGGCCCTTATGTTCTGGCGGTGGAACTGGCTTCCATACTGTTGTTGGCCGGATTGGTTTCAGCCTATCACCTAGCCAAAAAACAGTAAGAACTGGCAAGCAAGAAACGGCTGGTATTGTACAAGAGGAATTGAATACCGGACCGATCTTCAAGGCAATATAAAAACTGGCATTTGTTAGTTTTGAAACAGCATTGAAAAAGATCCTATTCATCATCACCAATGCAGATCAGACTGGTTGTAGCGTGATGTTAAATACATCAAGAAGAGTACTAGTCAGATTAAAATTAATATTGATTGATAATAGACCTGTAATGGCAGTAGTTCGCATTATCTCAGCGGAACTTGTTGCCAATAACTGCACAAAAAAATCGACATAACATTACCGTAATGGATAGTATCCCTATTGAACATGGTCTGATTCTTGCCGGCATTTTGTTTGTACTGGGTCTGATTGGTGTTTTGACCCGACGCAACGTTGTGTTCGTGCTAATGTCCCTGGAAATCATGCTCAATGCTAGCGGATTGGCGTTTATCGTGGCGGGTGCCCGCTGGGGCCATGCCGAGGGCCAGGTAATGTTTTTGATGATTCTTACCCTGGCGGCTGCCGAAGTGGCTGTGGGGCTTGGGCTGATCATTCAGATGTTTCGACATTATCAGACTGTTGACATCAATGTACTCAGTACGATGAAAGGCTAGACCAGGGGCAGGGAAGCGACTTCATGCTTGATCTGATCTGGTTATTGCCAACCTTACCGCTGGCCGGTTTTCTCATTCTGGTGCTCAGCTTTGGTTGCTTGCCAAGGACACTGGTGGCCCTGATTGGTGCAGGCTCGGTTGGGCTTTCATTTTCTGTGGCTGCTTTGATTGCAGTCAGCTTCCTAGGAAGCGGTCTTGACTTCCATATAGTTGAAACATTTAGCTGGATGGAGGTGGGCAGCTTCAATCCGGGTTTTACCTATTATCTTGACGGTCTGTCGCTGGTCATGATTCTTGTCATTACCGGTGTCGGCTTTCTGATTCATGTCTACGCCACAGGCTATATGGATGAAGATCCTGACTACAGCCGTTTTTTCTCCTACATGAATCTCTTTGTTGCCGCCATGCTTATGCTGGTGTTGGGTGACAATCTGGTGTTGTTGTATCTGGGTTGGGAAGGGGTGGGTCTGTGCAGTTATCTACTGATCGGTTTTTGGTATACAAAACCAGAAAACGGCTATGCAGCCCGCAAGGCTTTTGTGGTAACTCGGGTTGGTGATACTTCAATGGCAATTGGTTTGTTTTTACTATTTGCTCATTTCGGAACACTGAATATCCAGGAGTTGATGCACGGAGCCGAGGTGGCATGGGGTACTGGCAGCACTACTGCCGCCATTGCCGCCCTGTTGCTGCTGGGCGGAGCTGTAGGCAAGTCGGCACAGCTACCGCTGCAAACGTGGCTGCCCGATGCCATGGCTGGCCCAACTCCCATCTCGGCCCTGATTCATGCGGCAACCATGGTCACCGCTGGGGTCTACCTAATCGCTCGAACTCATGTCTTGTTTGAACTGGCACCGACTGTGCAGCTGCTGGTAGCCTGGATTGGTCTTGTTACGCTGCTAATGGCGGGCTTCACTGCCATGACCCAGACCGATATCAAGCGCATTCTGGCCTTTTCCACGGTGAGCCAAATTGGTTATATGTTTCTGGGCTTGGGTGTGGGTGCTTGGTCGGCATCAATTTTTCATCTGATGACCCATGCCTTCTTCAAAGCATTGCTCTTTCTTGGCTCCGGGTCGGTGATTCTGGCTATGCATCACGAGCAGAATATTTTCAGGATGGGGGCTTTACGGAAAGTACTGCCGGTATCTTTTGCTTCCTTTCTGATTGGCAGTCTAGCCCTCACTGCCTTTCCATTTACCTCTGGTTTCTTTTCCAAGGATGAAATCCTACTGGCGGCATTGGAGTTGGAAGGGCCAGGGTTTTGGTTATGGCTGGGTGGAGTTGCTGGAGCTTTCCTGACCGGACTATATACATTCCGGCTGATGTTTATAGTGTTCTTTGGTGCCAATCGGGGTCACCACTGCGAGGGTGAGTATGGTGGTTGGAATATGTCGTTGCCACTGCTCATCCTGATGGTGCTGGCACTGGCTGGAGGTTATATCCACATTCCTGTAGAAGCAGTTTTCTCCCACGGAACTGGTCATGAGGAGCACCATGCCAGCCTCCTGATTGAAGGCATTATGATTGCCGTACCGCTTCTTGGTATTGGGCTTGCCTGGTTACTTTTCGGCTCAAAGTCCTTTTCGGTGGAGCGGCTGATGACACTTCCATTAGCTAGCGATCTGCATCGGCTCTGGCGAAGTGGCTGGGCTATGGACTGGCTATATGACCGTCTGTTTGTGTTTCCGTTTACCGCTCTGGCCCGACTTAATGCGAAAGACATCATTGATCAGGGCTATGCGGTACTGATGGTAATTACACAAGCCGCGCACAAGTTGGTGGTGAGGTCCCAGACTGGATATCTGCGCTGGTATGCACTCAGTGTGGCAGCCTCGCTTGTTCTGATTGTTTGTCTCGGGGTGCTGTCATGATTCTGGCTGCCCTGATCTCCCTATTGATTATAGGTGGCCTGTTGGCTTGGTTGAGCGACAGGTTCAATCCTGCCCTACCGCGTATCATTGCATTGGTCACGGTGTTCGGCGTACTTCTTTTGATGCTCGACCTGTTGGGCGAAGATAAAGGTTGGATAACTGTTATTGATGTTTCTTGGCTGCCGCGCTTTGGTATTTCGTTTTATCTGGCCGTGGACGGCTTGAGTCTGCTGCTCATTATTCTGACTGCATTTCTTGGTCTTATTGCTATTGGTGCAGCCTGGGACGAGATCACTGAACGAGCGGGGTTCTTCTACTTCAACTTGCTGTGGACTCTGGCCGGTGTAGTCGGAGTGTTCACAGCTCTGGACCTGTTTCTGTTTTTCTTTTTCTGGGAAGTGATGCTGATCCCGATGTATTTCATTATCGCTATCTGGGGGCATGAGAATAAAAATTATGCGGCAATGAAATTTTTCATTTTCACCCAGGTTACCGGCATGTTGATGCTGGTGTCGATTCTGATTATGGCTTACTTCCATTACTTGCAGTTCGGTGTAATGAGTTTCAGTTATGAGGATTTAATGAGGGTTAGTACCTCGGGAGAGACGCAGCTGTTGATTATGCTAGGTTTTTTCATCGCCTTTGCCACCAAATTGCCAAGCATACCATTTCATAGCTGGTTGCCGGACGCTCATAGCCAGGCACCCACGGCAGGCAGCGTAATTCTGGCCGGCATCTTGCTCAAGACTGGTGCCTACGGATTGATTCGCTTTGTCGTGCCCCTATTTCCAGAAGCAGCCATGGAATTTGCGCCAGTGGCCATGACGTTGGCGACAATCAGCATTTTATATTGTGCCAAAGTGGCCTTTGCACAGCAGGATATTAAGCGTCTGATTGCCTATACCAGTGTCAGTCATATGGGCTTTGTGATGCTAGGGGTATTTGCCTTGAATGAGTTGGCTCTGCAGGGAGCGGTCATGACCATGCTGGCCCATGGTCTCAGTGCGGCGGCCCTGTTCATGTTGGCTGGTGGTCTTCAGCATCGCATACATACTAGGAATATGACGGAAATGGGTGGGTTCTGGGTTCGGGTGCCACGTATGGCTGTTGTAGCCATGTTCTTTTCAGTGGCGGCCCTTGGCATGCCTGGACTGGGTAATTTTGTCGGGGAGTTTTTGTCTTTGCTGGGAGCCTTCCAAGCCAACCTTTGGCTCACTGTGATTGCCTGTTTTGGTTTGGTACTGGCCTCGGTCTATTCTCTATGGGTACTACAGCAAGTCTTTCAGGGGAAATACAACAATAGCAGCATTGACGAGAGCAAGCTAACTGATCTGACAAAACGGGAGATGCTTTTTTTTGGTGTCATGATGATTGGCCTGGTATGGATGGGGCTGCACCCTCAGTCCTTTTTGGATCTTTCAGCGGGCACTTTGAGTGATGTGTTGACAGCCAATTCCACCACAACTGTCGAGTCTGTTGCGGTGGGGACTGAGTTAGTGCCACCCGTCCTGTTGGGAGCTACACCATGACCATGACTGTGGCTGATCTGTTTCCCTTGTTGCCACTGTTGCTGGTTACCGGTACCGCTGTGCTCGTCATGACCTTTATCGGTATTCAGCGTCATTACACATTGACTGTATCCATTACTGTTGCCGGATTACTGGTGGCTGCTGTCACAGCGGCGTGGATGTTGCTGATGGGTAGTAAGCAAGGTGGGTGGCAGGTTACTCCGTTATTAATCATTGATCAGTACAGCCTATTCTTTACCATCGTGACCTGCGCCAGTGCAATATTTATTGCACTGCTCAGTTATTCCTATTTGCGGCAGCTACCGGATCAGCGCGAGGAATATTTTCTGTTGCTAGGTGTGGCCAGTATTGGTGCTGTTGTTATGGTTAGCAGTAATCATTTTGTCAGTATGCTGTTGGGGCTGGAGACACTCAGCATGTCGCTTTATGGCATGATTGCCTACCCGGTGCATGTAAAGGATAGTGCCAAATTTCCCTTGGAGGCTTCGGTCAAATACTTGGTACTTTCTGCCGCGGCTTCCGGGTTTCTGTTGTTTGGAATGGCTTTGGTATATGCGCAAACCGGAACGCTGGGTTTCACCTCGCTGGTATCGCTAACCGCTGCAGAGAGTGCAGGCCTAGGCGTGGGGTTCTCGACACTGGCACTTCTTATGATTATTGCCGGCATAGCCTTTAAGCTGTCCTTGGCCCCCTTTCATTTGTGGACACCAGATGTATACGAGGGTGCGCCCATTCCAGCTGCCGCCTACCTGGCGACTGTGGGCAAGGCTGCCATGTTTGTTGTACTGCTACGATTTATCGGGATGTCCGATGCCTTGCAGTTTAGTGGGGTGCTGCTGGTACTGTCGATACTGGCCGGGGCTTCCATCCTGGTCGGCAATCTGTTGGCTTTGCTGCAGCAAAACATTAAGCGACTACTGGCATACTCTTCCATTGCTCACATGGGATATGTATTGATTGCGATCATTGCCGATTACCATGTTGAGGGGAGCATTAGCATTGAGGCGGTGAGTTTTTATTTGTTGGCCTACATAATCATGACCCTGGGAGCCTTTGGCGTGGCTTCAGCTGTTTCTGACAGTAGTAGCGAGAAGGACCACATCAATGACTATGGTGGACTATTTTGGCGTTCACCCTGGTTGGCTGCTGTATTCACCGCCATGCTGCTATCGTTGGCTGGAATACCTCTTACTGTTGGTTTCATAGGCAAGTTTTATCTGTTCTTGGCCGGGGTAGAAGCATCCATGTGGCTTTTGTTGGGGGCACTAATTCTCGGTAGCGGGATCGGCCTCTACTATTATTTACGCATTGTCTACCGCATGGTGATGCCCGTCGATGAATCTGGCCAGGCGCATGACGAACCCAGCCTGGGTGGTTACGGGGTGTTGACGGTGCTGACTGGGCTGCTGCTTTTTCTGGGGGTGTATCCAGCACCAGTAATGCAGCTGATCGAGTTGATTTCGGTCGGACTTTAACTTTACCAAACTGCTTGCAGGGCCTGCTTAAAGTTCGTAAGAATTGTTAGTGAATCCCCGTGCTGCTCTGTTTATTAATTATTTCCTGCCGAATCCATAATCTGGTATTACCTCTTTACTGGTGTGTTCAACATCCAAAGCTCTATCTTCATCAGCGACTTCGCAGGTGATAGCAACGATACATTGCGCTTCGGCGTCTTTAGTGTGTATCGCTCATTATCATCAAACTCATCATGTCCAATCATTAGTCGCACCGCCGAATCCCTGTTCGCCGCCCAGTGCAATCGGTCATAGTCGCAACCCAAACCTTGCTTCAATACCGCTAACACCAAGATTCGCCACAAATCCATCCCATGACGACCCGTATTATGGGTCTGTTTACCGGCAGAAGTACTTCTCCAGTATCTCAAACAGCTCTTCATTCTTATCAGTGTAAAGATATTGCAATCCACGCAACGCAACGGGGATGTCATCGCGGTACTCCAAATCAATATCAGCAATCGCTAGCTGGCCGAATTTAAGTTGCTTGTCTTATACTGAGGCAGTTACGTTGTTCTGAAACCCTTGATTCATATGGCCAAAGGGCATCCTCAAAAGAACTTTACCCCAAAAAAATGGTCATTATTGCCTACTTTTCGGCATATTCTTTGTTTTGATGAAATTCCACCCCAAGCCAAAATGCCCAAAAATTATCTTCAGGTGGG
>JAPORB010000020.1 GCA_026710425.1 Gammaproteobacteria bacterium
TCAGTACGATCCAACTGCTACTCCTATTAAATCTAGTATCAGTGGTTTCTAACTATTAGGGCAGAATGCAATACAATAAAGTCAACCAGGCAAGCGGTAAACAAACTGACTGACCGGAGGCAGTTGCGTTGTTCTATAGCCCTTAATTTATATGGGCCAAAGGGCATCCTCAAAAGAACTTTACCCCAAAAAAAGGACTATTATGGCCTACTTTTCGGCATATTCTTCGTTTTTGATTAAATTTCACCCCAACCTAAAATGGCCGAAAATTGACTTCAGGTAGAATCTTTTAACCGAATTATGACTGATTGCATTGAGAAAGTGAGAAGTTGAACACAACTTGGAGGGAATTAGTCCTATTTTGGCCACAGCGCAAATCCCTGTGGGTCAGCCCACTATTGACATTATTCATAAAAGTCAGGAGCGAGTTCCAACGATTGTGCCAGTTCCAGATTGTGTTCGATCCAAAAGGTAGCTCCACTCTCTTCAATAAGGGCTTCCACTTTGTCCATGGATTCCAGTGTCTGTTCCGCACTCGTGTTGAATACCGGTGTGCGGCGCAACCGACGGCTTGCCTCAAAGTGATAAAGATCGCCAGAGAGCACCAAGGGACCGAATTCTTCAAGTTCAATTTTCAGCACTTGGTGACCGGGCGTATGACCCGGTGCGGAAATAATCATAACACTGCCATCACCGAAAACATCATAGTCTCCTTCCAGCAAAATCTTCTCTGACTCATGCAACTTGTCATAGAGCTCAGGCCTGAATACCGGATTAGTTTGTGGGATCGCAAAGGCAGCATCAAACTCCGTCTGTTGGATGAGCAGTTTGGATCTGGCGAAAGCATTGGCAGCTCCAACATGGTCGTAATGAAAATGCGAATATGCCACTAAGTCAATATCCTCAGGAGTTATTTTCATTATGGCAAGCTGGTCGATAATTGAGGATTCATACCAGCCATTGGCATCGGGAAGTCGCGGCCCCACCATGTCCAGCGGCAAACCAGCATCCCAGATCATCAGTTCACCTTTATGCTTGATGAGGTAGCAAGGCACAAACAACTCCCTAACCGGAGTCTCATCATTTTCCAGACCAAAGGCACTGAGCACGGGAATGTTCAGATGACCGCAATCGAATATATAGAGCTTCGGACCAGCTTGCACACTGATACTCAAAAAGACTGCAAAGATGAATATAGATAGAATCTTCATGATATAGACCTCGGTCTGGAGATTGAGGATATTTTGCAGCACAGTAGAATGAGCGGAGTTACATTGCAAAGCATTTTATAAAGGTTCACGCTGGAAGTCATATACCGAGCCGATGTTCAGCAGCTGACTGAGTTCATCCAATGCAGTCCTGCATTCCATCAGTAAAGCAGGATCTGTCAAATCAGATGGAGCCAGGGAATCACGATAGTGTCTGTTGATCCAAGCTTGCAATTCCTGGTTCAAGCAGTCATCCATAAACACGTGGGCCTGACAATTCCTGATCTGACTGTCATTCATTACTACCCGCAAACGCAGACAGGCAGGCCCACCACCATTGTTCATACTCTGACCCAAATCAACATACTGTACGCTGTTGATGCCCGCTCCTGAAACTTCCAGCTCTTGCAGATACCGATGCACTGTATTGTCTTTCTTACATTCAATCGGTGCCAGCAGCAAGGCCCCGGAATCGTCATCAGGCAAACTGAGTAATTGCGAATTAAATAGGTAGGAGCGTACGGCTTGCTCCAGTGAAACCGCTTTGGCTGCGACCTCAATGACCTGCAGTTCTACCTTCAGTGCTTCTTGCAATTGCTCTTTAACTTTCGCAGTGTCCACAAAAGCCTGCTCATGATGAAACAGAAGCTGACGATTACCAGTGGCTATGACATCATTATGAAAAACACCGGCATCAATGGCTTCGGGATTCTGCCGGGCATATATCACGCGTGATGGTTCCAGACCATGGTGGCGGACAATAGCCTCAGAGGCTGCCAAAGTCTGTCGGGCTGGAAACTGTTGCGGGCGTCGGGTAGCTGGCACCTGATCATCTCCATATACAAACAGCGACACTCCTGCCGAGTCGTAGTCAGAACAAAAACGGGTATGATTGGCTGCCCCTTCATCAGCAAAGTGGGCACCAGCTGGCAACGGCGGATGATGCCTGAAACTGGAATCAGCAAACACAGCACGCAACACCCGACCAGTAACACACGGCTCTATGGAGCGGTGAAACATAGAACAGAGATTAGCCGGGGTAAGGTGCGTGTTGCCATCGGCAGTATCGGCAAAAGGTGAAATCGTAGCGGCATTGGCAACCCACATGCTGGAAGCCGAGCAGGCTGCCGCCAGCAGATGTGGTGCCTTCTGACCTGCCTGACTCAGTACTTCCTCCTCATTGCTGCCGCAAAATCCTAGCTGGCGCAAGGTGGGAATGTGCGGCCTTTCCTGAGGAGGCAAAATCGCCTGCTTAAACCCCATCCGGGCCAAGGACCAGGCTTTCTCCAGCCCCTGCAAAGCCGCTCGTCTGGGAGACGACACTTGTCCACCATGAGAGGCGGAGGCCACATTGCCAAAGGAGAGTCCGGCGTAGTTATGGGTCTGCCCGACCAGGCCATCAAAGTTGACCTCCCATGCAATGCTCCCACTCATAGTTCAATGCCTGGCGTAAGTCTTTCGGGAAGGGTCATGATCGGGCTACTCATGCCTGCCATAGGATAAGCACAGTAATCAGCTGCATACCAGGCACCAGGCCGGTAGTTGCCGCTGGCACCAATGCCACCAAATGGAGCAGACCCGCTGGCTCCAGTCAGTGGACGATTCCAATTCACGATACCAGCTCGAATTTGGTGCCTGAATAGCTCCCAATCAGACGAAACATCGCTGAGCAGACCCGCAGACAAACCGTATTCTGTATCATTAGCATGCTCAATGGCCGCTTCCAGGGAATCAACCCATTTAAGTTGCAGCAATGGTCCGAAACATTCTGCATCGCTGTTGTGTGGAATGTCGCTGACATCCACAATGCCAGGATGAAGCAAGGGTTTATCACTGAAAGGTCTTTGCAACGGCTTCAGGCTCTTGCCGCCACTGGCCAACAGGTCCATGTAAAAGGCCATCAACTGCTCAGCAGCCTGATTGGATATGACTGGCCCCATGAAACAATCATTATCAAAGCCAATCTTGAGCTTTTTCAAAGCACTCAAAAGTGCACTCAGCAATACCTCATTCTGCGCATGGCGAACCAGAATCAACCGACGGGCACAAGTACAACGCTGTCCGGCAGTAATAAAAGCGGACTGAAGTATGCTATAGACAGCGGCAGGGGTATCAGCCACCCGGTTCACGACCAGCGGATTGTTTCCACCCATTTCCAAGGCCAGCATCTTGTGCGGCTGACCTGCGAATGCCTTGTGAATGGCATGTCCTGTTTTGGAACTTCCAGTAAACAGGAGTCCATCAATACCATCCAGCCCAGCCAACAGACGACCTGTATCAGCCTCGCCCTGCACCAGATTGAGCACTCCTCGGGGCAGACCGGCCTGCTCCCAACATTGCACCACTAACTCACCGAACAACGGAGTCAGCTCGGAAGGTTTGAAGATTATAGTATTTCCAGCCAGCAGGGCTGGGATGATATGCCCATTGGGGAGATGGCCGGGAAAATTATAGGGTCCGAGTACCACAAAGACGCCGATAGGTTTGTGTGCAAGAGTTAGCTGAATCCCATCTGTTTCTGTCTGCCGCTCACCAGTACGCTCAGCATAGGCCCTGAAAGAAATATCGGCTTTGGCCTGCATCGAGGCAATTTCAGTTTTACACTCCCACACTGGCTTGCCAGTTTCCAGGTGAAGTATCTGTGTCAACTGATCATGGTTTGCCTTGAGCTTTTTTACAAAGCGGTCAATAAAACCCTTTCGCTGCTCAATACTAAGTTCACGCCAAGAATTCAAAGCCGCATGTGCCGCAGCCAATGCCCTGAGTACAAGTGCAGACTTTGCCGCACTACCACGCCATAATAATGAGTTATCAATCGGACTGAGAGATTCAAAGTAATGACTACCACCCGTAACCCACTTGCCGTCGACAAAATGTTGCTGTCTGGCTTCCATTACATCAAGACCTTACTTCTAGCAAACGAATAGTGTTGCCAACTTCCACACCCAATAGTTCGGCAGTGCTTTTTGGGATTGCAAGAGAATCCTCATTGAAAAAATCAGCATATGACAACGTCAGCCGATAGTCCTTTAGTCTTCTATTACTGAGGATACACAGTGGCTGATTTACTTCATCGCCTCTTCGAGTAGTCAGCGAATCAATTGTCATCAGTCGTATCTGCTTCATAGACCTTATATTATCCCGATGGCACTGCATGATTGGTCCACCATCGAAAATATCTACCACTCCCTCACATCTGAAACCTTCATGTTCCAGAATCTTTTTTGCCGGGACAGCATCGTCATGGGGTTTGCCGATGACCTCAATAGCTTCCTCTGGTAGCAACTCCAAGTATAGCGGAAAGCGAGGCATCAGATCGGAGATGAATCCCGAGCCATGAACAGCGTTCAGGTAATCCGCTCTTGCAAAGGGTAGCTTGAAAAATTTTCTGCCCACTGACTCCCAGAACGGAGATTTACCCTGCTGATTCAGCCAACCCCTTATCTCAGCAAATATCACATCACTAAAGCGCTCGGGAAAGTCACTCATAAACAGGAATCGGCAGAGGGACAGGAATTTGCCGGTATGGCGGGAACGATACTCCGATAGTAGGAAGAGTGAAATCAACTCTGTTTGACCAGTGAAATCATTCATCAGATTCAATAACTTGGTGCTGGATCGAATTTCCAACTCTTGCGAGATTTTTACTTCACTGGATAATCTGTAATTATAGAAGGGATAAGTAAGTCCTACTGCAGTCTTAATTCCAGCGGTTCCGACTATCCGACTGGATTGAGGATCCTCCAGTACTAATAGGTAGTTTCGTTCCAAATCCAAATCAGGCGGTTTCTGCAAGTCGGTTTCCACTGCTGCCAGCCTCTTTTCCCATACTGCCTTGTCAAAGGGCATAGAGGTCATGCCCGTTGGTATCGAAGCAGAGATATCCAAGAGCTGATCCAAATCATTGGCGGTAGCACAGCGTATCAACATAAATCTGGCTCTCGCAAGGCGAGCAACTGGTCGCCGTCCAGCAAAAGTCGTTGTAACAAGGCCAAGCTCAGCTTGGCACGCTGGGCCAGGCTGTCCATTAGCATGAACTCGTCTGCAGTATGAATATGGCCTCCAAGTACTCCCAGGGTATCAAGATTGGGCAGTCCGGCATCAGCTAGGTTATTGCCGTCGCAACAGCCTCCAGTATCCTTGAAGGCAATGTCGATTCCCTGTGTTTCTCCACACTCCACCAACCAGTCCATCAGCAACTGGTGCGCCCGGCTGACTTGTTTTGGTGGTCGAGTAAAGTCTCCATGCAGTTCGAAGCGAACATCACCATTTGTATTCCACTGCTCCAGCATTTCTTCCAGCCTTAGTTTCAACTGTTGCTGATCCTGCCTCAGAGCACAGCGGATATTAAACTGACACACGGCGGTATCTGGTATCACATTGAATGCAGAGCCACCACTGATTCGCGCCACGTTAACAGTGATCCCGCGGGAGAGGTCAGTCAGTGCCGCCAGTTGAGCCATGGCCTGATTAAGAGCAAGAATAGCATTTACCCCCTTTTCAAACTCTCTGCCGGCATGCGCTGAATGTCCATGAGCGATAAGGGTAAAGTTGCCGGAACCCTTGCGCACCCGGGACAATGTGCCATCAGCCAGGGCCGGCTCAAAAATCATCCCTACATGAGCAGTATCTGCGGCACTCACCAGCATGCGTCTGCTACCATGTGAACCAGTTTCTTCATCAGCATTAAGCAATACTTGCCAGCCCAGTCGCTCACAACCCGAAACTCCCTCGAAAGCCTCAAGTGCAGTCAACATCACGAGAATACCGCCTTTCATGTCGGCTACACCCGGACCATTCAGAACATTATCATCCAGCTTTATTGGATTCTGGAACAATGAATCAAATGGAAATACTGTATCCATATGGCCAACCAACAGTACCTGGATCGGGGCATCGGGTCTTTTGCAAAAACGCAGCATATTCCCATAGCTCCTGGTATGAACTTTGCCTAGATGATCTGCCTCCTTCGCTTGTTCCGAAGCGATGATCTCAACCTCACTTGAAAGCGGCTGAAACAGCTCGCTGAAGGCATTCTCCATATGAGCCAGCCCTTGTAGATTGGTGGTCCCGGAATTGATGGCTGAAAGCTCCATCAGTGTTTTGATCAGGTGGGATTGTCGGGAATCAATCCATTCCCCTGGATCTGGTATATTCATGCTTTCTTTAAGCCAGCTTCTCAATAGTGTCTGTGATGGTATTTAGTGCCTGCTCCAAATGCGCATCAGAGACATTAAGTGGTGGCAATAGACGGATCATGTTGTCCCCAGCCCTGCCCACCAGCAACCTGTTGGTTCGCAATGCTGCCATGAGATCCACATTAGGCACGACGCACTTCACGCCTATCATCAGTCCCATACCAGTGACACGCTCCAGTACAGAGGGATGTGCGGTAACCAGGTTTTCAAGCGCAGTTCTAAGTTCTGCCCCCTTGCGGGAAACCTCATCCAGGAGACCAGGCTCCAGTAATAAATCAAGCACTGCATTGCCCACCGCCATGGCCAAAGGATTGCCACCAAAGGTACTGCCATGCGTTCCCACTACCATATGTTTTCCAACAGACTCGGTGGCCAGGCAGGCTCCCAAGGGAAAACCGCCGCCAAGGCCCTTGGCTGCAGCCAGCACATCGGGTTGGATTTCAAAATTTTCATGAGCAAATAGCTTACCGGTACGCCCAGCTCCGCATTGGACTTCATCCAGCATAAGGAGCAGTCCATGGCTATCACAAAGTGCTCTTAATCCCGCCAGAAAGTCTCGGTTCACCGGTCTAATGCCTCCTTCGCCCTGCACTGTTTCGATCAATATGCCGGCAGTCTGCGGACTAATTGCTGCCTTAACTGCTTTCAGGTCACCCCAAGGAACCTGGTCAAACCCATGATCAGTTGGAGCAAAGTTCTGCATATAGCCAGGGTTGCCCGATGCAGCTACAGCGGCAATGGTGCGACCGTGAAAGCTGTCTGTAAATCCCAGCAGTCGAAATCTTTCTTTATGTCCGATACCTGCCTGGTAGGCTCGTACCGCCTTGATGCCCGCCTCAATAGCTTCGGTGCCGGAATTGGCAAAGTACACCCGGTCAGCAAAACTGTGTTGAACCAACTGGCCTGCAAACCTTTCACTTGCGGGTATGCGAAATATATTGGAGAGGTGCCAGAGCTTTTCAGTCTGGGACTGTAACGCCTTTACCAGATGGGGATGGGAGTGACCAAAAGCGGTGACTGCGATGCCACTGAGAAAATCCAGATAGACTTCACCATTTTCAGTAACCAACTCACTGCCGACACCATGACTGAAAAGAAGATCCTGCGGCGGGCTATAGTTTGGCCACAGTGCATCTCTGCTTTGTTCAATGACGAGTTGACCATCAGTGATGTTTTTTTTGGCTGATTTACTCACTGAGTTTCCCCGCAATTTACATTTCACAGTTTCTTTTCATGAGAGGCAGAAGGAATCCTTGAGAAAACATTAGCTACCTTCCCATAAAACACACTAATCATGGACATTCCAAGCAAAATACAAAACCAAATCAAACAAACCAGTAGCAGTCCCCCACTACTTTTAGGGGCAGGATTGCACCCATCCATAAGTCAATATAAACATATTATAAATCACTAACATCTCAGATGGTTACGATGCATAATTTATCAGAATATTGATTTTTATGCTCATAAAACCAAGTCTGACATTACATTGCCCATTGTCGATTCAAACAGAATCTACTTCCACCTGGCCAAAGAATTTATGGAAGTGCCAAGCAGTCACAGCTGCAAAATCTAACTGAAATGTAATTTCTGTGAAGATATCAGCAAACGGACTAATGCCAACTGACTTGATTCGACTCTTTGTTTTTAATTCCTGAACACAGCGTTTACAGATTCAACACTGATTCGATGAACTCGGCTTCACGACGATAATAGAACTGACGGTTTATCAACTTGCGCCAGCCATGACCCTCATCAGGAATGCGGATAAATGGTGCGTTGATACCATTTGCCCTCAAGGCACGCACCATGGTTTCCGACTCAGCGACATCAATACGCGAATCCATCTCACCGTGTGAGTATAAAACTGGTACCTCTATACGATCAGCTTGCACAATGGGTGAATTGGTCTCATAGAAACTGCGCCATTCCGGCAGGTTAATATCACCATACTCAATACGATCAGAGGCTTTCAATTGCGGTGAGGCCACTTCCAGTCCGGTAACCCAGTCAGCAATGCCATACCGGGATACACCAGCCTTGAATAATCCAGGAAAGGCAGCGAGCACTGCATTCACCATATAACCACCATAGGAGCCGCCGCTTACTGCTGCCCGCTCCACATCTACGCGGCCATCGATACGGAAAAACTCAAGCATATCCACCAAGTCACTGACACTGTCCAGGCGGCGCGTACGGTCATCAAGCGTGGCATAGGTTCGGCCAAATCCGGTTGAGCCCCGAACATTGGGTTCAAAGACCGCAACACCGCGATCAACGTGGTATTGGACTATCGGATCGAAAACAGGGCGGGATTGACTTGTAGGTCCACCATGAACTTCAAAGATAACTGGTGGCGCACCCTCTCCGGAATAGGAACCAGAATCAGGCAGGTACAGCAGTCCCTGAAGCATAACCCCATCCCGTGCAGGGATTCGTATACTCTCGGGCCTGATCAATCGATCTGGATCCAACCCCGCAAGATTAGAAGCAAAAACTCGCTGTAAGGTCTGTTGGTCAAAATCAAAGTGGTGAATATCACCGGGAGTGCGCCAACCACTGATATGTATAGCCATGACCGAGCTATCCCGGGCACAGTTTATTGTATAGTTACCTTCCGGCAGGCCCCCAACAGTCTGCACCGATTCGTCAACAACGGCTTTGTACATCAGGGTGTCAAACCCATCAATATTGACGGTCCAGGCTAGGAACTCACTGCTACTGCCGCACAATGTCACATCGCCTGCATCGTTGTCGAAGGCTTGAACCATCCGCAGACGCTCACTGTCTATCTCATAATACATCAGTGCCGTATACTCCCTATCCACATTGGAAGCCAGAAAAAACCCGGCACTGTCAGGCGACCAGGCAAAACCACCGCTACCATGGCTGGCGCGTGGATCTGGCCTGGAAATTACCCTCAGCTCAAGTGATTCAGTATCAAGCAAATACAGATTGTCGCCATCCTCACCCACACCTTCGGTTACCACGAGAAACCGTCCATCTGGCGAGAGATTGCGCGCATAGTAACCATAGCTGCCCTGATACAACAGGGTAGTTTCACCGCTGGCCAACTCAGTCTTGTAAATATCGAAGTCCAGTCCATTGCGTTCCGTAGAGGAGTAGAACAGATCAAGACCATCATTAGAAAAATCACCAAATTGGCGGAATCCACCCGTTACTGGTGGCAAAACATTTCTCTGATGCAGTCCGTCCACCCTAATCAGAGCATAACTTTCCTGTTCATTGCCGTCGTTATCGGCACCAAACAGTAACCATCGGCTATCGGGAGCCCAGCGAAAAAAAGTAATTCCACTGCCGAATGTCAGCTGTTGCATTTGCCCCCCAGAGGCGGGCATAACCCACAATTGCGGTTCACCTGAGGCGCTATGGCGCATGGCGATATAGGAACCATCCGGAGAAATCCTGGCCCCGGAAGCACCACTGGCCATCAGGTAGCGGCCAATCCGAGCCGGGTCGTCACCAGCCAGCCCCACTGAAAATGTCTCATTTTGGGGCATGATGGCTTCCAGCTCATCCACTTTTTCCTGGGCCAACAGGAAATAGCTGGGAAACAGCAGGAGGAATAACCCAAATCTGACCAACCATCCATCCAACCTTTTGTGAAGCATGAGTCGCACCTGTAAGCTTTGTTTGCTATTGCACAATAGAGGAGCTAACTGTCTAATGGCAAATCTTCCTGCATTACAGTTGTCGTGTCAAACTAAAGATATGGGGCTGATGTTTGCCGTAAGGCACTGTTAAGCAAAGCCGTAATTCATAAAAAACTGACCCAATTGGAACCAAATAGGAGCACAAAACATCAATGCAGCGCAAAAAAGTAGGCAAAGATGCCTTGTCACCTGCAATCATGCAGCCAATCACTTGCGGTAAACTGAACAGATGATTGAGATCGAACTTTGTCGGCTCAGAATTTTTGTATGATTTTCGTAACTTCTCAATAACCCGTGGCAATGGCCAATATTGGTACTAGCCTTGATTAACTTGTGCTGAACGATTTCAGCGGCGACCATCCTCTGTAGCAGGTTACAAACTCGCCCTTCTACTGCT
>JAPORB010000127.1 GCA_026710425.1 Gammaproteobacteria bacterium
GCAGACATCATTCTGGCTGAGATTACCCTCAAATCATCGGCACAAACCCACTGACGACCCTTTAGCGGGAATTGCTGCTATTCGATTACTTGCTCGTTATCAGAGGCCACTCTGGGGTATTGAGAGTGGCTTCAGTGACTACTCTGGATCGAAAATCTTGCCCGGATTCATGATATTGTTTGGATCAAATCCTTTCTTGATTGCCCGCATCAAGCGTATTTCAGCTTCATTACGGGAATAATGCAGGAAGGGTTTCTTGATAAGACCAATACCATGCTCAGCAGAGACTGATCCGCCATATTGCTTCACCAAGGCATAGACATGTTCTGATACCGTGGCGCATTTGTGTAAAAAGGATTCCGGTTCCAGTGCTGGTGGTTTGAGAATATTGAGGTGCAGGTTGCCGTCGCCGATATGACCAAACCAGATTATCTCGAAATCTGGATATTCAGCATTGACTAGTGCTTCAACATCGGCCAGAAACGTCGGAACATCCGAGACTTTGACTGAGATGTCATTTTTGTAAGGAGTAAAGCGGGCAATGGTTTCCGAGATATCTTCCCTCAGATGCCAAAGGTTACTAGCTTGGGCCTGGCTCTGGCTAATAGTGCCATCTTCGATCCAACCTTGTTCAAGGCAATGCTCAAACAGTTCCATGGCAGACTCCATATCCAGTTCTGCCAGCTGTTCGAACTCAATCAGAAGATAAAAAGAACATTTGGTACTCAGCGGTCGCGACAGGTGCTTGTGAGCAATGACATGAGCCAGGGCCAGGTCCGAGAAAAACTCGAATGCGGTCAGGGCTAGGCCAGACTGAAAACATCGCAGAACTTGCATGCTATTGGCCATGTCTTGCAGTCCCAATAATAAAACTACCGGATTTTTTGGGGGATTGGTGAGAATGAGGGTGAGTTCGACTATGATGCCCAGCGTCCCCTCAGAACCGATAAACAAATGGCGTAAGTCATAACCCGTGGCATTTTTGGTCAAGCCGCCATTCAGTTCCAGCAGTTCACCCGATCCTGTGACTACCTTCAACCCTGCTACCCAGTTTCGAGTCAGTCCATAGCGAATGACCTTGATGCCTCCGGCATTGGTTGCCACATTACCTCCGAGTTGGCTGGAGCCGGATGAAGCAAAGTTCACAGGATAAAACAGGCTCTTTTCTTCGGCAAACTGTTGCAACTGTCTGGTGATAACACCAGCTTCACATACCACCTGTCGGTCCCCTGCATTGAAGCTTTTGATGGCATTCATACGGTCCAGGGCCATAACCACTTCTCCGTTACTGGCCACTGCACCGCCACTAAGGCCGGTTCGACCGCCTGAGGGAACGAGGGCAAAATCTGCTCTGTTCGCCAGTTGCACTATCGCCTGCACTTCTGAAGCAGTCCTGGGTAGTACAATAGCCTTTGGTTTCGGTATGTATTGACGGGTCCAGTCTTGACCATAATTATGCAGGTCTCCATCATCTGTCCTGATCCAGTGCTCGCCAACTATATCTGCCAGTGCCGACAACCATTCCGGATTGCCTGAATTTTTCTGCTGCTCAAACTGTGCTTGCTGCACTTTCCTATCCCTGCCATGGTTGTTGTCAGCAGATTCTAACTAAGGTGCTGACAAGCTGTTCTTGCAATCATCTGTGATCAAATCAAAACAAGCTCGAAATTGCCTATCAATCTTCCCCGGCAGGTTATTTCACCGAAGCCTGTGTAATGACTTTGTTGTTAGTTGTGCCGGATGAGAAGCCTAAGAGTCGAGAGCTAATCCTTCGATAAATCAAGTCCGAACATGGTATCATGAGATATTTGGTTACCGAACTACCATTTCAGGATTTCAAGTCTGAGAATTTCTATAATTCGGCTACCTCTTGCCTCAATCAACAGGCTGTAATCCCCCGCCATGACCCAGACGCCGATAACCTCCTTTGACAAGGACAAGATTCGCTTTCTTTTGCTTGAGGGAGTGCATCGGAGTGCTCTTGATACCCTGTCCCGAGCCGGTTATGACAACGTGGAGGTCCTTAAAACTTCTCTGGAAGGCGATCGGCTGTTGGAAAAGATTGGTTCGGTCCATTTTCTCGGGATTCGTTCCCGCACCCGCCTCGGGCCGGAGCTTTTTCAGGCTGCGGGCAAACTTCAGGCGGTAGGCTGCTTCTGCATTGGAACCAACCAAGTAGATCTTGGAAGTGCGCTGGTTCGAGGAATACCCGTTTTCAATGCACCGTTTTCCAACACCCGCAGTGTTGCCGAACTTGTCATTGGACAGGCCATTCTGCTGTTGCGGCGCATTCCTGAAAAAAACGCTTTGCTGCATCGTGGTATCTGGCAAAAGGCCGCCATTGGATCTTTTGAGACCCGCGGCAAGAAACTGGGTATTGTTGGTTATGGCAATATTGGTTCACAGCTCAGTGTGCTGGCGGAATCTATGGGCATGGAAGTCTTTCTCTACGATGTTGCCATGAAGTTGCCTTTGGGCAATGCGACCCAACTCGACACTTTGGAAGAATTGATGAGTTCTTGTGACGTGATCAGCCTGCACGTACCGGAAACCCCGCAGACCAAAAACATGATCAGTGCTCGTCAACTGGACTGGATGCAGGACAGTGCCGTTCTCATCAATGCCTCCCGGGGTAGCGTGGTGGATATAGATGCTCTTGCCCAAGTCCTGCAGGACAATCAGATTGCTGGTGCTGCTATAGATGTATTCCCACAAGAACCCAGGTCAAACGCTGAAGAGTTTCTCTCACCATTGAGGCAGTTCGACAATTGCATTATTACCCCGCATGTTGGTGGCAGTACCATGGAAGCACAGAAAAATATCGGTGTCGAAGTGGCCGAGAAGTTGGTCAAATATAGCGACAATGGTTCCAGTGCCACGGCGGTGAATTTTCCTGAAGTCACCTTGCCCGCCCATCCAGGCAATCACCGACTTTTGCACATTCATCAGAACGTGCCCGGTGTTCTTTCCGAGATCAATAGTATCTTTTCGCAAACCGGAATCAACATCAGCTCGCAATACCTGCAGACCAATGAGCAGCTGGGTTATGTGGTGATGGACATTGATGAACAATACAGCGATCTTGCACTGAATAAACTTTCGAAAGTGCGGGGAACCATCCGTTGCCGGGTCCTGTTTTGATTGCTTTGCGCTAAGACTCTAGCCAATCATATACTTTAAAGTTCCACTAGCGCATGGGCAAGTGATGCGTTTCAACGAGGCATTTGCGTAGTAAGGTTTTTCGATGATCCTCAGGCCTAGCCCGGACCACCCCAAGACGGCCAGATGGCACCAACCGAACTCAATTCCGATGTGCCCTCAGGCATTTCTTGACGAGGGTGGCCCCACTTTGATGAGGACGATCCAACTTAGTGCGAATTTATGCATCAAGATAGTGCATTTCGGCTGGTGGGCATCAAGCAGGCAGGAGCAATCTCCGGGGTCTACTCGGTGACTTCAACAGGAAGGGTTAGGAAGGTCGGCCGGGTGATCACTCGGTATCGAGGGGAACGGCACCGACCAGAGAGCGCATCTGTTCGGGCCGACCAGCACGGACATGTCCCACCGCCAAGGACATCATCACGGTCAGTAACAGACCAACACGGGTTCACATCCGTTTCAGGCCACTAAGATAGTAGCGTTCAAAACCAAAGTCGTTATCCAGATGACCATTGATTCGCCCCAGTCCATGGTCAGCACTGAACCCTTTGCAGCGTTTGTTCAAACCCGTGTCTTGATCGAATATCTCTGTGATCATTTGCGGTAACACCTTCTGCTCGGAAAACGAGGCTGGCGTAATCTCAAAGCTCACCGGCAACTCATAGACAGTATCCGCAATCAAATGCAGTCGGTAACCGAACCAGATATTGCTCTTGGCTCGCTTCTTGCGTTGGCCATCCATAGACACTTTCTTATGCATGCCCAAGTCAGCGTCTGGATCTGAGGTTTTACCGGTCTCCCGCTTCGCCTGCTCCATGGAGTGGCTGTCAATCGCCTTGCCGAGCCCATGCGCTCGGCAAAATCCGGCAGTAACTCCTTGAATTCCTCCCGCAACGTCTCCATCATCCCAGACACCAGCCCGGTTTTTTCCTCCATTTCCTCAACCTGTTGGAAAAAGCGGGAGAAGTTTCAGTCGTTCGGTACTGAGGGATAAAGCGGGACCGGAAATATCTTAATGACAGCACCCTTGTCGGGATCATCCACCACCCGGTGCTGCGACTTGGCTTGGCGTGGCAACGGGTCAAAGCCTGCAGTTGCACATCCTTGGCACTACCAGCGATGCGGCTGACGCCAGCCTCGAAGGGTCGCTGGATGAGCTCAATCAAACCAAGACGGTCTACCCGGAAACAAAGCTGCGCATGGTTACGAACTGCCTGGAAATGGGCAAAAATCGACCTGAAAACTGTCATGACATCTGAATTTGATCAGGGACATGCTTGCTCTGATGGTGGGACACTTTTGCTTAAAGCTGCTGACAGGAGGATCGGTCTTACTAAAGCACTTGTATATTGCATGAATGAAGCTCGTCAGAAATGTAAAATTATTCATACCCTCACAAAGTTATTTAAGCAAAGAGTATTCTCTATTGCTTGCGGTTATCCCGACTGCAACGATGAAGGTAGGCTTTTTAATGATCTGAACATGAAGTTTCTAACAGATCGTGATCCGACCGAAGGTACTCCACTTGCATCGCAAGCCACTCTTTCTCGATTCAAGAATAGCATAGACCCTTATGTATGTAATTCTAAAGATGTTCAAGACTCTGGCAGAGACTGTTATTCGTCGGTACAAGAAGCTTCTGAAAAATAAACCGGTCAAACATTACTATTGATCTTGACCCAACTTTTGATCCTACTCATGGAGAACAACAACTTTTATTGTTCAATGGCATCTATCATTGTTTCTGTTTGTTGCCGATGGCTTGCTTTCTCAACTTTGGCAATGAAGCTGATCAATATCTCTATAGCTTTTACTTGCGCAAGGCTACAGCGGATGCCAAAGACTGTATTATATCGATACTAAACCGATTACTGCCACGATTGCATGAAGCATTTCCCAAAGCTAATTTGCTCATTCGCTTGGATGGTGGTTTTGCACGCACCGAGTTTTTGATTACTTCGATGAGCAAGGGCTGGACTATGTGGTCGGAATAGGCGGTAATAATACGCTAAAATAGAATGCTGAAGATTTGATGTATGAGGTACGAGAGGAGTTTAAAGAAGAGCGTAAGGCAAAACCTCGTTATGGTGAAGTTCAATATAAAGCATTGAAAAACTGGCCTCGTGAGCGCAGAGTAATTTTCAAAATAGAAATCACTTCATATAAAGGGAGACTCTCCAAAGGATAATCCGAGATTTGTAGTAACAAACCTGAATCAATCAACTTGTCATATCCATAGGAAAATTTATAGTGCACGAGGTGATTCAGAAAATCATATCAAGAAACTCAAGCAGGATCTTGAGATTGATCGTACCAGTTGTACTAAAATGATGGCCAATCAGTTGCGGGTGCTAATGACTTCGGTAGCCTATGTTCTTCAGCAGGAGTTGCGAATCCATGCTCGTCATACCAAATTTGCACGAGCACAGGTTAGCACCTTACGGCCAGGCTTGTTGAAAATTGGCGGAAGGATAAAAAAATCTGTACGCCGTATTACCTATCATTTACCATGCACATCACCCTAAGCGGGTGACCGGCTAAAGACTTGCCCGAAGGTAAGAAAGGCGTGGGTATCATGCGTGCTGATCTGAACTTCCACTGGAAGAAAGTTCGTGGCAGGGAGCCGACTCGTAACTGGGCGCAGTTAGCCTGGTACTGGAAGGACACCAGGTTCAGCGGCGAACGGATCAACGACGCACATCTGCGCAATACCGAGAATCAAAATGTCCGAGAGAGGTAGGGGGAGGGTGAACAGCTATGACAATCCACAACAATCTGGACAGGCCCTATCCCGGTGCAAGATGGTGGAAGTTTGACTTCCATACCCATACACCAGCATCGAAAGATACGTCCTGGCATAGGCATAAATTGAGTGGTAAAAAGAGAGAATTGACACCACAACAATGGTTACAGAATTTCATGGATGCTGGTATCGACTGTGTGGGCATAACTGACCACAATAGTGGTGCCTGGATCGATACACTTAATACTGCTTATGAGGGTATGCGACTAGACAATGCAGCTAACTTTCGCGAACTACATCTGTTTCCGGGTGTCGAGATTTCAGTCAATGGTGGTTTTCACTTGTTGGCCCTTTTTGAAAAAGGTAAAACCACAGCCGATATCGATAGCTTGCTTGGCAGTGTGGAATACGCTGGAACCAAGGGTGATAGTGATGGGGTGACTCGAAAGTCGCCCGTTGAAGTCATTCAGGCCGTGCTGGATGCTGATGGCATCCCGATCCCAGCCCATGCGAACGATGCGAAAGGATTACTACGCATACAGGATGGCACTTCGGCACTCGACGCCAACACCCTTCGGCAGGTATTTGCATGCCAAGACATTCTTGCCATGGAGGTTGTCGACCGCGCTAAGCCGAAACCCGTCGTGTACACGGAATTGGGGCTTTCGTGGTCGGAAGTGATCGGCTCGGACTGTCACAGCTTTCGTGGTGGGAACCTTCCCGGCTCTCGGTACACTTGGGTCAAGATGGCAGCACCCACGCTCGAAGGTTTGCGGCTGGCTCTGATGGATGGAGAGGGTTTTTCGATTAGGCGAAGCGATGATCCAGAGCCTTTCGATCCGGATGCTTTGCCGGAGAATTTCATCGAGACTATCGAGATCACCGGAGCACGCTTCATGGGGTGCGGCCAACCGGTAATACTAACATTCAACCCTTGGTTTAATACACTGATTGGCGGACGAGGTACTGGCAAGTCGACAATAGTACACTTTTCACGGCTAGCCTTGCGACGTGAAGGTGAGGTGAGACATTTTGATGAGAAAAGCCAGCCATATATGACCTTTGAGCAGTTCAATAAAGTGCCACCAAATCCCACTGACGAAGGTGGATTACAGAAAAGCACAACCACCAGACTAACTCTGATGCGAGATGGTGTACGCCACTTTCTGCATTGGAAACAGGAAGGCGGCGTTGTGGTGGAGGAAGAGGATGGAAGTAGCCGGAAGTCATCTGCTAGCCAGAGTGTTACTTCCGAACGCTTTCCGGTACGAATCTTTAGCCAAGGACAGATTGCTTCATTGGCCGACGAGGGTCAACAGGCACTTTTAGGCATCATCGACGATGCGGCGGGCACTTCAGCACAGGAGGGGGTTCTGGATGAGTATCGGCGAAAATTTCTGGTTTTACGCTCACAGGTGCGCGAGTTGGATGGCAAGCTCCAAGGCCGTGATGCTCTGATTGTGCAACTTGATGACGTGGAGCGCAAGCTGCAACGATTCGAGAATGCGCACCATGCCAAAATACTGAAAGCTTATCAAAATGCCAATCGGCAAAAGCGTGAGGTCGAGCGGCAGTTCGATACGGCGGGAGAGATGGCCCAACAAATTGAGGAGTTGGCTGACACGTTGCAGCTGGAGAATCTGCCCGATGGACTGTTTGATGCAACAATAGCCGAGGATGGTGAAACCCTCGCAGTCAGGGCTGCGTTAGCTGACGCCGTACATACTGCTGCGGCTACAGTGCGCGACAGTGCCCAGAAGCTGCGCGATACCATCGCGGTCAGGCGCAGTGAGTTGGCAAAGACAACTTGGCAGATGGTAGTTGATAAAGCTGGTAGTGATTATCAAACCTTAGTCGATGCACTGAATGAAAAAGGTGTAGCGGATCCGACCGAATACGGTCGATTGGTTCAGGAACACCAACGACTGGGTGTGGAAAAGAAACGTCTAGCCTCACTAAAAGATCAGCGCAACAAGCTTGCGGAACAAGCCCAGACGCAGTTGGAGAAAGTCTGGGAAGCACGGCGTGGTATTTGCCGAACACGTCAGAAATTTCTTGCCCGGGCCTTGGCGAAAAATTCATTCGTGCGTATCGGCCTGCTGCCCTATGGCCGCGATGCATCGGTGACAGAGCATTCACTTAGGGAAGAGTTGGGCGCGTCCTCTGGCAGGTACAACGATGACATCTACTTGCCGAAGAATGGTGATGAGTCGGCAAAGGGGGTTGTTGCTGATCTTTACCGAGATTTGCCCGACGATATTCCGCAAGCGACTGAAATCCTCGAACAAAGGCTACAGGAAATACGCAATCGGCTCAGGAGGGCTTGCGGTGGAGAGGGTGACTTCGGTGCTTGGTTTAACAAATTTCTCTCGGGAGAGTCATCTAAGAGTCCCGAGCTGTTGGATCGTGTGCTGACCTGGTTCCCCCAAGATGCTTTGCAAGTGCAATACAGCCGCCATGGTGATGGAAAGGATTTTCAGCCAATCACACAAGCATCAGCCGGACAACGTGCGGCGGCAATGCTCGCCTTCCTGCTCGCCCACGGAGAGGAGCCGCTGATTCTCGACCAGCCGGAAGACGATCTGGACAACCACTTGATCTACGATCTTGTAGTGCGTCAGATCCGTGAGACAAAGCTGAGGCGACAAATTATTGTGGTTACACACAATCCAAATATTGTCGTCAACGGAGACTCCGAGATGATTCATGCGCTCAATTTTGCCAAAGGGCAGTGTCGGGTTGCTCAATCAGGCTCGCTGCAAGAAAAAACCATGCGAGAAGAGGTCTGCCGAATTATGGAAGGTGGGCGTGAGGCATTCGAGCGCCGCTTTCGCCGTCTAGGCCGGGAGGTAAGCGGTGTTTGATAGCCTCAAGGAATTGATGGACAAGATACGGCTCGGCGAGGATTCATTTCTAGAATTCAAAGAGGTCCGCTTTACTGGTGAAAAGATCTCTGCGCCGCATCGTGATTCTATGGCTGATGAGTTCGCCGCTTTTTCCAATGCACGGGGTGGTGTACTGGTGCTGGGTGTGGATGACGCTACACGAGAGATCCTTGGCATCCCCGTGGCAAGGCTAGATGCTGTTGAGCGAGTTGTCTTTGAGGTATGCGCACAAAGAATTGATCCACCATTGGCACCCGTCATTGAGCGATTATGGCTCCCATCCGTGATGGGGGAGGAGCTTGCTGTACTGAAGATCGAACTTCAGCGCAGTCTATTTGTTCATCGCAGTCCGGGGGGCTATATGCACCGTATTGGGAGTTCCAATCGCATAATGCATCCTGATTACCTAGCCCGTTTGTTTCAACAGCGCAGTCAGGCACGAATCATTTGGTTCGACGAGCAAGTCGTTCCAAAGGCAACTCTTGACGACCTGAGCTCCCAACTGTGGCAGCGGTTTGCGAGCACTCAGACGACCAATAGTCGCGAATCCCTACTAAGCAAGCTTGGTATGGCGCGAAACGATAATGACAGTGGTCTACTGCCAACAGTGACCGGCGTCCTGATGGCTACCCAAGATCCCAGAAAGTGGCTGCCCAACGCCTATACACAGGCAGTATCCTATAAGGGAAGTAAAATCGGTCCAGAAGTGGGAGGATCCACTTATCAGCTTGACGCCATGGACATTTCGGGACCACTAGATACTCAGGTCATTGAGGCATGTCGATTCATTGTCAGGAACATGAAGGTAGCCGCATCCAAGGAACATGGACGTGTTGACCAGCCGCAGTTTGACATGACAGCCATTTTCGAGGCCATAGTCAACGCCGTTGCGCATCGGGATTATTCAATCCATGGTTCAAAGATCAGGCTACGCGTTTTTGAGGACCGGCTTGAACTGTATTCTCCCGGAGCAATTACCAATACCATGACTGTCGAAAGCCTGCCATACCGTCAATCCACGCGTAACGAAGCGATTTCTAGTTTATTGGCAAGGTGTCCAGTTCCGACTGATACCCTTTGGCTCACTACCGATCGTGCAACCATGATGGACAAACGTGGCGAAGGTGTACGGATCATTCTGGATAATAGCCAGCGCTTATCTGGCAGAACACCGGAATATCGCTTGATCGACGAAACGGAGCTGTTGCTGACAATCTATTCTGAGGCTATTTCTTGAGACAAAACAGTGTTGGACATTCCTATTGCCGAAAAATCACGGTGGTTGTGTCTCTAGTGTTAAGTCAATCCAAAAATTTCGGATAAAGCCGTTGCAGCTTCACCCTTGCGTCCTTCGGCAAAAATTTCCAATCAGCACTGGCTCTAATTTGATCACTAGATGCTTGCCATGCCTTAATTCGTTTGGCGAGCTCCTCAATATTATCAATGCAGCAGTTCAGGCATTGGCGGACCATTTCGTTACGTTGATTCTATTTCGGTCATGATGAGCCAGCTGCCATGCTTCGCTTCGGTGTGAAGACAAATTCAAATCGATTCGGCAAAGTTTGGAACTAGTGTTAAGTCAATTAAAAAATGACGGATGAACACGCTTCAGTTTAGCTGGCTGCCTTGCTTATCAGAG
>JAPORB010000073.1 GCA_026710425.1 Gammaproteobacteria bacterium
CATGCAGTGCCAGTACCGCTACCTAAATCAGGTGCCATTGAACAAGTCACACCCCAATTTGGTGGTAAACTTTCTCGAACTCCGGGAAACCGAACCTGATGGGAAACGGCAACGCCTCTCTTGGGTCGCCGACCTCAAAATCACCACACAGAATGTGAAAAGATCATGCGGGCGGGTCGCGCTGGAAAGTGGAGAAAGCTGGAAGTGAAACGTCCGTCAGATAGAGGAGGGGTTGCTTGCGACTGCAAGTCAAATTGAGTGGAAAATTAGCTGATGAGAACGCATTCTGACGAGTAAAAACCACAAAAAATCAGGGGGCAGACATCATTCTGGCTGAGATTACCCTCAAATCATCGGCACAAACCCACTGACGACCCTTTAGCGGGAATTGCTGATGGGCTTGGCACCTGGCTTCTAACGCGGTCCGATGGTCCTGCCCACTAAAAGCATTGCAGCAGCTTACCCGCATCTTTCGGCAAGTTTGATTCTTTGGTATAGATATATTACTCCAACAGCCTATAATACGCCGCATTCTCAACCAGTGACATAGATTGCCTGCATTCCTCAATCTTCAAGTACCAGAATGCTTGACTTTGATAGCTGTCCGTTAGGGACAATGACCGACTTGGGCATTGAGGCCACGTGCTTCATCATGCTTCTGGCCTGTCTATTCACGAACCGACAGACCTACAATGGTTCCGTGGTTAGATTCTGATGTCAGATATCCTCCTCCAACACGGCATGATGCTACTGATTTTAGCCTGCCTTTTTGGGTTTATTATGGCCTATGGTGTCGGAGCCAACGACGTTGCAAATGCCATGGGTACCTCAGTAGGTGCTCGCGCCATTACCATCAAACAGGCCATTCTCATCGCCATGGTGTTTGAGTTTTCGGGAGCCTACTTGGCGGGCGGCGAGGTCACCTCAACTATTCGCAGCGGCATTATTGATGTCCAAACAGCAGATTTTGAGAACAACCCCGAGCTGCTTGTTTATGGCATGTTGTCATCCTTACTTGCCGCGGGTGTTTGGCTGCTCATTGCCTCCTGGAAGGGCTGGCCGGTTTCCACAACCCATTCGATCATTGGAGCCATTATCGGGTTTGCAGTTGTAGGGGTCACGGCAGAATCAGTTATGTGGAACCAGGTGACCTCCATTGTCGCCAGCTGGGTTTTGTCTCCGCTTATGTCTGGAATCATTGCATTTGGCATTTTTATGAGCGTTCAAACTCTGGTGCTTGATACAGATAATCCCTTTGCCAATGCAAAAAAGTTCATTCCCGGCTACATCTTTCTGGTTGGCTTCATCATTTCCATGGTAACGCTGGTGAAAGGGTTGAGTCACATTGGCATGGAAGTTTCCTTCGGGCAAGCAGCAATCTACTCTGTTGGTATAGGAATCCTGACCATGGCTGTGGGAATCATTCTATTACGCAATATTGAAGAAGATCCCACAGCAAGCAATGAGAACAATCCTGGAGAATTTTCTTCACTGGAGCGACTGTTTGGTGTGCTAATGATATTCACTGCCTGTTCTATGGCCTTTGCCCATGGCTCCAATGATGTCGCCAATGCCATTGGCCCGTTGGCAGCTGTCAATGGTGTGGTGAGTAGCGGTGGCATATTCACTGAGGAATCTGCTTTGCCCGTATGGATACTGCTATTGGGTGGCGGTGGCATTGTGATTGGTTTGGCCACTCTTGGTTATCGAGTCATCGCCACTATTGGACAACATATTACGGAGCTTACCCCTAGTCGTGGGTTTGCTGCCGAAATAGCAGCTGCCATTACAGTAGTCATTGCTTCCGGCACTGGCATACCGGTTTCTACCACACATACTCTCGTGGGTGCAGTTCTTGGTGTTGGCATGGCGCGAGGAGTCAGCGCATTAAATCTGCGGGTTGTCGGCAAAATTTTCCTTTCTTGGATTGTTACATTACCGGCGGGTGCCGCTCTATCCATTGCATTTTTCTTCCTGTTCCGTGCTGCATTCAGTTAGGATGCCCCGTTATCATTTTGCACACCAGCAAGTCATTTTTGTTTAGCAAGACACGCCGTCTCTCGGCTGGTCTAAAACCGGTAACTAGACCTCGATGCAGATTAGGATAGGCATAAGATAGTCTGTGTGGCTTGCCTATGGCAATATATGGATAAAGCCCAAAACCTATTTTCGACTACCATCTGATTGCGAGTAAGGAACAGGAATTACCGATTGACTTTAAGATTACTTGATCCTCAATTGCTGGAATGAAGGTATTACTGAAGATGATCCGGAAGTTATACGGTCAGAACCCGCTAGAACCTTGCTGAAACTTTTAACAATAAGGATAACATGATGAGTAAAGTTACTGCTAGATCAGGATGACATGTTCTTTGTTCTGTCATGAGTAAAATGAATCCAGTTAAGCCTTCTGCAAATTCTTACCGACTGGTCCTGCTCAGTGCCTGTGCATTGCTGATCTTGTCATTTGGCTACCGAGCCGGGTTTGGCCTTCTTATCGTCCCAATGTCTGAGACTAGGGGCTGGGGCCGGGATGTGCTAGCAATGGCACTGGGTGTACAGAATCTGGTGTGGGGTATCAGTGCTATCATCGCCGGCGGTCTGGCAGATCGGTTTGGCAATCTGAGAGTGCTGTTGGTTGGAGTCTGTTGCTATGCCATTGGCATGCTGGCGATGTCAGTTTCAACGACTGAGTTGCAGATCATGAGCAGTGCTGGATTGATGGTTGGTGCTGGCATTGCCGGCTCCTCATTCGGCATTGTGCTACCCTCAATCGCCCGAGCAGTTCCAGAAGAGAGGCGTGGCTGGGCCATTGGGATCGGGACAGCGGCTGGCAGCGCTGGCCAGTTTCTGGTGGTGCCAGTAGTGCAATTTGCAGTGGATTGGGTCGGCTGGATGTATGCCCTGCAATTAATGGGTCTGTCAGGCTTTCTAATGGCCGTATTTTGTCTGCCACTTGCCAAGTATAGTGGTGTTACCGAGCAGACTGGGTCGGACATAAGTCAGCCAGGCCTGATGAGCATTGCAATAAGAGCATTTTCGGTGGAGTCCTACCGGTTGCTAATCATGGGATTCTTTGTATGCGGCTTTCATCTGGCCTTCATCACCGTTCATCTGCCAGCTTATTTGGTTGACCTTGGATTTTCTGCACAAATTGGGGCTTGGAGTATTAGTCTCATCGGACTATTCAACATTGTGGGTGCCTATTATTCGGGAATTATCAGTGGCAAGAGTTCCATGCGCAAGCTGCTGGCGTGGATTTACATCGGCCGGGCAATCACCATTACTCTTTTCATCTCTGTCCCGATCTCGCTACCATCAATAATGACTTTCAGTGCGGCCATGGGCTTTCTTTGGTTGGCCACGATCCCGCCCACCTCTGGCCTGGTCGCTGTCTTCTTTGGCACGCGTTATATGTCATTTCTGTATGGCATCGTTTTCCTTAGTCACCAACTGGGCAGTTTCGCTGGTGTGTGGCTTGGTGGCTGGTGGTATGAAGCCTATGGCAACTACCAAGGGCTTTGGATAGCTGGAATTATTCTGGCCATAACCGCTGCATTGCTGCACTGGCCCATCGTGGAGCGGGATTTTTCGGCCCGGTTGAAACCCGCTACTGCCTGAGAGTTGCGACTTATTATGGATTCACGGTGGACAGATGAACTTTACTGGTCGGGGGGCGAATATGGTGGTGGCGGAAGAGGCAGGAGTCGAACCCACCAAGCCTGCTCTTAACAGACTTCACCGGGTTTGAAGTCCGGGCACCCCACCGGGGATGATACTCTTCCATAACGAAGTTTAGCACAACGTTTTCAATTCAAGGTAACTCAATTTTCGCAATGCAGGCAATTCAACCTCAAAATGAAGATTCATTCGCATTTTCAGTGTTCCTGTTTAGGACTGCTAACAACTCAGGGTACCCGATTTAACCCCCAGTCATAATCTGTGTAGCGAATTCCCCTGCTTCCGGCCCCAAGCCGATAAACCTCATTCCTGCTCAATCCCAGCTGCTCGGAATAATGGGCTAAAAAATCCAATATGGTATGTGATTCAGAACCACTTTCCTCAAAATCCTCCCTGTACCAGTCAAAAATTGGAGAGAGGTAAAGGCGGTCTGCGCCCGGATAGTTTCTGGTTCGATCAGATAGAAAGCGTTGCGTCGCCTCTTCCAGTTGTTGCTCCAGGCGTGGGCCTATGTATGCCTCATTGCGCAACGCGGGACAGCCGATGGCGGCACAGTTTAAAGCGAAGTGAATCCTTGGCTCATAATAGCGATCCCAACCCCTAATCATGCCATGCTCAATCTCATCAAGTGAGATCTGCTCTCCAAACAGGTTTACAAACTTTCGACGCCAGGCTGCCTTCGGAAGCAAACCAACGTCCCTGATTGAAGAGAGACCAGGCTCCTGCTGCAACACAAGTTCCACCGTCCAGGCATTATAGGCATTAATCAGGAAGGCAAGCTGATCTTCCAGACTCCAGGCATCAAAATCCCCTCTGTCCACAGCGGACAGCTGGCCCAAGTATCTGGTCAACTGCTCGCTTTCACGGAGTACACCGGCATAATCCAGCTGGCTCGCCTGTCCATCTCGCAACACCTTGACATGCCGCTCAAGCAACTCATCCCATGGAGAATGATCGACCTGTGCCACAGCCCAGAAACTGAACCCCCACAGGATTGCGATCGTCAACGGTATTAAAGGTTTCACTGGCATCATTTCAATTTCCAATTCTGGAATAATCTGCCCCACGCTGTACTGAATTTCCCAATACCAACTTGAATCAACTCGCAGGTTCTGCGCAAAATAAGCTGATATACTCTTCAAAAAAGAGGTAAATCCTAAGTATCATCGAACCGATATGGACTGGACCAAAAAGGTAACAGAAAATGTCTGTTACTCGAGCATCATACAGGAATTATAACTGGGAGACTCAAATTGCTTTCCTGTCGGTCTCAGAGGAAATAAAGTACTTTCCCGGCAAAGCAGAACCTGCCTGCGGATACTCATGGCTATTTTAACTAATGTCACTTGAAGTCTCGTGAGCTTGCTAAAGCATTATTTAATAAGGAATGGCTGGGCATCTACATATCCACCGATTGCCTTTGATATCCTGCATGATGCAGGGGAGCAAATATGCACTATGCTGAAATTACCGGCTGGGGCAAATGTGTCCCTCCCGCCATTCTAAGCAACGATGATCTATCCACATTCCTGGAAACCTCCGACGAATGGATTACCACGCGGACGGGAATCAAGGAGCGGAGAATCTGCCACTGTAATTTTTCCGACATGGCAATTGTGGCAGCCAAACATGCACTGGCCGCAGCAGACCTGGATCCCATACAAATTGATCTGATACTGCTGGGCAGTCTGACCAATGATTCACTATGTCCCAATACAGCTTCAGTGGTCCAGGATGCACTGGGAGCCCGCAATTCAGCAGCAATCGATATCAATACCGCCTGTACCGGCTTTCTGTACGGACTGCATATCGGAACCAATCTGATTCGCACAGGTGCCCATAATAAGATTCTGGTTATTGGAGGAGAGTTCATCTCACACTACATGAATTGGTCACTGCGTGATGTTGCCGTGCTTTTTGGCGATGCCTGTGGTGCTGTTGTGATCGAAGCTGCCGAGAGACCTACCGGGCTGTTGTCGGCTCGTATCGGATGTGAAGCAGAGGCAAATAATGCCATTCAGATCACCAATCTGGGGTCGGCCTATTCAAGGCTGAGCGAAGATTTTCTCTACAATGATTGGCATTTTGAAGGACAGGAGGTTTTCAGGCGAGCGGTTAAAAGTATGGCGCGAGCCTGTAATGCTGCTCTCACTGACTGCAAGTTAAGTGTGCAAGATATAAGCCTGGTGATACCGCATCAGGCCAACAAGCGCATACTGGATGCACTCGCAACACGTTTGAGAGTCGATACGAACAGGGTGTTTGTCAATCTCCACAAATATGGGAACACCTCAGCCGGTACCATTCCTGTTGCTTTGACAGAGGCATTGGAAGAGGGGCGTATTCAACCTGGAGATTATTTGTTACTGACCTCCTTTGGTGCCGGTTTGACTTGGGGTGCAGCAGTAGTTTGCTGGGGCGAACGAGCCACACCTCTGGCTGTATCCGAGGCCACATTGCCACCCTGCGATCAGACTGCCCTGGAAATTCTGGGACCTCATATACAGCGGTATGCTGAGCTTCGTTAGCTTGGACTACCAAGAGAACCACCAGGAACGACTTGAAGTGCTAGATGGACTACCGATGAATTTCTGCGACTCATCCGCGCATGTCCAGACATGTTTTAGCGGAGCATTGACGGGCTGGAATCAATAATTCAGAGTGACCCGAATTGCGCCAACTTCAAGCCGCCTGGTAATCGATAGCAGTCAAATACAGGCCAATGAAGTCGATATTGACAAGTATGAATTCTCGACTACCAGTTTGCCGTGTTCAATTGCAGATAGTTCGCAGTTGTTCCCTTTGCCGTCTTAGTTGCAGATCAAGTCTTCCAATGCCCGACCGCTGGATAAAATCCAGCGCAAATGTTTCAAAAAAGCTGGCAGAAAATAGTGCCGAGGTCAGGACATCTGAATTTATCAAAAACCATCGATAATGAATTAAATTTCTGATTTAAGTTAATCAGCCTGAAACCAAATAGTTATCGGTAACAAGAGATAATCACATGCCCCATCAACTTGAATTTCAATTACCTCCAGAGGAATCAGCTTTGTCCGTACCATCAGACCAACTTGAGCTATTGCGCCAGGGTGAAGCTGATTACCGAACTAACTTCATTACAGAGGAAGAAGAAGGAAATCTTATCGAAGCAATCAACCAACAGAATTGGGATAGCAGTCTACAGCGCCGAGTACAACATTACGGTTATCGCTATGACTACAAGATGCGTAAAACAACCACTGATGAGAAGATTGGTGAACTACCCGACTGGGTATCGTTTCTGTGCGACAGATTAGTGGCGCATAATATTTTTGAGGTCCATCCGCAACAGCTAATTGTCAATGAATATGAACCTGGCCAAGGCATCGCCCCGCATGCCGACAGAGGTTGCTTCGGACCTGTTGTGGCAAGTATTTCGATAGGTAGCAACTGCATGATGGATATTTACTGCAAGCCAATGTTGAGGACGGAGTCCTTCCAGATCGTACTTGAACGCTGTAGCCTGCTGGTGCTGAGTGGACAATCGCGATATCACTGGCTACACGGGATACATCCAGGCAAGACTGATTTACAGAACGGGCGAAAAATACCGCGCAGTCGACGGCTTTCGCTAACCTTTCGCACCATGGTAAATCCCTGACGATCAGAAAAACAATAACGGTTACCATTGAATTATTGCGGAATACTGCTAAGGTCGAAATAAAGTCAGACAACTCGCCCCCAAAATCAGAATCTGGTGCGTTCATGATGCAATGCTAACTTGCCATCTGATAAGGCTTGCAGCGATTATACTGATCGACATGACTGCTTATCTGGCTTGCTTCCCAACTCAATTAATTGACTGTCATCGATAATCCTTCATGTCATTGCTCACCTTGGCTTCGCTCACGTTGCTTGCAGCACTGATTGCTCTATGGTGGCAAAGCGATCAGGTGAAACGCAGGGCACTGCAATTGGTAAGACAGCGATGCAGTCAATTGAATCTGCAGCTACTGGATCAAACCATGGTATTGCGAGGCCTTTGGCCTGGCAGAGACTCTCAAGGAGTGCTGCGGATGCGACGCCGCTACGAATTTGAATTCACCTCAACTGGCCAGACTCGCCACACCGGTTTACTGGTGCTTGTCGGTGCTATAGTGCAGAGTCTGGAACTTGAACCACATCCCATACCTGAAGAGAGGCAAAACCTGCATTAGGCACTTACAGACCGAGCTGTGAAGTATCCGCCATGGGGAAGGACCGAAGTAATTTCGGGTAGTAGAAGAGCAGTGCCAAAGCCCGGGCCAGGACATAGATAATCATAGCCCACCATAAACCAACCATCCCCATCCTCTCGATCAAAAACCACCAGGCTGCGAGAAAAATCAGCAGAGATGCTATCGCTGCATTACGCATTTCTCCGGTAAATGAAACGCCTATAAAGATCCCATCAAGCTGGAAGGCCATGAAGGAACACAAGACATAAATCGCAGTCAGCCATAACAACTCACCCGCCAGTTCCTGAACATTGACCAGATCGGTGAGCAAAGCGACAAGCCCAGCACCAAAAACATAAATTCCCAGTGCCAGCAGACTCGCAGTCAGGAGGGCCAACATGGTCGTTCGCTTCACTGCCACCTTGAACGCAGCACAGTTGCCCGCGCCCATAGCCTTGCCTGCCAGTGATTCGACGACAAACGCATACCCGTCGAGAAAGAAGGCCGAGAAGGCGATCAACTGCAATAAAATGTGATTTGCAGCTAGTGCCGCATTACCGAAGCGGGCACTTTGATCAGTGAAAAAGGCGAAGGAAAAGACCAGCATTACTGTACGAATCATGATGTCAAGGTTGGCAGTCAGCATGCCATACAGCGCATACCGATCCAGAATGCGTTGAATCGGCCATAGGCCCTTGCCTGCCCAGTCGATACGCAGTCTGGATACAACAACAATACAAGCATAAAACATTGAAAACCACTCAGCGATCACCGTGCCCAGGGCAATTCCTCGAGCTCCCATTTCCAAATAACCGGCAAATAGAATATCCAGAATAATGTTCAATCCGTTGAGCAAAACCTGTACCCGCAACACACTACGGCTCTCACCCTGTCCAATTAGCAAACCCATGAAGGCAAAAATGGACAGCGTGGCTGGTGCGCCCCAGATCCGAATGAAAAAATACTCCTCTGCCAGAGCCTCAACACCAGCACTGGCATTTAGTAGTCCAAAAGAAAGTCTTGCGATAACTCCCTGCAAACTGATCAGAGCAATGCCCAGCATCAGGGCCAGTAGCAGGGAGCGTCCCAATGCTGCACGCACGCCCACGTCGTCACCTGCCCCGCTGGCCCGTGCCACGAAACCGGTAGTCCCCATACGCAAGAAACCCAAACTCCAGTATAGGAAAGAAAAAATAATAGAACCCAGCGCGATCGCACCTAGGTCAGTTACCTTACCAACATTGCCAATCACCGCCGTATCGACCAAACCTAGCAGTGGCACGGCGGTATTGGCCAAGATAAGCGGCCAGGCACGTTGTAAAATTTCTCTATATCCGGTCATCTGGCTGCAGGTTCGAAGAAACAGATCAACAAGGAGAATATAGCAGGAGCCACAGCAAGGTTTCTGGTGGCTTTTCAAACTGGCATGAGTCAGTCAGGGATTAAATTCCATTGCCATGCCAGATGGCACATACAGTACCAAAACAAACTCTATTTTGTTACCATCCTGTTTCGCAAAGGTCATGTCTGGAATGAGCATTATAATTGTATACCTTTTGGTTAATATACATCAGTGAATGCTGAGTGTAACTTCCGTAACATTATGCTCAAATGCATTTTCATAAATTTTCAGTTGTGCCAGGGACACTCCCTTATTGCACATGATAGCCATTTCAAGAACTTGGTGAATTTCTGGCGAGAATTAATGCCAAAGGCACAATAATTTCACTTACTCAGGCCAGAATAGAAAACCATGGTTATTCAAATGACCATCAGAGTTTGAAGCCTAGATTGTTAGAAAGGATACGGTACCATAGCTTATGCAAGTCTCACAGTGAATCACTGAATATTTACTACACAACAATAGCAATGTTTGTGTAATAACCACCCTCCTCGCTATCCCAATGAAAAGCTGTTTTCGCAGACATATATTGAATGCGCCCTGTTTCCCTACGATCAAATTTCTGAATGAGTGCAAAGGAGTATTCACTGGCAGAGAGTTCCAGCTGCACTTTTGCTGACAACTAAGCCTTATCATATTCTAAATATGAGTGCTATCGACGAACTTACGATTCAATTTTAGAGTTAACCTGAATCTTCCAGTAAACTTCCTCAGCTCTGAAAATTACGAATTATGCCATTACCAAATGTAATTACCCGCTATTTGCATGCGTATATCCAAGAAGACCTCAAAAAGAAAATGGTTTTTCTTGGCTGGCCAAGACAGGTCGGGAAAACCAATCTTGCATTTGAAATGCTGGGCACTGAGAACCGCCAACACTTCGCTTATCTTAACTGGGACAGTCCATATGCCCGCAAGCAACTGCTTGATGGTGAAATCCTTGGCGGGCGATCGCTTCTGGTGCTGGATGATATCCACAAATTTCTTCGCTGGCGCAATCTGATAAAGAGTTTTTCCGATATATATGGCGATCAGACTTCGTTTCTGGTAACCGCATTAGCAAGACTTGATTATTACCGCAAAGGAGGGGGTTCACTTCAGAGTCGTTATCATCATTACTGACTACACTCCTTTTCATTACGCGAATTGTCGACCTCACTCGGCTCTGGCGACCTCGAAAAATTGCTTAGTTTTGATGGGTTCTCCCAACCGCTGCTTGCAGGCAATTCTCGCAGCTGGCGGTGCTGACAGCGGGAACGTCTATCAAGGGTCATCTATGAGTATTTACGCTATCTGAAAAACCTGCGCCAAGTCGCTTTGGTGGAGCTATTAGCAGAGACTCTGCCCGACCGAGTTGGTTCACCTCTTTCCATAAAGAGTGTGAGTGAGGACATTCAGGTCGCACACGAAACGGTGGGCAATGGCTTGAGATTCTGGAAATCACTTTGTCTGCCAAGTCCTCAAATACTGTCATTTTCTGGACGACACGGAAGGTTATCGAATGGAGCTCCGTTTCATTCGCGAATTCGACAGACGCGAAGTAAACTTTGTTGTCCTTAAAGATCGAAAACCACTCTTTGCCATTGAATGCAAATCCAGGCAAAGAGAACCGAGTCAGAGGATTGAATACTTCCGGTAGAAAACAGACATCCCTGAGTTCTACTAAGTTCATACCAGTGAACATGATTATGTTGCTAAAGGTATCGCATAATGACATTCACAACATTCTGCCGGGAGCTGGGACTGCCATGAACCTCAGGTTTTCGACATCGGCTCATTTTGCGACTGCATCAAGAATCGGGTTTATTGATGGACCAGAACGGATTGACCAGCTTTCAGAAAATAATGACTTCATTTAAGATTCCAGCAACTGACAGGAGTTACCTTGAACTTGCCCTCTACCCAACAGAACAAGGAATCTGGAGCAGATGCGACCAGATTGGACACCGAAATGCCCGATCATAGCTCTTTTATGGGCAGATTACTGGCAGGTGATTATGGTTTTGCGCTAACTTACTGGGCACTGTACTTTATCGGTGCTGGGCTGTTTTTTGTTTTTGGCAGTCGAGCAGTGGATAGCGGTGCTTGGTTCAGCTACCTTGGCATGGGGGTAGCAATGCTTGCTTATACCTTCGTACTGATCTTGGGAATTCGATCAGCCTATCGAGGACCTCAGCTATGGAAAGTCATGTCCCGAACCTCATCGATCTTCATGATCATCAACATACTGGTCGGCATCAGTTCTCTGAGTTTCATCTATTGACCTACACCTAATACCACCGGAGCCCATCCGACCGACCGCTTTATGTTATCCTCCGTTTCTATCAGATACTCAGCTTAAGCCATAGAACCTCTGCCACGCGGCCAACCGGAAAACTACGTGTGAATGACCAAATTTCCCCTAGTTTCTCTCTGGTAGTCAAAAAAGCCTGTCCGACCTGTGAATTAATTCAGCCGGTAATCAAGCAGCTTGCCGATGCCTTGGATATTACTGTCTATGTGCAAGATGACCCTGAGTTTCTGAATAGCGTGGTGTCAACCGTTGACGACAGCGAACTAAAGTTCTCATATCACAACAATATTGAAATCGTTCCCACTTTGCTGCGACATGACCCGGAAAGTCAAGAGGAACGGCTCGTTGGCTGGGACAAATCGCAATGGGAGACTCTCACCGGGCTAAGCGAACTCGGTCAAGATATCAGCCCCTTCAAACCAGGTTGTGGTTCCATAACTCAGGATCCCGGCATGGAAGAGGTGCTTGCAGCGCGGTTTGAGAGTCAAAAATTACGGGCCAGGCTGGTCAATCTGGCAGAGGCTGAGGATATTTTCGAGGCTGGTTATGAGCGCGGCTGGACCGATGGCTTGCCAATTATTCCACCTACTCCAACCCGGGTTATGAGGATGCTTGGGGGTACTGATCGTCTGGCAGACGAAATCATAGGCCATGTGCCTCCAGATAATGTACCGTGCCCAATAGAAAAGATTGCCATCAATGCCGTGATGGCAGGTTGTAAGCCCGAGTATTTTTCGACTGTGATTGCTGTGGTTGAAGCCGCCTTGCAGGACAAATTCTGCATGCATGGCTTGCTTTGCACCACCTACTTCTCTTCACCAGTCGTAATTGTAAATGGCCCGAAAAGCCAACTTATTGGTATGAACTCAGGTGTCAATGCCCTCGGTCAGGGCAATCGAGCCAATGCCACCATCGGGCGCAGCCTGCAGTTGCTGATTCGCAATGTTGGCGGCGGCAAACCCGGAGGAATCGACCGGGCAGTGCTAGGTAACCCAGGTAAATACACCTATTGCTTTGCTGAGGATGAGAGTGACAGCGATTGGCCGACCCTGGCTATGGATCGGGGGTTTGACCGCAAACAATCGGTGGTCAGCCTGTTTGCTGGCGAAGGATTACAGCCTATTCTGGATCAGTTGTCTCGATCACCAGTATCTCTGGCCAAAAGCATAGCGGCAAGCTTGCGCACTGTGGCTCATGTCAAGCGTTTTGGCATGGCCGATGCCATTTTGGTAGTGTGCCCGGAACATCGCCGGGTGTTCCGACAAGGCGGCTGGAACAAGCATGACCTGAGGCAAGCATTATATGAAGAGCTCATGACACCCGGAGCTGAGTTGCTGAGTGGTGTGGATGGTATGGCAGAAGGTATGCCTGCCAGGCTAAGGGACAAGATGCTAAACAAATTTCGGGACGATGGTCTGCATATTGTTACAGCAGGAGGCACAGCTGGCATGTTTTCCGCTATCATCAGCGGCTGGGTCGCTTCCGGCGACAAGGGCAGCCAGCTGGTCTCGCAGCAGATTGACTAAATAAAATATCGATCAACTAATGGAGGAGCGCAATGATAAATGAAATCTTACTGGATCCCACTGCTGAATTAAGCCCGGTGCAAAAACAGTTGCAACCCAGGCTAAACAGTCTGGACGGTGCGACTATCGGTCTGCTGGACATCTCCAAACCGAGGGGCAAGGAATTTCTGGATGTAATCGAAGAATCTCTGAGGCAACTGGGAGCAACTGTAAATCGCTACATCAAGCCCACATTCGCACGCACAGCACCGCATGAATTGAATCAGAAAATCAGTATAGAGTGTGATGCGGTCATCGAAGGACTTGCCGATTGAGGCTCATGTACCTCGTGCAGTTTGCATGACATCATGGACCTCGAAAATCGCGGTATACCCTCTGGCTTTGTAGCTTCAGCAGAGTTTATTGAAGCGGCAGGTGCCCAGTCCAGATCTCTCGGATTCTATCCCGCAAGTGTTTTCATCCCTCACCCTATTCAGGATCGATCAGATGCAGAAATGACTGCATTGGCCAAACAGGCCGTGGACGAGATTATCGCCATGGTCATTGATGAACAATGCATGGCGTAAGACTAAGGCCACTTCCATCAGGAATGAAGAAATCAAGGAGCAATTAATGACAAAAGAAGCAGTAATCGTAGCCACAGCCCGCACTCCTATCGGCAAAGCCTATCGCGGTGCCTTTAATGATACAGATGCACCTACCCTTGGTGCTCACGTGATCACAGAATCACTACGCCGGGCTGGCTTGGAATCCGCTGAAGTGGATGATGTGATCATGGGTTGTGCCATGCAGCAAGGAAGTTCTGGCTACAACATAGGGCGTACAGCGGCCTTGGCGGCGGGATTGCCTGTCAGCGTCTCCGGGATGAGCATTGATCGCCAGTGTGCCTCCGGTATGATGGCAATCTGTTCTGCCGCTAAGCAAGTGGTGTCAGACAACATGCCTGTCGTTATCGGTGGCGGCTTGGAATCCATCAGTCTGGTGCAGAACGAACATCGCAATAGTTTTCGTGCCCAGTCCCCCCTGGTAATTGACAAATCACAACATGCTTATATGTCCATGTTGGAAACTGCCGAGGTAGTCGCTAGCCGCTATAACATCAGCCGTGAAGAGCAGGACGAATATTCCTTGCAAAGCCAGCAGCGCACAGCAGCCGCGCAACTGGCGGGTGCATTCGATGATGAAATTGCACCACTGCCATCCAAGATGGTGTATGTAGACAAAGAGACCAAAGAGCAGAGTATTCATGATATTACCCTGGACAAGGACGAGGGCAACCGACCTACGACTACGCTGGAAGGACTGGCTGGGCTGAAAACAGTCTTTGAGGGCGGTGTGATTACCGCTGGCAATGCCAGCCAGTTATCCGATGGAGCTTCAGCCAGTGTTGTTATGGACAGCAAGCTGGCTGAGCAGAAAGGCCTGGAACCGCTGGGTGCCTATCGCGGCATGGCGGTCGCTGGAGTTGAACCGGATGAAATGGGTATCGGACCAATTAAAGCTGTTCCCAAACTGCTACAACGATTCAATCTTTCCATGGATGACATCGGTCTTTGGGAACTTAACGAAGCTTTTGCTGTGCAGGTGATTTACTGTCGCAACGAACTGGGTATCCCCAACGAATTGCTGAATGTAAATGGTGGTTCAATCTCAATTGGACACCCTTACGGCATGAGTGGTGCCCGTATGGTCGGCCATGCCTTGATTGAAGGTCGGCGGCGCGGCGTGAAGTATGTAGTTTGCACCATGTGTGTGGGTGGTGGCATGGGAGCTGCTGGTCTGTTCGAAGTGTATTGAACCTAGGCTGATCGGTAAGACCCAGGAATTGAACAGATTCTCTGCTCATACCAAAAGCACGAAGGCCCGCTTGTTATTAGCGTGAAGCTCGTTCTTGATTCTGTCGCAGTTGATACTGCTGCAATGTCAGTAACATGGATGGGCAAATACTAGCGTTCGGTAATCAGCAGCTCAGCCATATTGGGCTCCAAGCTAAAGCCTTCATGTTACGAGGTTAAGATTGTTTCACTCTTGATGCATCAGAGAGTGCTGTGCGTCCAGTTAATTTTGATGAAGGTTCATTTTATGGTAATGACAGTGCTATCAGAGTTTAATAATATCACGGTCCTTGGTCTCGTCTGTCTTTTGCCCTGACATAGCCTTCATTGGATCGAATAAATGAAGGTGGTGATTGCACCTTTACGATAGTTTTACTGCTGGGAATACTTCTGAATTTTTAGCCTCAAAAAGTTAATACCTTTACGAACTACTTATGGAGTTGAACATTCCGTCAATCAAAAGGCTACTACTACCATGAAGCGATTACTCTTTTTCTTTTTCTCTCTCTGCCTGATCAATTCTGCCTGGGCGCAATTGGCAGAGCCCAATGAGGCAGGTCTGACCTTTGGTCACTTGCATCTGAACGTGGCAGATGTGGAACAGCATGCCCAACTCTGGACTGAATTTTTCGGTGGAGAACGGATAACTATTGGCTCATTGGCTGCCATCAAGTTCCCAAACATGCTGCTGATCATGTATAACGAGGCTCCAGCCATAGACTCGCGGAACACAGTAATGGATCATTTTGGCTTCAAGGTCAGGGATATTCAGGCTTTTCGTGACAAATGGGAAGCGGCTGGTCATAAAATGGACCCGGACTTCAGCGGAGCCGAAGGCCAAACCAATGCCTACCTGACATTACCCGGCGGTGTATATGTGGAACTACAGGAAGATCAGAGTCTCCACGTACCCATAGCTGGCTACCATGTCCATTTTCTTACGGAAGGTCACGAGGAATTACTGGATTGGTATACTGAATTACTTGATATTCAAGTGCGGACTCGAGGGAGTATTGCAACAACCACGAACGTTCCGGGTATGAATCTCAGCTTTGGCAGATCCAGTACTCCACGCGCAGCCACACAAGGCACAGCTATAGACCATATCGGTTTTGAGATTGAAAATCTGGAGAACTTTTGCCGCAAACTGGAAGACCGTGGAATAGTCTTTGACCGACCCTATAACATCATTGAATCAGTGGGATTGGGCAATGCCTTCCTCACCGACCCCCGAGGTGTGCGAATTGAATTTACCGAAGGGCTGGTACGCATTTACAACGGCGAATAGGCCCAATCGGGCATTACGGCTAGCCGGTTGCGACCTGACAGCCATTGTAACTTTAATTACCGACTTTCACTTACTGGTAATTTCGGATCGGACAGAACAGCAAATGATTTTCAGGGGGTCAATACATTCTCATGCCGGGCTTCCCTGGGCATCAGGGCAGCTCTAATGACGGAACCCCAAATTAGATTCCCCAGGCTGTTAAAGTGCAGATTGTCCGCTATGAAAATATCTCTCATCACCTCACCATTGTCCTGCAGAAACGGGGTAGCGGCATCAACGTAATATACTTGCGAGTCTTCCCGAGCGATCTCACGAAGCCTCTGACTGACACGCTGTGCAGCAGGCCATACATCTAACCTTGAAACGCTCGGCTTAACCGACAGTACATAAATCCGGGTTTCTGGCAGTTCCTCATGAACCCTAGCAATGATTTGCTCGAACTGGCCCACAATAGTTTCTTCGGGTATCCCAAAATTTGTGTCATTGTCACCTTCGTATATCAATATCGCCCTGGGATTGTATCGCAAGGCAACACGGTCCAGGTGGTACAGCAAATCCCCCATTACACTGCCACCAAAACCTCTGGGAATAACAGTCAGTGGTGCCAGAGCCGAAGCTGCCTGGTCATTCCAGCGTGCTATGCTTGAGCTGCCCGTAAGCACAATGGCATTTTCCGGTGGCGGATTCTGTCTGTCCATTATGTCGAACTGCTGCATGGCCTCTTCCCAGATTTCCGGGTTTTCGCCGCGTTGTGCTGAAGCTGGCAATACCAATAGCAGTGAGAACAGCAAAGTCAGGCCTATTGGAATTAATTTCCTCAGATTAATCATCATAATTACCTCTTTTTGGCGAATGGGTCAATAACGTTAACTTTATTCTGATCGAGTGTATGCTCTGGTAGTATTAATGTAAAGATTAACCTTGGCAATTCTTGTTATGGGTTAGATTTACTGAATATATCCCCAAGATTCAAGCCAGATATTGCACCACTGATTCTTGCTGGGACTATGAGGTGTCTATGATTGCAGCGATTGGCGAGACATGCTGCAGCCTTCACTGCATTTACTGATCCAGTCTCACAAAACAATGGGAACTCTATATTTCTGCAGTTTTTAAATCGTCCAAGAACTCCGAAGCTGGATCGACACCCGTCACCAGAAGATGATCCCTCGCACGAGTGCAGGCAACATACAATAGATGTCGTTCTGTATTGTAGACCTCTTCCAAATCCGAGACATCGACTACTGTCTCGATACGCTGCTGCAGAGGAAGGACTTCATCATCACAGGCCATTACCACAACTGCACGAAACTCCAGTCCCTTAGCAAGATGCATGGTACTGATCGACAGGTTTCGGCTTGGAATCTTTAGTTCCTCATCAAGCACATTAAAAGGGAGCATCGCATCCTCAACAGCATCGCGAGCACGGTCGATTTCCTTATCAGAACGGACAAAAACACCCATCTCATGAGGTAACACCCCCTGGCTACTCTGTTCAGATAACCATTGACTGACAATGTTGCGCTCAACCTCAGTGCTATCCAGAATCTGGATTTTGGGAGTTGGTCCATTGAAAACGGATATGGTACCTTGACGCTTTTCTATATTGCCATCCACATCGGAAACTTCTGAACCCAGCATTCTGTCTGCTTGCATCCTGATCTGATGTGATGTTCTATAGTTAATATGGAGGCAGCGAGAACGGCCACGAATATCTATACCGAGTGATTTCCAAGAAAAAGGAGGCTGGAATATTCGCTGGCCAAGATCACCAGCAAAAAACAGGCTGTTTAGGCGTTGACCACCAAGTGCCGCTAGAAATTTCAATTGAGAGACACTTATATCCTGAGCCTCATCAATGAGAGTAAAGTCAAAAGGAGGGTGTTTTCGCTCTGCAAGTAATTTGGAAAGTTGACTAAACAGGTCGGGAAGTGTTTTTAGATTTCGCTTTGCCAACTGTGAGCGGACATTATCAAATATCGACCAGAGCACCTGACGCTGTTTCTCTGGCAGACGAGTTTTTCGCCCCAATCGCCTGACATCCCTATATGCCTCCCAAGTGTCCAACTGCCACGCATCTACTACATCTTCCCACTCAGTCAATAGAAATTTCGGACTATATTTATGATCTCCTACTTCTACAGCTGCCCCCTTTACTAATCGCTGAACTATTTCGCGGGAGGCAATGCTGACAGAGCCAAAATGCAATTCATAGAGTCGGCAACCAATTGCATTAATGGAATGGACTTCTAATCGCTCACCAATATGCGGTTCGTTGCTAATCAATCGCCATAGCTTGGTTCTCAGCGAACTAGCCAGGGTGTCGGAAAATGTGGTAAGCAAAACTCGCGCATCGGGGTGGCTACGAGCAAGAAAGACAGCCCGATGTATTGCAACGATTGTCTTTCCCGTACCCGCTGAACCCGAAACTCTTGCTGGCCCGTTATAGTCTCTTTCCACCCATTGGCGTTGTGCCGGATGAAGAAAAATAGTCCATTTCTCCCATGGGTAATCCAGTGCACGCTCAAGTTCTTCAACATTTTTCATCACCCGAAAACGGCGCTGCGCATCCGGATGTTCGAAAGGATCAGTACTCACAGATGCTGGTTGCACAACTTGTGGAATACCGCAAGTTGCCAGTTCCAAGAGAGCTTCTGCCGCTTCTTCGGGCAGGTGATCTGCCAACTCCAGCACACTGTCTTCGTCAGCACCGCGTACATCATCCAGCCACTCGGCTGGTACCCCATAGCTCAACAAATTGTCATCAGAAACCTCTGCGAATAATAGCGGTTTTGATTGCGCGGGTTCATCATTGGGAACGTCAACCTGGGAAAAGTATTTTGGAACTGTAATTTCCCTGACACTTTCCCGGACTTCTACTATCTGTGCTGCACCGGTCTTTGGATGGGCTTCCAGCTTGCGACACTCTGCCCATTGATATGCCTTATCGTGATGGCCCACGTAACATATTAATAGACTCTTGTCCGTCTTATGAACGATCAATCGAATATCCCGACTAACCCGAACTGACCAGAAATTCGAATCTTTGGCTCTATCAAGCTTATGAAACTGCATTCCGGGGTTCGCTGGATTCAATTGCAGGTCGAATGCTGTTGTCTTGACCTGTTTTTGTTCTTCACCAGTGAGTTTGGCGAGACTATCGGTGAAAGTACCAGCTATACGGAAATTCACTAGATCAGACCTTTGCCCGCAATCATTATTTGGTTTTCTATCGCTGTATAAAGCTCTACATCGACCTCTGGCGCATGGATGGAGACAAGTAGCGAATAATCCGCATACTGATTGTAGCGTTCCAGCTTGCGGCGTGTCTTCCACCAACCACTGACAGGAAATACCGCCAACATGCCCCGGCTGGCCAGATCCGCTGCCGATCCTCTCCAGATATCGGAATGCAAGCTCCCCTTATGGCGGTTGCGCATTCCCAGCATCCAACTTGGATCGTTTTCACTACTGGTACTACTGCCTTCATCTGCATCTCTTGCTTTCAAGTTGATTCGCTGACGAAATTCATCGATAGATTCATGTGAGCGTTTCACATCAAAGCGCAAGCCATGAGACTCATAGCGATAGCGGGATTTGACCCCTCTGGCTGACGGGTTAGGCTCAATAAAGTAGGAAACTGTTACCCGCATCTCCACTTCCAATTCGCCCAATGCCTCCAGCTCCTGCATAGGCCAAGGCAATCGGTGCAGATTCATTTCTCTCAGAGTAAGCGTTCTAACGCCTTCTCTGGTAAAGGGTTGAAGACTATCTTCGCAAATTAGTGTCAGGGAATTCTCGACGCTCCACAAAGCACGCTCCAGATCCGGCTTACCAAAGCCACAGTGCCGCACCAGACTAGCCACATCCCTCTTGCTTGGATTCGATGGATCAGTAAGAAACTGGCGTCGCATCTCTGGTGTCCATTGTGCAGAATGAACCATCAATCCACGAATTGTTTCCACGCGCAGATTGGGATAATCAGCCATCAGACGAGCTGCCATTCCAGCTGCTTGTGCTGTCGCCGCACTGGTTGCATTACTTGTTGTAAACAATCGGTCTGCAGTATCAGCATTGGTTGTCAACAAACTAAGGCTTGGCAGCCATACCGCACCAGCTGCATTTTGTGCCGCATTCCCGCCCTCAAAAACCATATCTGGCTTTAACGGCCAGTCCGGCTGCCATGTATTTGAAGTGGTACTGAACGGACTCAACTCAGCGGCTGATGCAATGGGTTGGTAGTCATTCGCATCAGGTTCCGTTATTTGAACCAACTCAGTGCTCGCACCCACAGTCAGTGCATTCCATGCCTGCCCTGGATCATGAATACCATCGGTACTGTTACTGTAAGGATATTGCAACCAGGCATTGGGGTCATCGACATTACCGCTGGAGAGAATAAACAGCCGATGCGTCTCTCCCTGATTCTCATAGTCCACGGCAAGCCGATCAATCGTAGCCGACCAAGCGGAAGGGCGCCCTCGATCCCGGGCATCCTGAGCAGTAATCGCCATGCTGAAGACACGCTTGCGATCTGGCGCAGTAATCTCAGGATAGTTGACTGCCTGTATGGTCAGATAACCATGATACTCAGGATCGCCACTCTTGGAGTGGCTACGATTCAGTAATTTTACGGATTCAAGCCGATGATAAATCGATACCGGCTGACTAGATAACAGCACTGGTGTCAGATCGCCCAACAATGCAAGCCCTGCCATTTCAGTGCCATGACCCTGATTGTCATTTACTCCCCAACTCGGTTCGATAGTGTGTAGATCACGACTACTCAATGCCGATTTGAGCAAAGGATGATCACTATTGATCCCGGTATCTAGTAAGCACACATAGGGCGAAACTTCTCCTTCGACAGGTATACTAAAGCGTTGTAATAGGTCATTACTCCATTCGGGTTGGTCTTCAGGCGTGAGAGAGTCGAAGAAATTCGCTGTTTCTTTTGCTCGCCGCAACTCAGCGATACTGTTCAGCGTCATCATGGAGTGCTGCATCTGCTTACGCGAACCATAGATCAGCAAGACAGTTCGCTCAGGGAACCCGACCTGCCCCGGTGCCAACCTAAGGTCGAGACTTTCCGCCAGCTGTGTAAGGCGTTGCATCTCGGTATTGCGATCCCCTCTCACCGGTAGCCATACTTCCCACCAGAGGAATTCCTTATCTGACTGAGGAAAGACCTCAGGATCATCCGTCCATAAGGCTTTAAGACTGGCAACACGTATACTTTTTATGGCATCCAGCAGTCTTTGGTTCCTAGGTTTTCTTGTACCCTTTTCCTCGTTTATTCTGTCCTTGGTCTCATCCAGATAGGCAGCTACAAGATTTTCCAAAATATGCAGTTTTCCGTCAGGAACAAAAATTGTGGCCATTGTCTGACTTTTTTCATGCCGCACATTGTGTAACTCAATGCCAGAACGTTCCCTGGCCAGAGACTCAAATGCCAATTCAATATCCGGGAAGGACTCGAACTCCACTTGCAGCCCGAAACCCTCATTCATACCTGCTGATTCTTGTTGGGAATACGCCTGCTCAAATTCGGGCCTAAGTGCCTGCAGCTGCTGTAACAATCGACCGCCATGCTGCTGACGGTCACGTGAAGGAACCTGGGTCGTGCCGCCACGACCGGATGACCGAAATGGCTCAGCATTGCCTGTATTTTTCAGAATAAAATGCGGCTTGTGTTGGACCCCTTCATTGGCCATAAGAACATCGTTCCGTGTTTATCGAGCTTTATTCTTGAAACGGGTAGCCATCTGACATCTATCCAGAATCGCTCGGCGAATATCGGCTTCTGAAATGATCTTTCTCTCCCCCATCAACGCTTCCTTCAACGTTTCATTACAGGCGCGAACTAACTCAGCGTAACTGAGACCCTTTGCCTTGCTAGCCAAACGTTTCCAGGAAACTCCTTTAGCTGTCTTGCCGCCAAGCCTTGATTTTAAAACGGCTGCAATATGCTCATCATCCGGCGATTCATAATGCAAGATATCGTCGAACCGGCGTAATAACGCATGATCGAGAATCTCTGGATGATTAGTTGCAGCAACAATGAGGCTGTGTGACTCATCTTGCTCAATCATTTGTAAAAAACTGTTTAGAATACGCCGCACTTCACCCACATCATTCGCCAACCCTCGCTGAGAGCCAATAGCATCAAATTCATCGAAAAAATAGACGCCTCTGGTACGGTCAGTGGCATCGAATACCAAGCGTAGCTTGGCGGCTGATTCGCCCATGTACTTGGTAATCAACCCATCCAGCCGTACCAGAAATAGTGGCAACCCCAGTTCACCGGCTAATACCGAAGCCGTCATGGTCTTTCCGGTGCCAGGCGACCCCATCAATAACATCTTGCGTCTGGGTGATAACCCATGGGAAAGTAGTCTGGTAGCCTGTCTCTGTTCCCGAATGATGCGCTTTAGCTGATAAGCCAAAGTTTCATCTAGCACCATTTCACCAAGACGGTTTTTGGGATAATCGACGCTGAGAAGTCCAGTCAGTTCACCTCGTGGACGCCCGATGGGAACCGTCCTGGCAGCGTTTTTGGGCGGCAAGCCCCGTCGAGCCTTGGCCTGGTCCACCAGATCGCGCAGCTCTTCGGCCAATTTGCCATGACCGATTTTTGCTTCATGAGCAGCAAGCTGCAATGCTATAGAATAGAACCGTTCGTCATCCTTATCGGCGTGAGACTTTAGCAATGCTTTTAGCTGGTTAGCGATAGCCATGAACAAAACCTATTGTTATCTTCGTCACACCTTGAAGACTTTCATCACTTCATCACCAAGGTGGTTGATGACCTTGACCGCTATACGTCCCGATGTCGGCCTGTTAAAGGAACGTGAGGTATCGCTGTTGAGTGTGGCCCACGCTTCCTCATTGATCTCGGCTCTGAGAGTGGTTTTAAGTGACTTGTAGGGGTCGTTTGCACCCAGAAAATATGCATGGCGCACAAAGAAGCTTTCCTCGTTGTAATCTGTATCGATGAACCAGCAGGCAATTCCCTCTGGGCCATTACTACGAACTTCACCGGTATTGGGGTGGAATACATCGACGCCGTTGACCTTGACCCGGATCTGCCCATCGTCAGTATTGATGATATCGATATCCGGCTCACCAAATATGACAAACAAGTTGCCTTTTCCGGTATTTTTCAAATCATCAGACATGTGCAGGTCTGCATTCATTCTGGCCTTGAGCACATTTATTCGACCGAGCTTGTTGAGCTCCGAGGAGTGAGCATCGTAGTTGAAGGCGCAGGAAATAAGCACGTCAAAGTCTGCATCGCCCGCTTCACGGGCGGCAGCCACCAAATCGGGCCGGGATACAGTACCGAATTCCGGACCAATGAAAATAGCCGCTCGTTTCTCGGTTGCGCCGCTATCGGCTTCAGACTCACCAGTTTCGTAATAGACCCCTTCAGCGCATATCATCTCCCCTGGCCACGGAGTAATGGAGATGAAGGAGATCTTGTCTTCCTTATGAGCCTGTTGAACCCCGGCAGTCTTCAGATTTTCCAGGATCATCTGGGTAAAATCCTGTTCGCCCCCATAAGCACCCTGAGATTCGGTGACACCGTCGATCAACTCATCATGTTCATCAACTCCAAGTACACGATGAGGTGAAAGACTCTCCACCGTGAATGGCCCGGCTACACGAACAGTCTTTTTTTCCTCATAGGGTTTATCATAGAGGTATTCGAAGTCGGCTTTTGCTACTATCGAGGCATCAATCGCCTTTTGTCTTGCAATGCGTTGCTCCCACCAATCAGCATGAGACTTCTTAGCTGCTCCCGGCCACTCGTCGTCAGCTTCTCGTGGGATTTCCCATTCCTCCCATGCCATGCCCAGCACCTGGTTGAGTTGCCCGCGTAATGGTTCCAACTTTTCTTGAAACTGCTCCCAGATCACATCAATTTCAGTGTTGTTAGCAATAGATTTTAGGGTAATATGGGGAACACGCTCGTAGACAAACCCTTGACGAATATTGTTATGAGTTGGTGACTCAGCAAGGGCTGTATGGGTGAGTTCAGCTTCTTTTTGTTGTCCTTTATGGCTGTCCGTCAGCAGATAGTAGGGATAACGAGCACCCATAATTCTGGCACGTGCCAGTGCAAGGGCAACTCGTGAGGTATCAATGGTGATCCAGCGACGACCGAACTGTTCTGATACATAGGCCGAGGTGCCTGATCCACATGTTGGATCGAGCACGAGGTCACCTGGATCTGTAGTCATCAAAATGCAACGTTGAACTATTTTAGTTGATGTTTGTACTACATAAGACTTGACTACCTCTGGCCCTGTATCACTCCAAGTATTATCTATCTCGGATGCCGGATAATCATCATGGTAATAGATGGAACTTAATGCACTCTTATCCGGACTTACTCGGTCTGCAGAGAGTAATCTTCGAAATCCCGCTGGCGAATACCGCCAATGAGAAGTTGGCGGTATTCGCCAGCGGGATCCAAAAGCCACTCTAGGCTCATGGTCTCCAGTGTTCATTGAATGCAACGGTAGCTTTCTATATGCATGTGAACCAGCTGGAAGTAGATTAGTATTCTTTTTTTCTTCAGAGGTCATACTTCTTCTAAAGCCAGAGGATTCTTTGACTTGATTATACATTCCTGTTTCAATCATTCGCTTCAATAATAATCGTCTGAATTTTGAATTTTCAGAATTCTTGGTGTACCAAACAAGATAATCCGAAATCTTTTTTATTCCGCACTCTCTTGTCGTTCCACTACTGACTCGACATGTGATCAAATTTGCAAAATTGTCTTCACCGAACACCTCATCCATCAAGACTCTTACCCGGTGTACATTCTCATCCCCAATCTGAACAAAAATACTGCCGCTATCAGCTAAAAGGTCTCGCGCAATTGTTAGCCGATCTCGTAAATAAGCTAGGTACGAATGTATTCCATCTCTCCATGTATCCCGAAACGCCCTCACCTGCTCCGGCTCGCGGGTAATGTGATTCACCAAGCCATCCCTGACATCACGGCTAGTGGTAGACCACTGGAAATTCGAATTGAATTTGATGCCGTAAGGTGGATCGATGTAAATACACTGCACCTTACCTCGCAGACCCTCTCTCTCGGCCAGTGAAGCCATTACCTGCAGGCTGTCACCAAGGATCATCCGATTGGCCCAGTTGGCATCATGCTGGTAGAACTCAGTCTTGGAAGCATCATCAGGCACACCATTAAAATCAGCAAAAAGGTCTGCCTGAGGTTCTGCCATTACATCATCAGCTTCGGTGCATCGCAACAGGTCATCAATCAACACCTTGGGATGAACTTTCTCCTGGATATAGAGCGGTGGCGCATGAACTATGAGATCGGACCAGTCCTGCTCATCTTTGCCGTGCCAGACTAGCTGCGGATCAAGATCGCGGTTACGACGTTCGTATGCAACGCGTATCGGGCTTTGTTCGTCCTTCTGCATTACTGAATGATATTCGGCAGTCGGAATGTTTTTGCGTGATGCTTGCTCGTGTTTGAGAGTCTCGACTTTCTTTTTGATTACTGATTTTTTTCGGGCCATATGGATTTCCTTAATCCGCCGCCTGTAAAGTGACCGATTCGATCATTTTATTGAACTCTGCTTCAATCTTTTGATCAAAGTCCGTTTGTATCTCATAAACATCAATGAATTCAGCAAAAGCCCAGCGCCCATTCTGTTCATGATTGTTCACCCCGGGCACCCAATAGGTTTCCATGGTGGCTTTTTTCTCCTTCGCATCCTCACGCCGATAGCCCTTGATCTCGACGATCAAGTGGAGCAAGTTATCATCGCCATACCCATCATCAACTTTGACGATGAAATCGGGAATATATCTTCTTGTCTCAGAACCATAGCGGTAAGGCACTTCCAGTCCCAGGTTATGGTTCTTGACATAAGCTTTCACCTTTGGATGTGACTCGGCCATACGGCAGAATTCACCTTCCCAGTCACTATCAAGGATTGCCCAGTTGACATGGCAGCGACTAGCTTCTGTCTTCCAGCGATCAGACTTCGAAGTATTGAAGTTGACAAGAGCAGTGGAGCCGACTGGGTTATAGGGATCAAGAACAGCCTTTATTGGTCGTTTTTCGGCAAAGGCGCGAGTGATACCGGCAGCGATGCGTTCACAAGCCATATCAGCTAATTCCTGATATAAGAGTTGAGCCGGATAGGTGTTACCTTTACAGACCAGATAGTTATCTAAATACTGTTTTGCTATTCGCTTAAGTTGACCGAATAGGTGGAGTCCTGGTTCCTCGCCTGTATCGCGCAACTTTGTATAAAGCAACCTCTGTGTGAGGTGATATAGCACGGTGGATCTACGAATGTCTTTAAGGTGCTCAAGACTCAGGTCCACATCTTCGCCTATAATGCCCGCATTCTTTGTTATTGATGGTCCGACAAGGTTCGGTGTCAGCTCCAGCACGGAATCATCATTGAACTCAGCAGTTAGGCGTTCATCGGGTAATTCAACCCGGTATCCTTCCACCCGTGGAAAGCGTATTTCCAAGGCATCGCGTTCTGGACGAATCGCTTTGACCTGAATTGTCTCTAAAGGTAGTTGCGGTGACACAACCACTGGCTTGGCGGTGAAATCAAAAGGTATTCCCAACACATCCGCGTATTCTACGCCAAACAGCCCTTCTTCATTGAGATCATAGGATTGACGACGCAAGGCGCGGCCAATTACTTGTTCGCAGAGTAACTGGGTTCCGAAAGCCCGCACACCAAGCACATGAGTGACGGTATTGGCATCCCATCCTTCGGTAAGCATGGAAACCGAGACTACGCAACGAATGGAACCACCTAGGCGCCCTTCCTTGCCAACTGTATTCATAACCTCACGAAGCAAATCCTGCTCTGATATGCTTTCGGCTTTACTGCGGTCGCCTGTGCGCTCGACGATTTCACGACGAAACCTACCGATCTCATCAGCCGCCAAATCATGGAAGTTTTTATCCAGCGCATTGCCGGACTCGAGTTGCTCACTGTCGATTAACAGGGTGCGAGGCCGTGCAATCTGGTTTCCGTGCTCGTCATAGTTCTGAAATAGCGGCAGACGACCATTCTCCAGAGTTGTTGACCCATCTTCGTTCTCTCTGTGAAAGCCTGAGATGAAATCGTAGACCAGCTTGGAAGTGGACGTGTTATTGCAGATAATAATGAAGCAGGGCGGCACATGAATTCCTGCATCCTTCCATAATCCATAGGTCTTTTCATAGTGGCCATAAAGTGCTTGTAGTGCGGTTTGCAGTTCGACAGGCAAATTGAGTGGATCAAGATTCAATGCCTTACTCCTGCCCCTCTTCGGCATGCGGGTACGAATATGCTCCCAAAGATTCCTTAACTTAGGCATATCACCGCCGGGAATATTATCGGCTACTGGCACCCGTGGCAGTTTGACGATGCCGCATTCGATTGCATCCATAAGAGAAAAGTCATTCATTGTCCAGGGAAACAAGGTGCCTTCTGCATAACCGGAACCGCGAAGAAAGAATGGTGTTGCTGACAGGTCAACAACGCGAGACACACCTACTTTACGATTGACCGCTTCGATTCCGGTTATCCAGAGCCGGGCGGCCTCGTTATTCTTTTCCGCCTCTTTTCTGTCATCACCCTTGAGATCACCTTCAGCCTCATGGTCGGCTTTTTCACGATAACAATGGTGAGCCTCATCATTGAGTACCATGATATTCTTCATGCCCATTAGGCTGAGCATTACCCTTTGCAACATTTGCCCCTCAGTTTCCTGGGTGTTCACTGCATCACCTCGACCCTGGAGCAGTGAACGTCCACCTTTCGAAAGGTTCATGCGCTCGCGCAACTTGAAAGCGTGATAGTTGGTAATGACAATCTTGGCCCGATCCAGATCAGGAAGCATATCGCTTGGAATCAGCTCACGACTCATGTAGTAACTGTCGGGATCATTGGGCTGGAGAACACGCAGGCGATCCCGAATAGTCAGGCCCGGAGCAACGATAAGGAATCCCCGAGTAAATCTTTTGCTCTGGGGTTTGCGCACTGCGTTTATGGTTTGCCAGGCTATCAGCATGGCCATGACCGTTGTCTTGCCGGCACCAGTCGCCAACTTCAGAGCTAGACGTATGATTTCTGGATTAGCATCATTGTTAGCATTCTCTAGATGTTCCAAGTAACCTTTGGCAACATTTCCGGAGTTGGGAGCAACTTCGGTCAGCCAGATGGCCGTTTCAACGGCTTCGACCTGACAAAAGAAAGGCCGGATATTGCTGAAATTATGATTTCTCCAGTGTTGAAGCAAACGTGCGGTTTCAGGCGTTACACGCCAGTCTTTTGAATTCGGTAAGGCCCGCCATTTATCGACTTGTTGGCGAACACCATTGATGATCGCCGTATGGTCGTACTGCTGTTTGTCTGTGGATAAGCCTTTGCCTTCATCAAAGAGTAACTGAGATTGATCGGCCGAACCCTTGCGCTTTCTGGGTTTGGGAATGGGGGTGATGAAATCGGCGGGCCGACGGCTTTCAATAATCTGTTGGGTGGGCTGACCACTGGCATCCAGTTCCCAGTGCCGACTTGGGTATTCGTATGGTGAATTCAGGATAGGTTGTTCAAAAAATTGATTATCCATGTTTCCTCATTACTTGATGGGTACCACTGCGAGAGCAAGTTAAGCCTCGTACTTCCATCTCTTCTTCAATTTTCCAAACACATATGCTCGTATTACGAACACCCCGCGCTATGCAACTCCACTCTAAACTCTGATGTTGCGGCTTACACGCATAACTAATTTGGCCTAACGCGCAACTACCAGGGCTTCAACCGTTCGCGGTAACAAAATCAAGGACTTTTTTGCGGTGCCTTGAGCCCATCTCCTAGCTATGTTCTTTCAACGGCTCCGCATACCTTTTTGTGCAAGATTCAATACTGAGCATATTATTCAAAATGAACACCACACCTCAAGAAAAGTAAGTCTGCTATCCGTTGGCCCCGGATACCGCACCCCAGCAACATATTTCCATAGAGGTTGCATGATAGCGGATAGTATAAAGATTGACACCTTGAATGTCATCCACGCCAATGCGACCAACCTTGGCGTTCACGAAATGCAGATTACTACAGCGACACGATCTTGCCGCCCTAGCGGGAAACTTCTACAAATGTACAACTCCTTCACCACGTCACAGAGCGGGTTGGAACTACTGACCGACTGGCCACTCCAGCATCAAGCAGACACCGACAGCATGGATACCAACGGCACCAATCGATAGGCCCGCTTTGATACCTTGGACGCCGTCGTTATTGAGCTCATTCTCATCCATGCTTAACGCACTATGAAATCATGACGAGCCAGTCTAAGTGTGTTAGCTACCGTATTGCCGAACTCTACAATGCCCTCAATATGGGATCTTCTACCTATGCCCGATACTTTCTCAAAGACTATTACTCTAATATAGAGATAATCCTAGTAAAACATCATGTGGTAGCTCATATTCAAAGATACGAAAATCAATCTGCACACCTATTAACCATAAATAACAGAGTGATAGAGCTCTAGACCAGTCGGGTTGTCTCTCTACACTTGATAATGCTAGTTAATATCGACCAATGTGACCATTTAGTCCAGTATTTTACCGCTGTTTCATTATACTTATAAACGAGGTTTCTTCCTAAACTGCCAGTACCAAGCATAAAACTAGTGTATCATGACCACATGGAGGTTCCCCCAACTGTTCAATAATGAATCCACACGTCGGCATGCAGCACGTCATCATCAAAGGCTGTAATGGTTACCATGTTTCCTGCCTCTGGCTGGAAGTAGCCAAAACCAGATTTGAAGAGCCCGAAAACTCCTGCATAAAAGACTAACAAGACGATTGTAATTCTCAGGATATTTTTTCTTCACACAGATTATTAGCTCTTCATCTCAATTGATGTCCACAGCATAGTGCTTTAGCTTTTCCAGTGGCACGATATCCAATGCACTTTGGTGAGTTCGCATCAGAAAGACACGGGGTGCCATTTTGTGATCAAATGCCTCCAGCCAGCGGGCCGCACACAAGCACCAAGCATCACCTGGCTTCAGTCCCGGAAACCCATACTCTGGTACAGGCGTACTGAGATCATTCCCCCGAAGTCTGGAAAACTCAAGAAACTGTTCCGTCATCTCGGCACAGATTATATGAGATCCAAGATCATCTTTGCTGGTATTGCAACAACCATCTCTAAAAAAACCTGTGACTGGATCAGTGCCACATGGTTGCAAGGGTTCGCCAAACACATTCAGAGACTCATCCACGATCTTCTCCTGCTTTCCAAAATATATCCATAGACAATAGAAATTTCACATATGTCGTCAGTTGTCCAGTTCTGCCCACTTCTGCACATCAGGACGACTAAAACTTTCACAGGCATCCAATAGAACAGCTGGTTGCGAGTCAATAATCAACATCTCCCTATGCGCCGACCTGATAAATCCCTGCAATACGCTATGGTCAAGAAACTCTATCAGCTGATCATAATATCCGCTTACATTAAGCATTGCACAGGGTTTTTCATGAATCTTCAACTGCGACCAGGTGAGCATTTCCAGGAGTTCCTCAAGGGTGCCAAGACCGCCCGGAAGTGCTATAAACCCATCAGCGAGCTCAGCCATTTTAGCCTTGCGCTCATGCATTGAATCCACCAGGATCATGCGAGTGAGATTTTCATGTGGCACTTCCTTTCGAAACAGATTTTTTGGCAACACGCCGATTGCATCGCCACCAGCCTCCAATACTGTGTCAGCCACAACGCCCATGAGACCAATGCTAGCACCGCCATATACCAGACGCATATTTCTTTTAACGATCTCCCTGGATAATTCACGAGCTGCTGCAGCATACTGCGTATCTGCTCCTGTGGCAGACCCACAATAAATACAGATTGATCTTAATTTATCATTCATACAATTCCAGGGTTCACAAGCGCTATAAGTGGATGATTGAAAATATATCCATGTATAGAATTTACATGCTAAGTTCGCATTGGAAATCCATTACATTAAATCTTACAATGGTCGATATATCATTGGAAGTTTCAATTCTACCCTAACATATTTATCTGTTTTTCTTCTCACCATAATGACCGTTATACTCTTGTAACTTAGTCTCGTTTTGACCAATCAACCAATACGGTAATATCTCCGGGAAAATTAAAGGTTAAGTTAAAGATTACTTTTTTCCTAAACTGTACAGCTTTCCGCATCAAAAAGATCGTTCACCGCCGCAGCAACAAAAACCATCTCCCTATATTGAGTACATTGGCAAGTGCGGCAGAAAAATAGGTCAGAGCAGCCGCTCTGAGAATTTTTCTGACCACCGGAAGTTCTTCACCCCGCACATATTCTCCCTCAATCAGGATTGGTAATGCCTTGTTAAAACTGGCATCCCACTCCTCAGGTAGAATAATCAGGTAGGACAGTGCTCCGGCAATTTGCAATAACAGACTGAGACCAATCACCATGCCAACGGCAAACGGGGATCTCAGAAGAAACCCTATCACCGGCAATGCCCACATGATGGCAATCCCGGCACGGGAAAGTGCCTGCGCCAAAGGCATATATCTGCTTCGTAGCTCGAAGATCCTCTCCTGACGATGAAACTGAATGGCATGTCCCACCTCGTGGGCCGCCACCGCTACCGCGGTAAGTGATTTGCCATTGAAATTAGCGGGACTCAACCTGATCATTTTGTGCTTGGGATCGAAGTGATCCCGGAACGGCCCAGTCTCTTCGACTTCAATACCTTCCAACTCAAACCTCTGGATTAAATGCTGCGCCAGTTCTCCACCGGTCCCAGGCATATCGGTTCGATCTCGGGCATGGACACGCATAACACGTCTTACCCAGAAAGAGGGGAAAAGTACCAGCAGGGCTAGCATAAGACCAAGAATTGCGAGCAACATTATGTGTAATCAACAGTTAAAATGCACAATACGGACATAGGCAGAACTTGCCGAAATCGATAATTGAGCAGTTAACTTGATTGGTTACGGACGTGGCTGCTCTGTTGAACCGAGTTTATCGCCCAGCTAAGTTCAGGCTAAGGTTAACAGAATCTGGCGACTATAATGAATGCAGATTGATGTTGATGGCGACTATTATCCCTCAACTCAGAACTGGTTCAGTGTGGCGTAACGGTCCCGGTGAAAACTGGCATCACCAAGAAACTGCTGAGCAACCCGTGCCCGTTTCAGAAAGAACCCGATGTCAAACTCATCGGTCATACCGATCCCGCCATGCATCTGCACCCCTTCATTACTGACCAGCTCGGCGGTCTCACTCAGCTTCGCCTTGCTGATGCTGGCTAATCTTGCAATGTCGTTTGCGGATCGTTGCGGATCGTCCAGTGCTGCCAAGGCAGCAAGCACGGCTGAACGACAAAGCTCCAGTTCACTATACATAATTGCTGCCCGGTGTTGCAGAGCCTGAAACGAACCAATTAATACACCAAACTGTTCCCGCTGCTTCAAATAATCCACCGTTCTCTCAAAAACCTCAAGGGCACTGCCGAGCATTTCTGCGCTGAGGCCAATGCGTGCCGTATCCAGGACCAGATCCAAATCCTGCGGGGAGATTTCAGCCCCACCCAGTTGTGATTCCTGTCCAACCACCACATTTTTCAGAACCACATTGGCACAGTTTCTGGAATCCACCATCTGAGTACGGTGTACTGATACACCTGACTGATCAGCATGAATCACAAACACACTGCGGCCGCAGAGTTCATCGGTTGCACCGGATGTCCGCGCTACTACTAGAATCTTCTGCGCCATATGCCCGTCCAGAACAAAACACTTACGACCTTCGAGCACATAGTGTTCAGCCTGACGGTTAGCCGTGGTCGCAATAGTTCCGGGTCTGTGCACTGGACCCTCATCATGGGCGAAAGCCAGTATCAGTTCTCCGGAAACAATTTTTGGCAACAGTTCTTTTTTTTGTGCTGATGTACCAAGCCTGTTAATGGCAGCGGCCCCCAGCAGCACACTGGCAATCAGAGGTGAACTCAGCAATGTGCGTCCGCATTCTTCCAGCACAATGCCAAGACCGCTATAACCAAAATCAAATCCGCCAAAGGTCTCGGATATTGCCATACCCGGCCAACCCAGCTCGACCATTTGTTGCCAAAGAGCCTGATCGTAACCCACCGAATCTGCACTATCACGCAAGTGGCGCAACACACTGACTGGTGCATGCTGCGTGCAAAAATTTTTCGCCGCATCCCGCAGCAATTGTTGCTCCTGTGTCAGCACAAGACCCATGGCCTATACCTTGCCGTTTCCCATTTACTTATTGAGCAGGCTCAATATGTCCGGCAAACCCAGAACACGCTTAGCGACAATGTTCAGTTGCACCTCGGCAGTGCCTCCTTCAATTGAATTTGCTTTGGAGCGCAGCCATTCTCTGGCAATCCGCAGTTCATCGTCATTAAATCCCTCGCCCTCCCAGCCCAGGCTCTGGCTGCCAATAGCCTGCAACAGAAGTTCATAACGCCGCTTGTTCAATTCGCAACCATAGTATTTGAGCATAGATGATGTGGTATTCGGCCCTTGTGCCTGTTTGGACTCCTCGACCGCACGATGGGAGGTTAGGCTAAATGCCTCGCTGTCAATCTTGAATCGGGCAATATGGTCTCTCAGCACTGGATCGGACAGCTTCTCCCGATCTCCCCTATACTTCATGGCGGCCTTTTCCGGAGAAGCCAGTACACTGGTGGTGCCACCTCGGTCAGCTTGACTATCAGCCAGTCCAAACCCAGAGATCATGGTGCGCTCATGCTGAAGCAAGCGTTTGGCAATGGTCCAGCCATCATTCAACTGACCAACCAGATTGCTGACTGGAACTCGAACATTGTCAAAAAAGGTTTCGCAAAATGGCGAGGAACCGCTGATCAGCTGGATGGGTCTGGTTGTAATTCCCTCCGAAGCCATGTCAAACAAAATAAAGCTGATACCGCTGTGTTTTGGGACATCAAGGTCAGTTCGTACCAGACAGAATATCCAGTCGGCCTTGTCTGCATAGGAGGTCCATACCTTGGATCCATTGATCAAGTAATGATCTCCCTGTCTCTCTGCCCTGGTTTTCAGACTGGCCAGATCAGAACCCGATCCAGGTTCAGAATAGCCCTGGCACCAACGGATCTCACCACGCACGATCTTTGGAATATGCTCTGCCTTTTGCTGGTCGTTGCCGTACTGTAGCAGCACCGGGCCAAGCATACTGACCCCAAAACTGGTCAGAGCTGGTCGTGCACCAATGCGGGCCATTTCCTGACCCAATACCATGGCCTGGTCAACAGACAGACCGCCACCACCGTAATCGCTGGGCCAGGTCGGGCAGGTCCAGCCTTTTGCCGCCATACGTTGCAACCACAGCTTGCTGTCCGGATTTTTGAATTGTGCCTGTCGACCACCCCAGACTATTTCATCCTGAACCATCGGCGTTCGCATGGATGGAGGACAATTCACTTCCAGCCATTCACGGGCTGTTTCACGAAAACTTTGCAGTGCACTCATGCTGAGTTTCTATTTCAGATTGTGAATATTATTTCAGGTTGCTAGAGCAGTTGACGATCAAAGGAAGACCAGTACTTGCCGCCACTAGTATCAATGGTGCCATCATACAGGTGAATATTCGAGTGGCAGACCCACAGACCAACTTCTCAATCAGCAGCTCGGTGCCGACAGGCACAGAATCGCGAGTTTTAACTTTAACCAGCGGCGCACCAAGTTCCGCTGTTTGCCAGGAAAGCATCAGCCATTCCTTTCCGCATCCCATTGGGCAAAGGTTTTGCCCTCACCCGCCAAACGCTCTAGCAATGGTGCTGGTTGCCAGTAATCCGCCCCATAACGATCACGAAACTCGCAAATACTTGCATAGACCCGGTCTAGGCCAATCTGATCAGCATAATACATTGGTCCGCCCTTAGCGGCTGGAAAGGCATAGCCAAACACATAGACTGTATCGATGTCGCTTGGGCGCTGGGCAATTCCTTCCTCAAGTATTCTTGCACCCTCATTGATCAGCGGAAAGAAGCAACGGGCATGTATTTCCTCATCACTGACTTCACGTTGCTGCACTTCGAACTTTTCAGCCTCTCTCCTGATCATTGTATCAACTTCGGGGTCTGGCATACGACGTCGGGTTTCTGGATCATACTTGTAAAAGCCTGAGCCAGTTTTCTGCCCATAGCGACCCATCTCAACAAGTCGAGTACCCATACGAAACAGTTTGGGGTCATCAGTCAGTTCCTTGCGAGCCTGACGAGCTTTGTAGCCGACATCAAGACCAGCCAAATCTCCCATAGCTAGTGGCCCCATCGCCATACCGAATCTTTCCAGAGCCGAATCCACCTGTTGTGGTGTACAGCCATCAAGTAATAGCATCTGGGCTTCTCGGGCGTAACCGCCCAGCATGCGATTTCCAATAAACCCGTAACACACTCGCGACAGTGCACAGACCTTACCTATCTTCTTACCGATGCGCATGGTAGTGGCCAGCACATCATCGGCACTCTTTTCACCGCGAACCACTTCAAGCAATCTCATAACATTGGCCGGGCTGAAGAAATGCATGCCAACCACATCTTGGGGTCGCGAAGTGGCTGCCGCAATGGCATCCACATCCTGATAGGAGGTATTGGTGGCGAGGATCGCACCCGGTTTACAGTTACTATCAAGTTTTGCAAAGATTTCTTTTTTGAGTTCCAGGTTCTCAAACACTGCCTCAATGACCAAATCCACTTCGGCAATATCGGCATAGTCGGTACTGCCACTGATGAGTGCCAGGCGTTGTGCCATTTTGTCCTCGGTCAGTTTGCCTTTTTGCATTGTGATGTTGTAGTTCTTGCGGATGATGCCCAGGCCGCGCTGCAGAGACTCATCATCAATCTCCACTAGCACCACCGGAATGCCTACATTGGCAAAACACATGGCAATGCCGCCACCCATGGTGCCGCCACCGATGATGGCAACGCTGTTGATGTTGCGAGTCGGAGTATCCTTGGGCAAATCCTTGATTTTGGCGGCCTGACGCTCAGCAAAGAAGATGTGGCGCATGGCAGCCGATTCAGGCGATTGCATAAGCTCTATGAACAGCTCCCGTTCTCGCAGCAACCCTTCATCCATAGGCATGGCGACGGCCGCCTCAATGCAGGATACGATGCGGTCGGGTGCAATCTGGCCGCGTGCCCTCGCTGCTAGTTTTTTGCGGGCTTCTTCAAAAAATCCTGGCTCCACGGATTGCGGATCTACCGATAGATCGCGGATTCGTTTCATGGGGGCACCTGACTCCACCAATTGCTTTGCGTAAGCCATAGCTCCCACCAGCAGATCCTTGTCCTCAATAATGGCATCCAGCAGACCCACTTCTCTGGCCCTAACAGCGGCAACCGGATTGCCTGAAGCGATCATATCCAGCGCGAACTTCACACCAGACAGCCGCGGGGTGCGCTGGGTTCCTCCGGCACCTGGCAGCAGTCCCAGCTTCACCTCTGGCAAGCCGACCTGAGCCGAAGCCAAGGCGCAGCGGTAATGGCAGGCAAGTGATACCTCAAAACCACCGCCGAAAGCTGTGCCATGGATAGCAGCCACTACCAGCTTGCTTGAGTTTTCCAGGGCATCCAGTACTTGCGGCAACATAGGTTCCCGGCGTGGCTTGCCAAACTCGGTGATGTCTGCGCCAGCAATGAAGGTACGTCCCTCACAACTTAGCACCACCGCATCGGAGGCATCTGCCTGTGCCGTCGTGATAGCATCCAGAAGTCCTTGACGGACCGCCTGTGAGAGTGCATTGACTGGCGGGCTATTGACCCGGATTATGCCAATGTTTCCCTGAAGTTCATACGTAACGATATCGGACATTTTTAATTCCTGGTTGGTGTCTTCTATGAAAACGGACTGAACGGTTGTTAATGAAAATGGATATTGATTCAGACCGGTGAGTGATAAAGACTGATGGCTCTTCGAAAAGTTGAATACAAAACTTTACTTGAGGGGTTTAAATGAATTCCGTATTAACTGGAACAAAGATCGACAATAGGTATCCGGTGAGAGCATTGATTTTACCTTATAAATGCTGGATTAATGACATGCCGCATCTAGCTTTCGCTTTTTGGCAGTTAGTCCATGCGCTCAAGTATTGCAGCCAATCCCTGGCCGATACCAATACACAAACTGATGGCCGCATATCGCCCGCCTTCGCGTTCCAGCTGTCGGGTGGCTGTCAAAGCTATTCGAGCACCGGAAGCACCTAGCGGGTGACCAACGGCAATGGCACCACCATTAGGGTTCACGCGCGAATCGGAATAATCCACTCCCAGCATTTTCAGGCAGCCCAGCACCTGGGTAGCAAAAGCTTCATTGATTTCTATGATGTCCATATCTGCGAGGCTCAGCCCGGCCCGATCCAATGCCTTGCGGATGGCAAAAACTGGCCCCAGACCCATCACCCTTGGCTCGACTCCTGCCACTGCTCCAGCCAGTATTCGAGCACGCGGCTTCACTCCATGCTGCTCACCACTCTCTCTGTTACCTACAATTAGGGCTGCAGCACCATCGTTAATGCCGGAGGCATTACCGGCGGTCACTGTGCCTTTGGGAAATAGATTTCTGAGTCCGCCTAGCACTTCCAGCGTGCTGCCGGGTCGCGGGTGCTCATCTGTTGTCACAGTCATTGGTGGTTTTTTCTTACCCTGAGGTACCTCTATGGGAATGATTTCATCGTCAAAAAATCTGTCTGCACGCGCCGCTTCATACTTTGTCTGGGAGGAGGCGGCAAAGATATCGCTATCTTCGCGGGAGATTTCCAGTTCAATGGCAATGTTGTCTGCGGTCTGCGGCATGCTGTCATGACCGAACACATCGCCATAAATCGGATTGGTAAATCGTGCACCGAGGGTTGAATCTGCAATCTGCTGGCCACGATCAAATGCCGAGTGAGCCTTGGAAAGTACAAGGGGTGCCCGACTCATAGATTCCACACCACCAGCCACAAACAGGTTTCCTTCACCGATCTTAACGGTATTAGCGGCGGTGAGGATGGCCGCCAAGCCTGAGGCACAAAGTCGGTTCACTGTCAGCCCTCCGACTTCTACCGGCATACCGGAAATTAGCGAGGCAAAGCGAGCCACATTACGGCAGTCCTCTCCGGCTTGATTTGTGTTGCCCGCAATAACATCTTCGAAAGCTTCTTTAGGAAAATGATTGCGCTCCACCACATGCTTGATGGTGTGGGCCAGTAGATCATCTGGACGGACTGAAGACAGCACGCCCCCATGGCGACCAAAGGCGGTGCGGCCGCCGTCATAGATAAATGCTTCCTTGATATCAGGTGTTGTCATGGCCAGCTCTTGAGTTCTTCTCGTGAGAACAGTGGAATCTTCTTGTGTCGGTAAGTTTCAGCATGCCTCGGTGGAGATTATTTTCCTACATTCACCGCAGACATTTTTTGTAATCCCGGCATCATTGGCGGCGGTCATTCTAGCATAGACAAAGACCCCTGCAAGATGATGATAACTGATGATATGGTAGTCGAGTCGCCAGAAGTCGCATCAATACGATGGTTGTGATAGCTTGGGGATTGCCAAACAGGAGGCAAAAATGATCAGAGACCAACAAACCATCAGCCAGCTCATTGATCTGATAGAACGCTTTGTCAGAGAGCGTCTGATCCCGCATGAAGACAGCATGGCTGAGAATGGCAAATTGCCAGACGACATTTTGGCTGAGATGAAAGCCCTTGGACTGTTTGGACTCACCATCCCGGAACCCTATGGTGGTCTTGGACTGACCATGGAGGAAGAGATCCTCGTGTCCATAGCACTTGGCCGCACTTCTCCCGCCTTTAGGTCCATCATGGGCACCAATAACGGCATCGGCTCTGCCGCCATTGTATTTAATGGCACAGAGGAACAAAAAGCCCGTTACCTGCCAAAGTATGCCTCGGGGGAATGGATCAGCTGCTTTTGCCTGACTGAACCGGATGCCGGGTCTGATGCCGCATCCCTGAGAACCACCGCTGTTCGTGACGGTGACCACTATGTTATTAATGGCACCAAACGATATATTACCAACGCCAAGGTAGCCCACACCTTTAATGTCATGGCTCGCACCAATCCCGACATCAAGGGTGCCCATGGTATTTCCTCATTTATTGTTGAGCGCGATACACCAGGAATAACCCTTGGTCCAGTGGACCGCAAGATGGGTCAATCGGGTTCCATGACTTGTGATGTGATCTTCGAAAACTGTCATGTGCCTGCGGAAAATCTGATCGGAGAGGAAGGCGAGGGCTTTATCACTGCCATGAAAGTGCTGGACCGTGGTCGGCTGCATATCTCTGGTGTCAGTGTCGGCGTGGCTGAACGTTTGATCGCCGATGCCCTTGACTACGCCATACAGAGAAAACAATTCGGCAAGCCCATTGCCGAACAACAGTTGATACAGGCCATGCTGGCGGATTCTCAGACGGAAACCTATGCTGCCAAATGCATGACTCTTGAAACAGCCCGCAAAAGGGACAATGGAGACAATGTCAGCACCGAGTCATCGGCCTGCAAACTGTTTGCCACCGAGATGGTGGGTCGGGTGGCCGACCGGGCGGTGCAGATTCATGGGGGTGCCGGGTATATGTCTGAATATGCGGTGGAACGCTTCTACCGAGACGTGCGACTGTTCCGGCTCTATGAAGGGACCAGTCAAATCCAGCAGATCATCATCGCCCGCAACATGATCAGGGAAGCAAGCTGAGCGAAACCCACTGGTGAGGCCAACCCCGTCGACGAAGCACTTGGGTTGGTCATCTTGGGCATACACCAGTTCAATTGCTGTCCGGCTTGATAATCAGAATATCGGTCTTAATGTAATCCAGCACGCTTTCTGCGGTACTGCCCACCAAGGCTTCCCGCAGGCGTGAACGGGAGATGGCACCCATAATCACCATATCGGAGTTAATTTTTTCACCATAAAACTTAAGCGCATCCACTGGAGATTCATCAATAAGGTGCTTATGAGCAGCATCAAAGTCATAATTGGCCATAAGTTCGTTGAAGGCAATTTCATGCTCTTCCTTGATCTTACCAGCCGCTGCAAACGGGCGTGCCGACTCCGCGTAGGCATGAACGATGTGGGCATCTCCTCCGGTTACACTAGCAATGGTCTGGGCCGCTGCAATCAGTTGATCATCAAGATGTAAAGGCTTGTTGCGGCTGTGCAGGGGATCGATTGCCGCCATCAATACCACCTCTTCGCCCCAGTCGCAGTCCTTGACCAGTAGCAATGGAACCGGACAGTGGCGCACCAGCTCCCAACTATCGTGAGTGAGGTGCAGATTTCTTACCGTACCTGTGGCCCGGCAGTGCTGGATCAGTAAATCAGCACCAAAGTTTTGGGTCATATCAACTATTAGCTCATAGCGGGGATGGGCCCAACCCACTTCACAGGAAATGTTATAGCCGTCAGCACAGAGGTCAGCCACCAATTCCTCCATAGTTTTGGTTAACCTGTCGATATATTCCTGACGCAGTTTGGTGTAATCGTAGCCAATACTGCGAAAGTCATTGGAAAGATAACGCTCATATCCGACGCTAATCAGCTTGATTTCTGCCGTCTCTTTATTCGGGGCAAGGCGCAGGGCCTTGCGCAGTTCAATTGGCAGGCCGTCGGGTGCATCAGAGAAATCTTCATTGGCATCAATTACCACCATTATCTTGTTAATGGACTTCATTTTTTCCAGTTCCTCCACGGGCAGACAATAGTATTAAGCTCATTATTGCAGGATGGGACGGTGGTTTCAATCCCGAAGACCATGCCCGTTGTAAAATCCGGATTAAGTTAAACCGACTCCCTGCATCTGGTACCATGTTGTATGTTAACTTTCCCTTGTGAACCATTACTCAATACCAAAAATATCCGGAATTAACAGATGCTCTGCCACTACCAACCAGAACAGGAAGTTATTGCTGGAAATCTTTTTCCTGCCAATAAATTACAGGACTGACGCTTTGGACATTTTATTTAATATACTCAGTGAGTCTTGACAGACATCCACTAGCTGATTAACGATTATAGATTGATCACAAAAGTTTTTGTCCCACTCAACATTTCTGTCAAGGGGGTTAGCCATGTACACCACCGTTCTTGTTGCCGTCGACCTTTCGGAAGATTCCAAAAAGGTCATAGAAACCGCCCGTAAAATTGCTGGCGAGTCCAGCAAGCTGCATCTGGTTCATGTGGTAGAACCAGTGACCGCAGCATACAGCATGGATATTTATGCAATCAATGTCAGCGAGATGCAACAGGAAGCTATCAAATTTGCTGAGGAGAAACTGTTGGAAATCGGCCAGCAACTGACCATTGATGCCGACAGAGTCCACACTTTACTGGGTGCTCCAGCTCCGGAAATTCGGAATCTGGCTAATGAGATTGGTGCTGATGCCATTGTGATAGGCAGTCACGGTCATTCGGGTTGGAAGATTCTGCTCGGTTCTACCGCCATCAAAGTACTGCACGGATCAACATGTGATGTTATGACAGTCCATGTGGGTAAAAACGACTAAATCTTGTACTATGCACGGCGGCGGCTCTAGGGATGGTGCAGCAGTACATCGCACTCAAGGCTATCCAACACCCGCTCGGCTGTATTGCCCACCAACAGCTCATCAATGCGAGAATGTGAAATTGCACCCATTACTATCAGCTCGGCTCCGAGCTTTTCCACTGTGACAGGCAAAGATGTAATGAATGTTCTGTGCAGACAGATGGCAGTTATCAGAGGGCAAACAGCCAGATTCTGCCAACCTGTGCAGCAATTAGGCATCCGATTGCTAGTTCCGTGTTATGGCGTCAACGCTTGAGAGTGAAGGCGCCCAGTTGGAATGAAACAGATGCGCCTCGCCTCCAGTTAAGCCAGACAGAAACTTCGACCCAGCAATCAGCTTGTTGTCCAATGAAGCAGACTGCCAGTGGTTGGTTTTCACCAGCAACAGGAGAGAGCTACAGTGGCGGATCAATTCCCAATCAGCATTGAACAGCAGCAACCTGACCATTTTACTGAGGTTACTCTGATAAGCCCAATACTCAGACTCAGACCTGTCAATCACACTGAGTTACATATTTTCAGGATCGATTAATTACAAGCCAGGATAAATGTAATCTCCATCAATCGCCATCTTTTCCAGATGCGAAATATTTGTACTCCATTGAAATATCCATTTGAATATTGTTTCCTTGCAATAACGGTTTCGGTTTCTGAGATCTCAACTGCTAACTCTGCATCATTAAAGTAATGATCATAGACATTCAGGTGAGCTGATATTATTTCTCAAATAGTAGTTTCAAATTCGTCCGGCAGTTTTCTCGGGAAATAAGTCAAATGAGTTGAAACCGCCTGAGATTCAGCATCATATTCTCACCATTGGTTTTATCGGGCATAGTGAGAAATATATGCATCAGCCTTTCGAATCGTCTGTTTATGTAATTTGGGAATCAGAATATGGATATGATAAAAGTCCTTAATAAAGATCGGATCATACGGGTGTGCGGCCTCATGCATATAAAGTTCTTCGATAGATTCAGCAACATCTCGGCTATTTCGTTTGATTTCATCTTTGAATATAGGAGTCCATATATGATTTTCATATCTTCAAATGCGTTATGGATATACAAAATTCTTTCGTTTAACATTTTCAGAAGCTCTATGGCAATTACCTATTCCACAATTCAATCCTTTTTATTTCTTAGTGCTTTGATTTACCCTTCAAAGACTCCAGCCTGCTCTTTATCTGATTCACTATCTGAATAATAGATTTTCGTGGCATACAATCACTCAACCATACTGCCCAGCATGTCTTAGTTTTACAAGCTGGCACCTGTATCTGATTCCAGGCCAATAGGCACTTGCTTTATTGATTTTTAAACCACCGGTACATTAGATATGTTAATGCTGTAATCTCACAGTATTTAATTCGAAAATGCAGTAGCCTTCAGGACGGTTTTGCCAGTAAAGCTCTGTGGCAAAATGAGACTGCAGCTGGCTACCACTTCAGACACCTACTTGCCTCTGTGAGACAAGTGGCCGAATAGTCTCATTCAAATAACACATTGGGCTGATTCACTTCGTCACCTTTCCTGTTACATTGTACGCCTGCCAAATGTGTGGCAAACTGGCTATTGACTGACCAAAGCTCATAAGTTCCAGTAAAATACAGGACACCTGAACATGACAGGGTCGCAAAGCAAGGCTATGGCAACTGAGGGACTGATGCCGGAATTCCGCAGCGGATCAGCACTAGGGGAAAATTGCCGTAACCAGGCTGAAATCTCCTGCGGCAACTGTCGGCTCAGCGAATTATGCCTGCCAATCGGACTGAAAAAATCAGAAATCCACCAGTTGGATAATATCATTGAACGAAATCGCCCATTGCATAAAGGAGATCATCTGTATCGGCAAAATGATGCCTTTAGCACCGTATTTGCAGTTCGATCTGGCAGCTTCAAAACCTATGTGCTAACTGATTCCGGTGTAGGTCGGGTAACTGGCTTTTACCTACCTGGCGAGATCATTGGCATGGACGGCATCGCCAGCCACCGCTACAACTGTTCTGCCCAGTCGCTGGAACATTCTTCGATTTGTGAAATTCCCTTCTCGCAACTTGAAGATCTCAGTCAACAGCTGCCAGTTCTGCAACATCAATTTTTCGCCATGATGGGAAGCGAAATCGCCAAAGATCATCAGGTACATACTCTGTTGAGCAGTTACAGTGCTGAGCAACGCATTGCATCATTTTTGCTGGGACTATCAGCCCGCTACGCCAGGGTCTCCCTTTCGGCGACTCGCTTCGTCCTGCCCATGAGGCGAGGTGATATTGGTGAATACTTGGGATTAACTCTGGAAACAGTCAGCCGCGTCCTGGGCTTGCTGCAAAGGAAGGAATTGATTGTAGTCAGCAACCGCGAAATCACTTTGCTCGACCTTGCTGCCTTGCGTATGGTGGTTGAAACAGACCCGTCACAGCCAGTCTGAACTACAAAGGTAGAACTTACCATGCGCCAGCCCCTCATGCATCTCAATAGTTTTACTCACTGTTGAATCCTACCCGAGTCAATTGTCAAAGAGATTAACCCAGTCCGGGAGTTAGCTTAAGCCAATCTGCTGCAAAAGCCCTCCCTTGAGCGAAATCTTGACCGTAATGAGGTCGCTACATTCAAGAAATGCCTATGGGCAAATCTGAATCGTTTCCGTAAGGTGGCATGGGAGTTGGCTTGGCATAGTCCGCCTCACCATGCAGGCACATGAGAATCTTTACAGCGCAAATCCATCAAAGTAAACCGCACTTCTCAGATTTTAGGAAATTTTCGATCAGTATCAAAGTTTGTCTTTGCCACTCCGGCCACCAAGGTAATTGGTGCCACATCTGATCAATCTCGGTATATTCAATGTCCGCTCCGACCCGGTTCATTGCCCGGTAAAACTCCCTCGAATGGTAGGTATCCGCCTGTCGGTCATGGGTGCCGTGATAAAGCATGATGGGTATGCTTGCCTTATCTACATTGTCTATTGGATCCATACCGGTTACGGTATGCCCTTGGAATTTTTGCTGCAGCCGGTTGCCACTCCACAAATTGCCAAGTTTGGACAAGTTGGAAACACCAGCTCCGGCTATGGCGCACTGATAAGGGCTGTTCTCGCGGACGCTGGCTGCAATTGCAGCGAAACCTCCATAGGAGTAGCCAAAAATACCAATTCGTTCGGAATCGGCTATGCCCTGTTCAATAAGCCATTGCGCCCCATCGTCCTTGTCATCCTGCATTCTTAAGCCCCACTGATTGTCTCCAGCCTTCCACAGTTTCTGACCGAGGCCCTCAGAGCCGCGATATTGTGGCTGCAACACAGCAATACCACGCGAGGTAAGGAATGGTATCCAGCCGCTGGCATCCCAGCCGATGTAATCGCGGGCCCAGGGACCCCCGTGGGGATGAATAATGGCAGGGACTGGTTTGCCCTGCTCAAAACCTATCGGCAAAGATAGGATAGCAGGGATATCAAGGCCATCACGAGCCTGGTAGGTTACCCATTTTGATTGGGAGAGCGCATCCCGGTCTATCCAGGGTCGGCTCTTGCCCAGTGACTTCAGTGTGCCATCATCGTAAAGGTAGTATTCAGGTGGTCGGGTCGAACTGGAAACTACCATTATAGCCATGGGACGATCGGTACCGACTCCCCGGCGATCATAAAGGGACACACTCTCACCCGGGAATTGCGCTTTGAGTTGCTCCAGTACGCCACCCCAATAGGGGTGCAAACTGAAGGTTTCCAGACTGGGTCCACCTACAGTAACTCCCGCCACCTGATGAAACCCGTCAACTTCCCTGTTCTCAGTTGCCACCACATCAAAATTGGGGACACTAAACAGTGGATCTTTCTCCCAGGTTTCACTGGCAATGTTGTAAATACGGGCTTCGGCAAAATTGGTCTCCTTATTGGTAATGACCACCAGTCGGTCTGCATTTTGATCGAAACCGGCAATGTCAAGCAATGTGCGATTCCTAAGGTCATAGGTCAGCTCGGGATGAGCCTTCCATGGTGAATCCTTGTCCTGGCGGGTAGAGATTACTACAAAGGAATGGCCGTCCCTGTTTTCGATCTCCTGTCGCACCAGCAAGTCCCCGGAGACCGGGTTGACACCTCCGGGCAAAAAGGCGGCGGTCTCACTGGCTTCGGCCACTACTCTGCGACGCCCAGTGGTGTGGTCCAACTCATAAATCAACTGGCTAGAGTCAGTGTAGGCTTCAATATAGATCTTGTCGGAATCAATAAATCCTTCGTAGAAAATTCTGAAACTATAGTTGCGTGATCGGCTCTTGTCGGTTCCTCGTTGACGCAATGGTTCATCGTAATTACCGCCATCCAGGTCAGCGGTATAGAGCCTTCGTTGCAGTGATTTTGTGCCTGCAAAAACGCCGGGACCCTGTGCAATCCAGATTAACTTATCATTACCGAAAAAGCCCACGGTCAGGTACATCATCTCCTCGGTTGGCACCCAAATAGGGCGCTCATCCATTGCCTCTGTTTTCCATACCGAAATAACCGGCCACTGATGGCCCGGAGCGGCCACCAGACCAACGATATGTTTTCCATCAGGAGAAAGGGAAACTCGTTCTATGGCAGGAAATTGAGCAAGTGCTTCAATGTCGACAGGCTTTGCCGTCACCGAATTTAGAGTCATTACTACCCCGGTTAGGGCTGTTGCAATCCACATGGCTTTATTTTTAATCATTAAATTCCCCATGCTCTGGTGAGATTTTGTTATATTGTAGTTATTTTTCTTATCCGTCTGGATGCTACGCAGTTAAACGAGGCTTGATATTAAATCCAGCCAGAGTTTCCAACATTGAACATAACACCAAAAAATAGAACATACGCATACAAGTTAGTATTATCGTTACTTGAAATAGCTTGCCCATAAACTATCCATAATAATTCTATATGAATCATTTAGTATCGGGATTTTAGCATTAGGATATGCGGAGCTAATCGCAGGTATATCCCCAACAACCAAGCCTCTTCTTCAATAGCGATACAAAAGCTAATCACAGGTGCGGGATTACAATCACTCAATACGCTATCGAGTTCCTGTCGAAATTTCTACAGACACTTATCATCAAGATCGCATAGCACTATTACTACAGCATCAATTCTTTTTTCTGCATAGGTAACGCCATATGCACGGAGTAATCGTGGTAGCTGATTCAGTAATTGTTGATGATGTCGATGTCCGACTGAAGATTTCACGGTAAATGGCTTAAGCCCTTGTATACATGTATTCCATATATGTGCTGTTTTACAAGAATTTTGGTAGCAGGATATCAAGCATTTCCTCATATGAACGATCCTCAACCAGTATTTCGAAATGCATTCATCACCTGTCATCCAAATCGTCACTATGCCAGAGGTCTCCAAGGGGTATTCCTTCTGCAACCAGATTTTTGACTAAATCAATATCACTTGCCCTTCGAATTTTTGCATAGCTATCATATCCTTTTTCAAGGATCCAGACTTCTTCCGGCTCAAGTGCATTTATGAAGTATGGTTGGTGTGTTGTAATAAACACTTGTGAATCAGTTGCTTTTTCTGTGGTATGTGACCGAAATTCATACGCTAAGCCCTCAAGTAGTTTATGATACAATCCGTTTTCAGGTTCTTCTATACAGAGAAAAGGTGGGGGTGTTGGATCTTCAAGCAGTAAAAGATACGCGAAATATTTCAATGTACCGTCTGACATCTGTTGAGCAAAAAAAGGATCCTCAAATCTTTTGTCATTGAATCGAAGAAGCAACCTGCCATCATTAGTTTTTTCCGTATCAATATTTTCAATTCCTGGAATCTTTTCAGTAATTTTTTCCAATATATTTCTGAATCTTCTTGGATACTCATGTTCCATATACTGCACTACATTCCCTAAATTATCCCTTCGCACATTTAGGCGAGATTGTGGGCCCGCCAAAGGAAGATCACGGGCTGCATCTGGAGAAAAGTAGCTTAAGTACCAATCTTCAATAAATCGACGAAAAGTAGCAATCCTGGGATATTGCTTTAATGTTCCTAATATTGCGATTCCTAGTTTTCTATTATCATCAAGTTCAATAATCTCGGTTCTATTGGATTCCTCCTTTGTGTTTGACTGAATATATCTGAGTAAATCCTGAATTTCGGCATATTCATTTTCCTCATCTATTTGTCTTCCCTCTTCACCTTTCCAAGCCAGTCCTGAACCTCGATTTAAATGCAGGAACGAGAATGGACGACCACGGCCTTGCCCTTTTCTCCTCTGCCTTAATCGTTCCTTTAAGACAAAGGGTCGCCCTGATTCATCCAAATCAATGTAAAGTTCATAGGTTATGGGTCTGGCATTCCCATTTTGTTTATAGTAAATTTCAAATTCTATGGGACCACTTTGGCCTTCTGATAATATTTTCTGAAATCCACCGCGGCCGTTAAGGTCGCAGGCTACTTCAACCCCAAATTTCAGGCAATCAGCTAAAAACCCAAAGGCATCTAATAGTGTACTTTTTCCAGCACCGTTCTTTCCAATGACAGCTGTCATTGGTGTTAAAGGTTTAACATGACGCTGGTTCCAAAGACGACCGAATGTAACTCGACTTAATACACCGAAGTTTTTAAGCCTGAAACCTTCGATTTTAGCCACGCCTTGTCTCCCGCCTGTTTTGGAAATACTTGTTCACCTTTACGGTTCACTTTTCTGTGATAAGTACTTCTGTATTTTCTTTATTGATTGCTTTAAATATTCTGCTTGATTCTCTTGTTTTGATTCAAGTTCCGCAGTTTACGAGTGTTATGCCTTTAGCTATCGGCAGTGAATTCCCATGGACTCTGAAGTTGCCTGCTTCCATCGTCAAAAACCACGCATAATTATGCTTGGTATGATATGATAATTAGCTTTCTAACTATTTGGGCGATAAGGAATAGTAATTCATCATTTTGATGATTCTTCAGAATTTCGAACGAACTACGATAGTAAAGTAACACTCACATTACCAATAAAATCATAACATTATCGTCCGTATTTATTCCCTCAGGGACTTAGATTCTGAAAAAGATTCCACAGTTTTGGTGGCCTCATGGTCTTGATAGGGGAAAATCCACACAGATAATTTCACGCAACTCATTGAAAATAATAAAAATTAATTAAAAATAAGATGCCAGCTAGTGGCACTATTGATAATCTATCGGATGGACACACTTGACATCGGATTCTACTTGATGTTTAATGCCCGGCATGAAGATCGGGCTACGCACAATCAGCGACCAAGCCATTCAGTGGTTCAGTCAGGAAGTTCAGTCGGGTGAGC
>JAPORB010000059.1 GCA_026710425.1 Gammaproteobacteria bacterium
GCGTGAGCCACCACACGATGAGTGCCTGGCTCGATGCGTTTGAACGGCTGTACACAATCTTCCGCCTGCCACCGCTGGCGAGCCGCAGTGCCCGGGCCGTGCAAAAAGAAACCAAACACTATCACTTCGATTGGTCGATCATTCCAGAGCCGGGGGCGAAATTCGAGAATCTTGTTGCCTGCCATTTGTTGAAATGGACCCACTGGCGCTATGATGCTTTCGGCGAAGATTTTGCGTTGCATTACTACCGCGACCGTGATGGACGCGAGGTGGATTTCGTGATCACCGATAGTCGTGAGCCACGCTTGTTGGTGGAATGCAAAATGTCTGATGACAACCCATCCAGAGGGTTGAAGTATCTGAGCAGGAAGTTTCCCGCAGCTGAAGCGTGGCAAATATCCGCCAAAGGGCGCAAACAGTACCGGACGACCGACGGGATACGTTTAACACCGGCGGAAGTATTCCTATCTACGCTGGTGTGAAGCGCCTGTTCCGTCTTATCCCGCATTCTTCGTCTTTCTCATGTCCTGCATCGCCGCAAGTTGTTAAGGCGGGAGTGGGGATTAGAGCATCAGATTGAAGCGGAGGGCAGAAAAATTTAAGAGTCTGCTCGAACGCAAAGCGGATTATGTGATTACCGCTTTTAGTGAAAATCAACCTACAATGCTTGAGAATCTAAAAGCCGTTGATTTAGGCTAGGACCCTGCGCACGAAACGAATGAAGGGGCATAGGCGGATTGAATGCCGCCACTATGCTTTAGTCGATCTGACCGCCCCGTAATAGGATCCTTACGCCACCCTGTATGGGCGTCTTCAAGCTATTCGCGTTGTACGAGAGCGAACTGAAATCAGTGAGGGAAGCTGATCAGGCACAATGAAAAAGTGGCCTGGGCTTTCACTCGGCCCTGAATAGGCTGGCCCCTGGGAGCTATTCAAACTGCCGAGTGGGCACTGGGGCATTGAAAACAAGCTGCATTATTGACGCTATTTTACCGATGACGTGGATCGGTGTCGGGCTGATCAGATTCTGATCCCGCACAATCTCACCGCTACGTCGCATGGCAGCCCAATATGGAAGCGCAGTTATCATCGGCGCAGCGCGCTGGAGCGAGCCAATGGCCGTCTGGATAACAGCTGCTGTCTCGAGTTTCACTATCGCCGTGGCCTAGCGAAGATACGAACCCGCGTTGGTTTAGCACTGTAGAACATCCTAGTGTTAAGTCAATCAAAAAATGACGGATGAACACGCTTCAGTTTAGCTAGCTGCCTTGCTTATCAGAGCATATGAATGATGCCATCTATGCGACAAATATCCATTGACTTGACACTAGCCCTGGCGGTGGTACATATCCGCGCCAGTCACCTCGAAAAGATGCGCTCCTTAGTTGGTGCCATTCCCTACGCCGACACCGGTTAGAGCGGCCCAACCTACCTGCACCGCAAACCGTATCTACCGGGCAGTCCCGGGGAATAGCCCCTGTCCGTCCGGCACCCGGAACTGCAAGAATGCCCTTGGTTGAAGGGAATTCAGACGGATTGACGAGCCAAAAGTGATTGCTGGTATCTCACTTGGCCTTCGGCAACGGCAGGATTGCTGCCAACATCAGCCAGCTGACAGCGGATCCGTGAAATCCTACAACGTAAGTGTCTCTCATGAGTGAAATTTTACACAAAAGCAAAAAAAATAATAAAATATGTTAAATTGATCATTATTGGGGGAGTTGCTTTTGTCGGTATACGAGCCAGTTATAAATCAATTGCTTGGAATAACGAAAATACCTCAATGTCTATCCAAGAAGTGAATATCATGATGAATAGCAAGAAAATAACAGTCGAAGCTGCTCAGGATCAGACGGAATTGCTCAATATTGTGGATGCTATGCAGCAAGCCATGGATTTTTTTATACTGCTCACAGATGATAGGCAAACCGATATCGTTTGGAAACTTGTATCTGCGAGTACCAACTCCCCATTTACCGCAGAAGCTGCACCAGTTGACCGCCTCACTAATGCGCCTGCGGATGATAAAATACAGCACCATCTGAACATGATTGAGCGTAACCTTGATCAACTGTGTGACGGAGGATTAGTGGATCAAGAATTCTTAATTAAAAAACGCGAAATTTTCATGCGTATTTGCAAACGGAATATGAATGGTATTGGTCGTACACTCATGTTTTTCGGTGATGATACCAAGTATGAAATTTGGCCTGAGCTTGCTGCGCGCGCCATCAAGGCGATGAACATTGAAGAAGTTAAGTATATCGAGCCCGGGAAAGATGAGGAGTATGAATACCTTTTCAAGACTTACGCCAGGAAAGAACACGGTTCAATCGACGGGCGAATCATCAGCTTGAACACAGATTATGATGAGCCGTCTATAAAAATCAAGGAGCATGCAACCGGGCGTGAGATCCATTGTCGGATTGCCGAGAGCGCACTCGATGGGATAAAGAGCAGTGTTACCGCTGGTGATGTCTGGGAACATCGCCGTGCACGAATCAAAGGTGTGATCAACTATGATCAGAATGGCAAGATAGTTCGAGTTTATGATTGCACCCTTGCGTTCATTAAGGACCGTGAAGTCACTTTAGACGATATTCACGACCCTGAATTTACAGGTGAACTGCCGATTCTTGAATACATTGACAAGTTGAGAGAAAACGAGCTTGAATGAAGTGCCTAAATACTATTGGGACGCATGCATTTGGATAGAGTTAATCAAACAAACAAATGCAGATCGCACAGAGTGCTGTCGTCATGTGTATGAAGAAGCCAAAAAATCTAAGGTTGAAATTTGGACTTCCACTTTCACCTTAGCTGAGGTATGGAAAAAGAAATGCTATGAGAATCATATTGGAATTCCAGAGAAGAAAGATGGAGCTTTTGAGGACTTAATTGAATCTGATTTAATAAAAAAGATTAATGTGAATGTCGATATTGGGAATTTAGCCCGACGCCTATTGCGAAAGCATCCAAGGATTGGCAAGCCTCAGGATGCAATTCATGTAGCAAGCTGTATATACGCTGATTTGGACGAGCTACATACCTTTGACAATAAAGATCTCCTTAGGTTTGACGGCAAGTTACTATGCCAGAACAATACTAAGCTTAAAATCTGTGTTCCTCCTTCACCAATGCAAGGAGAACTTAATATTTAGCTGAATGGTTTACATCATTAGAAGATTTACCGATTTAGACCGATGCTGGAAGGAGAAGGTAACCTAACGCTCAGGCTACTTTAACAATGACAGAATACGCATACAAAAAAATAGAGAATTATCAAAATAATTTGCACAAACCCTCTTGAAATTCTAAAAATTTATGCTAGTTGAAGTCATAGATAATTTGAAAGGGTTAGTTATGAAAGCTCAAGATCAAATGAGTGCATCTGAATTTTATGAAATTTTTCCAAATAACGAATCTGTATTAAAATGGTTTGAAAAAATCAGATAGCCAGAAGGTTATTATTGCTCACACTGCGGATCTAAAGAAACTTATGAAGTAAAATATGATAAATACCTAAAATCTGCATTTGTAATTGATATATTTTGACCTGTTATATCGCCATCCACAATAGGACAAACATAAGTGCGGTGGCTATTTGACTAGGTCGGTCGCGGATTGCAAACAAAATTGGATCGTACTGAAGACGACCGTCAATGGCAAAATTCCAGAGACGAAACAGGACCAGAAACAGTAGCCCACAAATTGGCCATAGAACCAGGGGAGAACTGTAAAGTGCCGCTGCTTCTTCAGCATTGATATATATGCCAAGCACCAGCACGGCCAGCAGACAGCATATTATCCCAAGTATGGTCAGCATCCTCAGGTGTTTGCGAGTATAGGCCCGACCGGGCAAGGTAAAAACAGAATCGCTACTGATGTTTATCAGTTCGGTCACACGTTTTACTACTGCCAGTCCCGTAAATAAGCTAAATGAAAATGCCAGTAGCCAGGGTGATACCAGTACCGATACTGCGGCAGCACCTGAAATCAGTCGTAGGCAGTACAGACTCGAAAGAGTAACCAAGTCCAGTAGCAATACGCGTTTGAGCACAAAGCTGTAGAACATGGTTAATAACCAGTAGATTCCTAGCATCCTGACAAAGTCGAAGGTCTGTGTATGTGCCAGTATCAGGGCGGCCAGTAGTATCACTGGCATCGCAAACAGACCCGTGTATAACGATAATCTACCTGATGCCAACGGCCGTTGTTTTTTGCTTGGATGATGTCGGTCGGAATTCAGATCCAGTAAATCATTTAACAGGTAGACACTGGAGGCCGCCAGTGAAAAACAAACGAAGGCGACGATGGCGTGCTGTAACAAATGTAGATTATTGACCTTTTGCGCCAGAATCAGTGGGATAAACAATAGCCCGTTTTTTATCCATTGATGGGGGCGCAGGGCCTCCCACAACAGATGTAGTTCATTGCCTGGTCGATCAAATTTCCTTACCGGTTTGATCTTCTCGATTGCGGCTGTGAGTGAGGGCGGGCAATTAACCTGAATCACTTCTGAGGCAGCCTGCCACAGGGGGAGATCGGCCCTGGAGTTTCCTGCATAGGCAAAGTTTTTCTGTCCGATATGGGCCTGAATCCTTTTAAGCTTAGTCTCGGCTTTGAGGTTGGTTGCATCATTGCTGCCGTAGTGTTCATCAAATAGAGCAAAGTGATCAGCAACGGTTGCTACTGCCCTTTCATTGGCAGCAGAAATTAGCACTATTCTCCTTCCTTTGGCCTTTTCCTGTTGCAGGAAAGCGAGAAATTCGGGGTTAACTGGCAACAAGGCGGTGTTGATGCTGGCCGTTCTAGCGACTTCGGACTTCAGGTGGGAGCGTCCTGATAGCAACCACAGCAGTACTATAAACAGATAAAGCGGGTTATTCCGCAACAAAAGGAACAGCCCCTCAAGTAACAGATCGGATTTAATCAGGGTTCCGTCAAGATCCACATAAAGCGGAATGTCTGATGCATTGTTACCCAAGGACTAGAACCTGAGGCGGTTGAATATGAAGTCAGGAATGTATCTGACCACCAGCATGATGAGTCGCCAATATTCAGGCACATAAGCTGTATGACGGTTGCGGTCTATGGCTTTTACAATCCCGCGGGCAACCCGTTCAGGGGAAGACCACAACAAGCCTTTCTCAAATCCGGCTGTCATGGGTGAGTCCACTAGCCCCGGCCTAATGTCGATTATCTGGATGCCATGGTCCAAAAGATTGCCGCGTAACCCTTGCAGGTAAGTGGACACCAGTGCCTTGGAAGCACCATATGTATAGTTAGTCCGACGACCTCGGTCGCCTGCCACTGAAGTCAGAACTGCAATTCTGCCGCTGCCTTGCTTTTTCAGTTTTTCTGCAAGAATGATCAGCAATGAGATGACACTGAGTCCGTTCACCTCCAGAACTTGCCTGGCGGTTTCGAAATCCACCTCAGCCTGTTCCAGATCAGGCAAAACGCCATGGCAGATAAGGACTACATCAACTGTACCCAGTTGCACCATCGCCGAATCTATTATGTCCTCATGTTGGTCGCATTGCAGTAGATCTCTGCTGTCGCTTTCCACTGATGTGGCCCCCCGAATCTTAAGATCCAGTTCCATCTCATGAAGTCGCTTGGTATCACGTGCCACCAGAAAAAAGGCGGCCGAGCGGCTGGCATAAAGTCTGGCTGAGGCCTTGCCTATCGCTGAGGTGGCACCGATGATGAGTACATTCATGATGTAACAGAACCGGGTTTGGCGGTCAAACCAATGCGATGTGACTGCAGTGATGAGAAGCATTGTGTCGGATCCACCTTCTCCTTTAATGCCTTGAACTTCTTCCATTGGGGATAGCCGGCCTTAAAAACGGATTCGTCAAGGCGGGAATCCTTTGCCAAGTAGTGTCGACCACCATGATCAATCACGATTCGATCCAGTTCATTCAGCAGTGGAAACACGGAGGCCTCGCGTTTGAAGTCCAGTGCTAGGGTAAGACCTGGTCCAGGAAAGGAAAGTATGTTTCTGTTACTCTCCCCCAATTTTTTCAGCACGGCCAGGAACGAACCCTTGCCAGCTGAAGCTGCGGTTTCAAGCAAACTTTGCAATCCTTCTTGCGCTGAATCCAGGGGCAACAATATCTGATATTGCAGGAATCCCCGACGACCATACAGTCGATTCCAATGCTTTATCCTGTCCAGCGGAAAAAAGAAGCTATCGTAATCCTGCACAGTGTCCGCCTTTGCCTTGTTATTCATACGGCAGTACAGGTTATTGAACAGCTTCATGCTGTAGCGATTCAGCAAGATTGCTGGCATTGAAAAGGGTACTGCGGGTCCACGACGCGATTGATATTTCAATGGACCAGTTTCGTGGAAATTACCGACATGTATGATGCCGCGACCAAGCTTAGGTCCTGAGGCAAGGCAATCAATCCAGGCAACCACAAATCGATTAGAGTTAAGGCATTCAAGTTGTTCGATAGTATGGGCAAGGTTATGAGTGGACACGGAGCGGGAACGAATACTGACACTGGATACTTTTTCGAGCTTTACTGTGGCATCGAGAATAATTCCGGTTAATCCCATGCCGCCACAGGTGGCGTGGAACAGCTCCCGGTTCTTGCGGGGCGAACAGATCTTGCATTCTCCATTAGCCAGCAACAGAGTGAATGAATCAACATAGTCACAGAAGCTGCCATCCTGATGATGATTCTTGCCGTGGATGTCAGTGGCAATGGCACCACCAATGCTGACCCCCTTGGTGCCTGGCACCACTGAAGGGAATAACCCCTGTGGGATGCTGACCTGGAGCAACTGGTCAAAAGTAAGGCCAGCACCACAGTGTAGTATCCCACTTTCGGTATCCAGTGCCTTAAAGTTGTCGAGAAGGCGGCTGCCGAGCACACAGGAATTCAATGCGCTGTCGCCATAGCTTCGACCGGCACCACGGGCAATGAGCGAGTCCTGAGGTCCCTGTGCTTTAATAGTAGCGATGGCAGTTGAGCTTGAAGAAGGCTCAATGAGTCTCGCGTCTACTTGCGGGTACCGGCCCCAGCCCTGTAATTGCATCGTTACTCCTGCTGGATGCCGAATTTTTGCTCCAGAATCTGGAATATTCATTTGGTCTTAGCAAATCAGCCCCGTAGGACAGTCCTGCAATAAAGCGGTCATTGTATCAACAAGCCTGTTAGAATTGCAGAAGTGTGGTTTGCATGGATGCCGTATAAAGCCCTGCACTGCACTGAAAAGATCCGGGCTGTCAATTCAAAATAGCGGAGATAAGTCATTTGCAGGGCTCACTGGTTCAAGTAACGACATATCTGCAAGAACTATCGGGATGAGTCAAATGGGCCAGTCGATGCAGGATTTGCTGACTTTCACCCTTCTGTTGGCTCGGGAGACGGGCGAGTTGATTGTCAGGGAACGGGCATCTGCCCCGCTCACCCGAAATTACAAGGGTGGGAATGAGCTGGTGACCCAGGCGGATTTGAAGGCTGACAAGCTAATCTGTGAACGACTAACAGTGGCGTTTCCCGACCATGCCATTCTTTCTGAGGAATCCTCGCCACAATTGCAAGAGGTGTGGAATCTGTCCGAACCTGTATGGATCATTGACCCCATTGACGGCACAGTGAATTATGCTCATGGTCATAATCAATCTGCGGTTTCAATTGCCTACTGCGAGAGTGGACAGATTACGCTTGGGGTAGTGTATAACCCCTTCACCAATGAAATGTTTCATGCTGTTGCCGGTGAGGGTGCCTACCTAAACAACACTCCCATTGAAGTAGCAGGGGAAACAGAACTGAATCGAGCCATAATCGCCACCGGATTCCCCTATGTCAAAGACGATATTGCTACCATGGTAGAGCGTGTCGGCAGGGTGCTGACTCACTGTGCGGACATACGTCGCCTAGGCTCGGCTGCTCTTGATATTTGCTGGCTGGCCGTGGGACGGCTTGATGGATACTATGAATCCCTCAGTTTGTGGGATTTTGCCGCCGCTCGACTGATAGCTCTAGAGGCCGGTGCGACTTGCGGGCATTTCAGTGAGGTGCCAGTTGGTATTGATCCCCAGTTCCATGCTAGCGACCTGCTAATTGCCAATCCGGTACTGTATCCAAAACTGCGGGAATTGTTGAGCAAAAATGAAGAGTAAGGGGAAGAGTGAGGCAAAATATATGGATTTGCATTACAATCATCGTGAGTGGATGTGTCCGCCGATTCCGCCTTAACTGACTGAAAATACAGCCAACTTTAACATGCCCTGGCACCTGATCTTGTGCAAGCTATGAGAGTGCAATCAAATTGTGTGTTTCAAAGGCAGAAACAAGGTCAGGAATAACAAGAACAAAATTACTATCACAATTAGGATAGAGCAACATTCCTAACCTGCGATCAAGGAGATTATTGTGAAAAAGGTTAATGACTTATTTTGTGCTGTTTTGGCTATCGCTCTATTATCCGGCAGCGTTAAGGCACAGAAACGAGTGGGTGACTTTTCGCTACTTGATCATAAGGGCTATCACCATAGTATGAGCTGGTATAACGACCATCATGCGATTGCTCTGCTGGTACAGACCAATGACAGTGCTGCTACTGAAGCGGCATTACCAGCATTTACAAAGCTCAAGTCCGCCTTTGAAGATCAAGGTATTAAATTCCTGATGATCAATCCGTTGGGTCTGAAGAACCGTGAGGCGATTGCTATCCAAGTGAATGAGTACGGGGTGGACATTCCGGTGCTGATAGATGATGCCAGAATGATCTCTGAGTCGCTTGGCATCGCCAGGGCCGGAGAAGTATTGCTATTCGATCCTAATCGGTTTGTTGTGCAATACCGTGGCAATGTGTCTAATGCGAAATCAGCCATAGAGCAGATTCTTGCTGGTGAGGAGGTCAGCACATCGCAGGTCGCCACCACTGGCGAGGTCATTACCTATCCAGACCGAAGCATACCTTCCTATGTTGCTGACATTGCTCCTGTGTTGGCCAGTCGATGTGCAGAGTGCCATCGTGAGGGTGGTGTTGCACCTTTCTCCATGGACAGCCATGCCATGGTCAAGGGCTGGTCTCCTATGATCCGTGAAGTGCTGATGACTCGACGCATGCCACCGGGTGCCATCGACGGACATATAGGCGAGTTCATCAATAACCGGCTGGTGCCCGATGAGGATGTGCGCAACATCATTGCTTGGGCCGAAGCCGGTGCTCCAAAGGACGGCGAACACGATCCGTTGACCGAACTCACTTGGCCGGAGACCAAGTGGGCCTATGGCGAACCCGATATGATCCTAGACATCCCGGCAACTGCTATTCCGGCAACTGGTGACGGAGTGTTTGCCAATGTAGAGGTGAAATTTGATATGCCGCAGGACCGCTGGATGAAGGCCAGTCAGATCATTGCTGGTGATCGTGCGGCACTACACCACACGGTGAATCGACTGGATTTTCCGGGTGAGGATGGCCGTGGTTATCTCGGCCAAGTCCATCCCGATAAGGCCAATATTGCAGCTTATATCCCGGGTTTTGTGCAGGAAATGAATCCAGAAAACACCGGCGGTCTGATCAAGGCTGGCTCTGTGCTACATCTAAACATGCACTACACCCCATACGGAAAGGAATCCATTGATCGCAGTCAGGTGGGTGTATGGTTCTATCCGATTGATGAGCCGCCGGCAGAGCGAATGTCTGGCAACTGCGCCTGCATTTTTCCGAATCGCTGGACCACAATTCCGCCGCATGACCCGGCGTTTGAGCAGATTTCACAGATCACCATCCCCAGAGAAGCCCATTTGTATAGCTTCACCCCGCATATGCACTTTCGCGGCAAGTACATGCGCTTTTATGCTGATTATCCCGATGGTTCGCGCGAGGAGCTGATCAATGTGGCCAAGTACAACTATAACTGGCAGTTGGCATACCGCTACCAACAACCCAAATTAGTGCCCGCTGGTACGAAGATCACGGTCGTAGGTGCATATGATAACTCGGTTCAAAATCCGGCCAATCCGAACCCGGACAGGGCGGTGGACTGGGGGAACGAGAGTTGGGATGAGATGTTCTTTGGTGCGGTTAACTACAAGTTCACCAATCAGGGAGCAGATGGTTAATCTATTTTGGCCAGTCTTTAGTCATCCTGTCACTGAAGATTGAGCGCAGAGTCTACTGACTGGGAAAATATACATTCACGATTAAGAAAGCCCGGTCACTGTAAAGCAAGAGCCGGGCTTTGATCTATCGGATGGACACACTTGACATCGAATTCTACTTGATGTCTAATGCCCGGCATGAAGATCGGGCTACGCACAATCAGCGACCAAGCCATTCAGTGGTTCAGTCAGGAAGTTCAGTCGGGTGAGC
>JAPORB010000011.1 GCA_026710425.1 Gammaproteobacteria bacterium
TACCTGCTCACCCTGTTAGATTCCAATAGCCTGTTCAATTTCACCTGCCTCGAGTAACAAATTCAGACCCTTATTGTAGGCACTTTTCCAACCTTGGGCCGATTTGATCTCAATTCCTGCAGCCCGGTTACCACGTCGCCAGATCAGATCCAACTCATTCCCGGACGGGGTCCTCCAAAAATAAATTTGTCCTCCCAGTGAATGCCAGGAATTCAGTGCCCTGAACTCATTGATAATGAATGTCTCGAATAAAGTTCCAATCTCATAGGCTGATGGCTTATCACGGTGCAGGCCAGCAAGTGATCGTAGTACACCACACTCGAACCAGTAGAACTTTGCATGTGAGACTTCTTTAATTCTTTACCCTTTGTCGCCAACTCGGCAGATACCAGCCTGGAAGGGTATCTTCGAGAATGCTGAAGTATCCTTGGACAATGGATCGTGCGATGCCGATCTCTCGGGCTATGTTGGCAATATTCTATAGCTGCCCGTTGACTCTAGGGTTACTTGCAAAAAGCGAAAGAAACTATCGAGGTTTCTGGTCAAGGCTTCTTGCTGTACTTCTTCTTTCAGGTAGGTTTCGACATAAGCATCCAGGTAGTCTATCTTTTCAGCTTCAGAGGAGGCGGTCACAGTCATGGGCAGTTGTCCGTAGCGCAAAGCTTGTTGCAAGCTTAAATCAGCACCAGTTCCCAGCGTGCTCAGCGGGAAGATCTTTCTCGACAGAGCACGACCGCCGAGCATGTTTGCTCTCGAACGTCTCAATTTCCTGTCCTGGTACTTGAGCCAGAAAGTGCAAATCGGAAATGCTCTCTTTCAAACAAGATTGCGTGTATTTCATTGAGCAATTGCGGCAGTTTCTGAACCTCATCAATAACTATCCAACTATTGCTGTCTTCCAGAGCGGCGACTTCACGCGCTGTCATTTCAGGATCACGCTTACACCGGAGGTAATCCCCGGATTTGAGCAGATCAATCCTTAATGAAGCATTTGCTAGGGTCTGATTCAGCCAGACAGATTTTCCCGTACCACGAGGACCAAAAAGAAAGAAACTGCGCTCTGGCAAATTGAGCAGTCTGGGGTTCATGTTGTCTTTACCATTAAATTTACCGTAATAATAACGGTATGTGCTGCATTATGCAGGTGTTTTTGATGAAGGGAACATTACTCTATAGTTTCTGTAGCTGACTAAAGTACCTTGTTGTGAATCAGCGCAGATCCCTTACCGGGTGTGGAGAAATGCATCTTTGACCAGGCTCATCCTCAAAACTGATTATTATAGATACAACATGTGCACCGATGAGCTGAAGGATCTTGTTGGTCTGATGCCGAATCCCAAATTGGCTGTCTCCAACCACCTGATTAAATGAGCATTGAGGCCAAAGGTTACCGAGCTGATTTAGCTCGATACCTGTTGCACAGACCTGGAGAGAGTAGAAATTGAAAATAATCACTTCGGTGCTGTAATAAGGGTTGACTTTAGTTTTTTACTTGCATAGAATACGCATCCCTGTTTTGGCACAGTACAGTTTCAGGCCAATCAAGGAAACAGTAACTTGTTCTTTTACAACAACTTTTTGGGAAGAAAGACCAATGCAAAATCAGCGAATCCGAATTCGCCTGAAGGCATTCGATCACCGATTGATTGACCAGTCGACCCAGGAAATTGTTGAAACTGCCCGCCGTACCGGTGCCCAAGTCAAGGGACCGATACCGCTACCAACTAGTAAAGAACGATTTACCGTGCTGATTTCTCCGCATGTCAATAAGGATGCACGGGATCAGTACGAAATTCGCACCCATAAACGATTGTTGGACATTGTTGAGCCGACTGAAAAGACAGTTGATGCTCTGATGAAGCTGGATTTGTCCGCCGGTGTCGAGGTGCAGATCAGCCTGGGGTAGACAGACACCCGCTGGGGCTGAAATGAAACGCAAAGCCAGGCAGCGAGCAATCAGTCCTTACTGCCCTTAGTTAAAGTTTAAATTATTTTAATTATAGATCTGGAGCACTGAATTAATCAGCTGCCCCCAGGCTGTATCAGCTTGAGGCATCGGCAAATTCGGTGTAACGCGTCTGCGGCCAGAGCGGGTTTAAGCCCCTTGTATTACGAGGTTTTTGCATAATGTCACTAGGTGTAATCGGTCGTAAAAGCGGGATGACCCGCATTTTCACTGAGGAAGGCACTGCTACTCCGGTAACGGTGGTGGAAGTCCAGCCCAACCGTGTAACTCAGGTTAAGACTACAGAAACTGACGGCTACGTTGCGGTCCAGGTCACTGTGGGTTCACGAAAATCCTCCCGCATCAACAAGGCTCAGGCTGGCCATTTTGCTAAGGCCGGGACCGAAGCAGGAGAAGGGCTATGGGAATTCCGCACTGAAAGCGAGGACACAGCGTCATTGGAACCGGGTGGCGAGATTACCGTGGGCATATTCGAGGCAGGTCAGAAAGTTGATGTTGTTGGTACCTCCAAAGGCAAGGGATTTCAAGGCGGAGTTAAGAGGCATAATTTTCGTATGCAGGATGCAACCCATGGTAACTCTATCTCACACCGTGCCCCCGGTTCCATTGGCCAGTGCCAGACACCTGGACGAGTCTTTAAGGGTAAAAAGATGGCCGGGCAGATGGGGGCGGAGAGAGTTACTACCCAAAGTCTGGAAATAGTGCGCGTAGATGCTGAGAAAAACCTGCTGCTAATTAAGGGGGCACTGCCGGGTGCCACCGGATCCAGTGTTATTGTCAGACCTGCTGTCAAGACCAGTAAGGTGCACTAGGTCAAAGAGGTAGCGATTAGTCATGGAACTAATATTGACACAGCCCGGTGGAATAACGGGGGTACCTGAAGGGGAAACTATCTCAGTCTCTGATAAAGCTTTTGGCCGTGAATATAGCGAGCCTCTAGTGCATCAGACCGTGGTTACCTACATGGCATGTGCCAGGCAAGGAACGGTCAAGCAAAAAAGCCGATCAGAAGTTCAGGGTGGTGGTCGCAAACCTTGGCGTCAGAAGGGCACTGGTCGGGCTCGCGCCGGCACCATTCGTAGCCCCATCTGGCGTTCCGGTGGAGTAACCTTCGCTGCCCGCCCGCATGATTACAGCAAAAAGCTAAACAGAAAGATGTACCGTGGAGCGATGCAATGCATATTTTCTGAACTCGTCCGACAACAGCGGTTGATTGCCGTTAATGATTTCACCATCGAATCCCCCAAAACAAAAAATCTCGTTAGCAAGCTCAGAGAATATGGGCTTGATAATGTCCTAATCGTTTCAGATCACGTAGAAAAAAATCTGTATCTGGCGGCACGCAATCTCCCAAAGGTTGAAGTGCTGGACGCCGCTGGCGTGGATCCAGTCAGCCTGATTGGCTTTGAAAAGGTCTTGATCACTGTCCAAGCATTGAAGATGGTAGAGGAGATGCTGTTATGAATACAGAGCGCCTTTACTCAATCATCATTGCGCCACATATCTCTGAGAAGACCACACTCATGTCTGAGTCCGCCAACCAACATGCCTTTAAGGTGGCGATCGACGCTTCCAGAGATGAAATCAAGAGTGCTGTGGAAACCATTTTCAATGTAGCGGTCAAGGATATCCAGGTGTTGAACGTTAAAGGGAAGCTCAAGCGTACTGCTCGTAACCAGCTTCGTCGCAAGAAAAACTGGAAAAAGGCCTATGTGCGCCTGGAAGCTGGTCATGAAATCAATATCATCAATAATGAATAACCGGGTGCAGAGTAAATAGTCATGCCAGTAGTAAAAGCCAGGCCAACATCTCCAGGACGGCGTTTTGTGGTCAAGGTCGTGCACCCTGACCTGCACAAGGGCGAGTCCTATGCTCCCTTGACAGCCCCCAAGTCTAAAAGTGGCGGTCGTAATAACAAAGGTCGCATTACCAGGCGCCATCAGGGTGGAGGGCACAAGCAGAAATATCGCATCATTGATTTTCGTCGTAGTAAGGATGACATCGAGGCGACAGTCGAGCGTCTTGAGTATGATCCAAACCGCTCGGCTAATATAGCTTTGCTGCTCTACGCCGATGGCGAACGCCGCTACATAATCGCTCCAGCCAAGGTGGCCAAGGGTGATGTGTTGCAATCGGGTATTACGGCACCGATCAAGGCAGGCAATTGCCTGCCGCTGCGCAATATTCCGTTGGGCAGCACTGTGCACTGTGTGGAAATGAAGCCGAGCAAGGGAGCACAAATCGCACGAAGTGCGGGAACCTCCCTGCAACTAGTGGCCCGTGAAGGAAACCATGCCACATTGCGGCTGCGTTCCGGGGAGATGCGCAAAGTCTTGAGTGATTGCCGTGCTACTATTGGCGAAGTCTCCAATTCAGAACATGCCCTGCGATCGCTGGGCAAGGCGGGGGCCAAACGCTGGCGCGGGGTTCGGCCCACAGTTCGCGGCGTGGCCATGAACCCGGTTGATCACCCGCATGGTGGTGGAGAAGGAAGGACCTCCGGTGGTCGACATCCGGTGTCACCCTGGGGTACACCCACCAAGGGTTACAAGACCAGAACCAATAAGCGCACTGACAACATGATTGTAAGGCGCAGAAAATCAAGCCGCTGAGGCAAACGCCCGGAAAAGTCCGAGGCTGCACAGGCAGTAACAGTAAAAGAGGAATCATTTCGTGCCACGATCACTAAAAAAAGGTCCTTTTATCGATCTTCACCTGATGAAAAAGGTACAGACCGCAGTTGAGAACAACGACAAACGTCCCATTAAGACCTGGTCGCGACGTTCCATGATTTCACCCCAGATGATCGGTCTGACTATTGCGGTGCATAATGGTCGGCAGCATGTTCCTGTGTTCATCAGTGAAGACATGGTGGGCCATAAACTGGGCGAGTTCGCCCTAACTCGAACCTACCGCGGGCATGTGGCGGACAAAAAAGCTCGTTAGGGACAGGAGAACGACATGGAAGTATCTGCACGGTTAAAAGGCGCACGTCTGTCCGCTCAGAAGGCCCGGCTGGTAGCAGATCAGATACGCGGCAAGAGTGTGGGAGAAGCTGTTAACTTGTTGACCTTCAGTACCAAAAAAGGGGCCGGGATCATAAGAAAAGTGTTGCTTTCAGCGATCGCCAATGCGGAACATAATCATGGGGCTGACATAGATGAGATCAGGATAGCCAGCATCTGTGTTGACCAGGGAATGACGCTAAAGCGCATCATGCCAAGAGCAAGAGGGCGCGCAGACCGAATCCTGAAGCGTTCATGTCACATCACCATAACGGTGGCGGACTAGGAGAACCCAATGGGTCAGAAAGTACATCCCACAGGCATCCGTCTGGGAATCGTCAAGAAACATGCCTCGGTTTGGTTTGCCGAAGGCGAGGAGTATGCTAAAAATCTGCTGAATGATCTGGAGGTGCGTGAGTTCGTTAGAAAACGGCTGGCAAATGCCTCGGTATCACGGGTGGATATAGAACGCCCTGCGCAAACTGCCAAATTGACGATCTATACGGCGCGACCTGGTATCGTGATTGGCAAGAAAGGTGAAGATGTTGAAGCCCTGCGTGGCGAGCTCGCAAAAAAAATGGGAGTGCCTGTACAGGTCAACATTGAGGAAATCCGCAAACCTGACCTGGATGCCCAACTGGTAGCAGACAGTGTGGCTCAGCAACTGGAACGGCGAGTTATGTTCCGCCGCGCCATGAAACGAGCAGTACAGAACGCCATGCGCCAGGGTGCTGAAGGGATTAAGGTACAAGTTAGTGGTCGACTGGGCGGTGCCGAGATTGCCCGCTCTGAATGGTACCGCGAAGGCCGCGTGCCCTTGCACACATTGCGAGCTGATATTGATTATTCGACCTCTGAAGCCAGTACCACTTACGGCATCATTGGCGTGAAGGTATGGATCTTCAAGGGCGAGATTCTGGATGCTGTTGCAGCAATTTTGCCCAAACAGACGGTTACCAATTAGAGGCAGCAGCACGTGTTACAACCCAAGCGAACAAAATATCGTAAGACACAAAAAGGCCGCAACCGGGGTCTATCCCATCGAGGTAGCAAGGTGGATTTTGGCGAGTTTGGCCTGAAGGCGGTATCCCGTGGACGATTGACTGCTCGCCAGATCGAGGCTGCACGCCGTGCCATGACGCGCAAGGTGAAGCGTGGCGCAAAGATATGGATTAGGGTGTTTCCGGACAAGCCGATTACCCAAAAGCCGCTGGAGGTTCGACAGGGCAAGGGTAAGGGTTCGGTAGAATACTGGGTTGCTCAAATACAGCCCGGACGCATTATGTTTGAAATTGAAGGAGTCAACGAGGAGTTAGCGCGTGAGGCTTTCACACTCGCCTCCGCCAAACTGCCCTTTGATACCACTTTTGTCAAGCGTACGGTGATGTGATGAAGGCTGCTGAGTTGAGGGAAAAATCTGTCGAAGAACTTGAGGCAGAACTGCAAGTACTTTACAAGGAACGGTTCAACTATCGCGTCCAGAAAGCTACTGATGAGCTCCCTCAGGTTCATCTGATTGGCTTGGTGAAACGAGATATTGCGCGTACCAAGACCATTCTTGCCGAAAAACGTGCATCAAGCCAGCAGCAAACAGCGGCTCAGAACTGAAAAGTCACGTAAATCTAAACTCACATTCAATGACAGAATGAAGTGAAACTTGTACAGCAGCAGGTCGAAGTAGAATCATGACAGACAATGAAATACAGGACATGGCAGTCACAGAGAAACTGGCGCGCACGGTATCCGGAAGGGTGGTCAGCAATAAAATGGATAAATCCATCGTGGTAATAGTTGAACGAAGGGTAAAACATCCTGTTTACGGCAAGATCATCAAGCGTTCCAGTAAAATACATGCGCACGACCCTGATAACCAATGTGTTATTGGTGATGAGGTCACAATAGAGGAAGTGCGTCCGATTTCCAAAACAAAGTCTTGGGCACTGGTTTCCATAGATGAAAAGGCGAGTCAGGTTTAGGTCAGGGAAGCAGAGAGATCAACGATGATTCAGGTTCAGTCCTTTTTAGATGTTGCAGATAACAGCGGTGCCCGTCGCGTTATGTGTATCAAGGTGCTTGGTGGATCCCATCGGCGATATGCAGGAATTGGTGATGTGATCAAGGTCACGGTCAAAGAAGCGATTCCACGAGGCAAGGTCAAGAAGGGGCAGGTGCTGGATGCGCTGGTGGTGCGAACCCGTAAAGGTGTACGTCGGGGTGACGGTTCGTTGATTCGCTTCGATGATAATGCCGCCATTCTGCTAAATAACCAGTCTGCCCCCATTGGGACCCGTGTATTCGGCCCGGTAACCCGTGAACTGCGTAATGAAAAATTTATGCGCATAATCTCGTTGGCACCGGAAGTGCTTTAGGTCGTGGTTTTAGTCTGCGGCTATTGGAAGTTATAAAATGAAAAAGATAAAGCGTGATGATGAAGTTATAGTCATGGCAGGCAAAAGCAAGGGCAAGCGGGGCACTGTTGCCGGACTGACAGGAGATGATAGGGTCATTGTGCGTGGCGTGAATATGGTAAAGCGTCACACCAAACCTAACCCCGCTGCTAACCAGCCGGGCGGCATCATTGAAAGTGAGGCACCGATGCACATATCCAATATCGCCATATTCAATGCTGCCACTGGCAAGGCTGACCGAGTGGGCATCAGGGTATCTGACGATGGGAAAAAGACCAGAGTTTTCAAATCGAATGGTCAGGAAATAGACTAGGCATGGCTCAGCTAAAGACATTCTATAAAAATGAGGTAGTACCGGCACTGTCCAAGCAGTTAGGTTTTACCAACACCATGCGGGTTCCCAAAATCACTAAGGTGGTTTTGAATATGGGTCTTGGAGAGGCTGTTGCCGATAAAAAGGTGCTAGAAGAAGCTGCCCGTGACTTAGAGCTGATCAGTGGACAGAAAGTGGTAGTAACCCGAGCCCGTAAATCGATCGCTGGCTTCAAAATTCGAGAAGGCTGGCCTATAGGCTGCAAGGTCACCCTGCGTGGTGATCGAATGTATGAATTTCTGGAGAGACTCGTTGATATTTCCATACCGCGCATCCGCGATTTTCGCGGTCTCAGTCCGAAGTCATTTGATGGGCGCGGCAACTTTGCGATGGGTGTGAACGAGCAGATCATTTTTCCTGAGATCGACTATGACAAGATCGATAAATTGCGCGGTTTGGATATCACCATCACGACAACAGCGCAGAACGATGATGAAGGTCGTGCTTTGCTGACGGCCCTGCGTTTTCCCTTTCGAGGCACTGCACCCGGGGCTAGGGAAGAAGCCGATGTGAAGGCTAAGGCCAATGGTGGAGATGCAGCCGACAGTATTGAAAAGAAGGGTGTCAAATCTACAAAACAGGTCAAGAAAGCTACCAAATCCAAATCAGTTAAGCCGAAGCAGCAAGATTCTGCTCTCGCAGAAGCGGTGAAAAATACCACCTCATCGAAGCCTGAGAAGGAAGACATTGGAGCCTCAGCGGAAAGCTAACAGGATCAAAAGCAAAAAGTTAAAGAGGAAATATGATATGGCAAAGGCATCAATGATAGCCCGGGAACACAAACGGGCACGTACTGTGGCGAAATATGCGGAAAAACGTGCAGCAATCAAAGCAGTTCTCAGTGACGCTAAAGCCAGTGATGAGGAAAAGTGGGATGCGCAAATCCAGTTGCAAAAGCTGCCGCGTGATGCCAGCCCGGTCCGACAGCAACGGCGTTGTCGGGTTACCGGTCGACCCCATGGTGTCTATCGCAAGTTTGGTTTGTGCCGAAACAAGTTGCGGGAAGTTGCTATGAATGGCGGTGTGCCGGGCCTAACCAAGGCCAGCTGGTAGGAGATACAAGCATGAGCATGTCCGATCCAATCGCCGATTTTTTGACACGCATTCGTAATGCCCAGATGGCCCGCATGCCTGAAGTAAGCTGTCCATCATCCAAGATCAAGGTAGCGATCAGCGAAGTATTGCGGCAAGAAGGCTATATCAACAGTTTTTCTGTCAATGAGCAGACAGGCAAACCTCTGATAAAAGTACATCTTAAGTATTTTGAGGGCAAACCGGTGATAGAGGAAATCAAGCGAATCAGTCGACCGGGCCTGCGCAACTATAAAGGTAAAAATGACATCCCCAGGAATCGGGCGGGTCTGGGCATCACCATTATGTCCACCAATAAAGGCCTGATGACTGACCGCAAGGCTTTGGCCCTCGGACTGGGTGGAGAGGTGCTTTGCACCGTATTCTGAATAGATGGCAGCAACCTACAAAGAGCAACTCACTATGTCCAGAATAGCCAATGCACCCGTTTCCTTGCCCAGAGGAGTGGAAGCCAGTATTTCCACCTCACAGATCTCCGTTAAGGGCGGCAAGGGAACACTTGATTTGATGTTGCACTCCCTGGTCGGTGTTGACCTGGACGGAGAGCAAGTGAAGGTGTCAGCCAGGGATAACTCGCGGGAAGCGGGTGCCTTGGCGGGAACGTTTCGCTCCCTGATCAACAACATGGTGGTAGGGGTCAGTGAAGGGTTTCAGAAAAAACTCGAATTACAGGGCATTGGCTATCGGGCCAAGGCTTCAGGCCAGTCAATCAACCTGAGTGTGGGCTATTCCCATCCGATTGATTATAAGTTACCAGAAGGTATTACCGCCGAAACGCCTTCGCAAACGGAAATTGTGATTTCCGGAACGGACAAGCAGAAGGTAGGTCAGGTGGCGGCAGAGATAAGAAATTTTCGTCCACCCGAGCCTTACAAGGGCAAGGGAATCCGCTATGCCGATGAACGGGTTTATCGCAAGGAAGCGAAGAAGAAATAGAGGCCAGGCAGACTATGAATTTGAAGAAGGCAGCGCGTTTGCGTCGCGCCAGACGGGCAAGAGCGAAGATCAGCGAATTGCGCATTAACCGATTGTGTGTTTTTCGTTCGCCACGGCACATTTATGCTCAGGTAATCTCTCCTTCAGGTGGCCAGGTACTGGTCTGTGCTTCCACTGTGGAGAAAACAATAGGTCAGATCCCGACCGGCAATATAGAAGCTGCGAGTAAGGTAGGTGCACTAATTGCGGAACGCGCCAAGCTGGCAGGTATTGAGAAGGTCGCTTTTGACCGTTCCGGCTATGCCTACCATGGTCGAGTCAAGGCATTGGCAGAAGCGGCCCGTGAAGGCGGCTTGCAGTTCTGAGTTAGAAACAATCACCAAAGAATCATCGGTAAAAGGTATTCAGAGTAAAGAGTTATGGCATACAGAGACGACCCAAGCAGGAACAACGAGGAAGGCCTGCAGGAAAAGCTGATCCAAGTCAATCGTGTGGCCAAGGTGGTTAAGGGAGGCCGTATTTTTGGATTTACTGCTCTGACCGCAGTAGGAGATGGTAACGGACGCGTTGGGTTTGGACGGGGTAAGGCCCGTGAGGTTCCTTTGGCTATTCAGAAAGCCATGGGTGCTGCCCGTCGCAATATGATCACTGTCAGTCTTGACGGTAACACCTTACAGTACCCTATCAAAGCCCGGCATGGTGCCTCAAAAGTGTACATGCAGCCCGCTTCGGAGGGTACCGGTGTGATAGCTGGTGGGGCAATGCGTGCCGTTCTGGAATTGGCTGGTGTACAGAACGTACTGGCCAAATGCTATGGCTCAACGAATCCGGTCAATGTGGTGCGCGCCACTTTTAAGGGGCTGCGCAACATGCGTTCTCCAGAGGATGTGGCTCTTAAACGGGACAAGACAGTCGAAGATATTCTTGGCTGAATCCTCCACCCACTAGGAATTCAGTTCAGAGAAACAAACTATAGATCATGGCGACATCGAAAACAGTTAAGGTCACGCTAGTAAGGAGTCCGATCGGGACTCTGCCCCGACATAAGTTGTGTCTCAAAGGTTTGGGTCTGCGCCGAATGCATCAAACAGTCGAGGTGGAAGACACACCTGCGGTGCGCGGCATGATCAACAAGATCAGTTACATGCTTGCAGTGGAACAAGGTGCTCCATTGGGCAAACAGGCTGATCAGTAGACGGGTTATTAGGCTAAGGAATAACACTATGCAACTGAATGAACTACGCCCGGCAGCAGGCAGTACCAGGAAACGGAAGCGCGTTGGCCGTGGCACTGGCAGTGGCTGGGGCAAGACCTGTGGTACCGGCCACAAGGGACAGAAATCTCGTAGTGGCGGTACAGTAAAGCCAGGATTTGAAGGTGGCCAGATGCCGCTGCAAATGCGTCTGCCAAAGTATGGGTTCAGTTCCCGGGTGGGGCGGATTACTGCGGAAATTCGTAGCGGTGAGCTGAACAAAATTGAAGGTGATATGGTCGACCTCGCTACCCTGAGGAAGGCGGGTCTGATCACTGCATCTATCAAGCGTGCCAAAATTATGTTTTCCGGTGAAGTCAAGAAAAAACTAACGGTAAAGGGTGTAGGTGTCAGCAAAGGAGCCAGGGAGGCAATTGAAAATGCTGGCGGTGAGGTGATTGAATACTTGCCAAAAGAAAAATGCGCCAATCAAGACCCGAATGCCGATGTTGAACATTCTGTAACCAATGATGAGGCGGCATTGGATAAGGAAGCTTCGAAAGCAACCGAGTTACCAATAAAGCAAGGTGAGGCTTGAGAAGGGTAAGTTAAACATGGTTTGGCAACTGGTTGGTGGTTAATTCAGAACTGATATTACCCATTACTTCCACCGCGGTGGCCGGTTAACTGGGGGGCAAACTTTGCTGAATAGTTTGCAACTGACGGGTTAACCCAAACTGGCATTCATTGACAGAATAAGCTAATTCAAAGAGAGGCAATCAGTGCTGGCATCTAGTGTCAGCCAAGTAAGCATCAACTTCGACTGCTACAACATTTCAACACAATGGCAAACAAACCTAACATCAATCCGGAAAACATCGGTGCCGGGCTCGGCGAATTGAAGTCGCGCCTGCTTTTTTTGCTGTTTGCCATTTTTGTCTATCGTATTGGAACCCACATACCAGTTCCAGGCATTGATCCGTTGCAGCTACAGGCTTTCTTTAATCAGAACCAAGGCACTTTTGCAGACTTGTTCAACATGTTCTCCGGTGGAGCACTGGAACGTATGAGTATTGTAGCTCTCGGCATCATGCCCTACATCTCTGCCTCGATCATCATGCAGTTGCTGACAGCGGTAAACCCGCAACTGGACCAGCTGAAAAAAGAGGGCGAGTCCGGACGGCGCAAGATTACCCAGTATACCCGCTATGGGGCACTGGCACTGGCGACCCTGCAAGGCACTGGCATGACCGTAGGCCTGCTCTCACCCATGGCCTATAACCCAGGACTTGCGTTTAATCTCACTGCAATCATTTCCTTGGTAACTGGTGCCATGTTCCTGATGTGGCTGGGGGAACAAATCACCGAAAAAGGTATCGGCAATGGCATTTCCATGTTGATATTTGCCGGCATCGTGGCGGGTTTTCCTGCCGCCGTGGGGACTTCCCTAACTCAGGCTTATGAAGGCCAAATCAGCGGTGTGCTGTTACTGGTAGTAGGTCTGATTGCGGTATTGGTTGTGGCCTGCATTGTCTATGTAGAGCGAGCCCAGCGCCGAATCACGGTTAACTATGCCAAGCGCCAGCAAGGCCGCAAGGTCTATCAGGCCCAGTCCAGTCATCTGCCTCTGAAGATCAATATGGCGGGTGTAATTCCAGCAATCTTTGCCAGTTCTATCCTTTTGTTTCCAGCTTCACTGGGGCAGTGGTTCGGTCAGTCTGAGGGGGCTGAATGGTTGCAGGACCTGGCATTATTGATTGGACCTGGACAGCCGCTATACATCATTATCTTTAGTGCCATGATTATCTTTTTCTGCTTTTTTTACACTGCACTGGTGTTCAACCCACGGGATGTAGCAGAAAATCTAAAACGATCCGGTGCCTTTATCCCTGGCATACGTCCGGGGGAACAGACGGCAAAGTACATTGATGGAGTGATCACCCGGCTGACCATGTTTGGTGCAGTCTATATTACCTTGGTATGTCTGCTACCTAATTTCATGCAGATGCTGGCAGCTGTTCCTTTCAATCTTGGTGGCACAGCTCTGCTAATTTCCGTGGTGGTGACCATGGATTTCTGGTCGCAGGTACAATCACACCTGATGTCTCATCAGTACGATTCGCTGATGAAAAAGTCCAAGCTGGGTAACTATGGGCGCAGTGGTATTTGAGGAGATTTATTATGAAAGTCAGAGCCTCAGTTAAGAAAATCTGCCGTAACTGTAAGGTGATAAAACGCAATGGTTCATTACGAGTGATCTGCAGCGCAGAACCCAGGCACAAACAGCGTCAGGGTTAAATGCGGTCAGGCTACTAATTGGTATAGACAGGAATACAACAGCTAAAGTCAAGAGACGGAGTAGATTTATGGCACGTATTGCCGGGGTAAATATTCCAGACGACAAGCACATCGTGATTTCATTGAGCTATGTGTATGGTGTCGGGGCCGCTCATGCCCGCAACATTTGTAAGGCCTCTCGAGTTGAGCCGTCAACCAATACCAGTGATCTGAGTCCAGATCAGCTGGATGCCGTTAGGGCCGAAGTGGCCAAGCTTTCCACTGAGGGCGATCTGCGTCGAGAAATTTCCATGAATATAAAGCGTCTGATGGACTTGGGATGTAACCGTGGTATTCGGCACCGACGATCACTACCCGTACGTGGCCAGCGCACTAAGACTAATGCGCGGACGCGCAAGGGCCCAAGAAAACCAATTCGCAAGTGAGTTTGGTAAGAAAGTTTCTGGTCTTGAAAATCCCATTAACCTGAGCAACAGAAAAGAATTATGGCCAACACCAAAACAGGCAAGAAAAGGACGCGCAATCCCGTCGCCGACGGCATCGCATTTATTCATGCGTCATTCAACAACACAATTATTACCATAACTGATCGTCAGGGAAATGCCCTGGCCTGGGCAACTGCCGGTGGATCTGGATTCCGTGGTTCTCGCAAGTCGACCCCATTTGCTGCCCAGGTTGCTGCGGAAAAAGCTGGCAAGACAGCTATTGAGCTTTATGGCTTGCAAAACCTTGATGTCAAGGTGAATGGCCCAGGCCCGGGTCGCGAGTCAGCAGTACGTGCCTTGAACAACTGTGGCTTGAAAGTAAGTAACATCACAGATGTAACCCCGATCCCTCACAATGGTTGTCGCCCGCCCAAGAAACGGCGTGTGTAAATCAGGAGATTAAATATGGCCCGCTATCTAGGCCCAAAGTGCAAGCAGTCTCGCCGAGAAGGTACAGACCTTTTCCTAAAGAGCGGTGTGCGTCCGCATGAAAACAAGTGCAAGGTTGAATCGATTCCGGGTCACCAGGGGCAGAGGCGTGGTCGCCTGTCCGACTATGGTGTTCAGCTTCGCGAAAAGCAGAAGGTTCGTCGAATTTATGGTGTTCTGGAGAGGCAGTTCCGCGGTTACTACAAGGAAGCGGCACGGCGAAAGGGTGCAACGGGCGAAAACCTGCTGCAACTGCTGGAATGTCGACTGGACAATGTGGTGTACCGTATGGGATTTGGTTGTACCCGAGCCGAAGCAAGGCAACTGGTTTCTCACAAATCGATCACGGTTAATGGTGATGTGGTAAACATTCCCTCCTTTCAGTGTAATAAGGGTGATGTAGTGGCCATAAGAGAAAAAGCCAAGCAGCAGCTGCGCATTAAGTCGGCACTGGAACTTGCGGCCAATCGTAGCGAGGTAGGCTGGGTCAAGGTTGATTCTGACAAACTTCAGGGAACGTTTACAGAGCCTCCCGCCCGCGATGAATTGCCATCCGAGATTAATGAAAGCCTGATTGTCGAGCTTTATTCCAAGTAGTGAACCAGTAGACCAAAGGGTGGATTACATGACAATTTCCTTATCTGATTTCCTCACGCCGCAGGTGATACAGGTCGATGAGTTCGACAGGTGTCATTCAAGGGTTGTTCTGGAGCCTTTGGAGCGCGGGTTTGGACATACCCTGGGTAATGCCTTACGCCGCATTCTGTTGTCTTCTATGCCGGGATGTGCCATCGAGGAAGTAGAAATTGATGGTGTGGTACATGAATATAGCACTATCGAAGGCGTGCGTGAGGATGTAATAGAGATTCTGCTGAATCTCAAGGGTGTTGCCGTGATCCTCAATAACAAGGGAGAGGACGTATTAACCTTATCCAGTAATGGTGCAGGTACTGTTACCGCTGGTGATATAGTGACTGACCATGATGTGGAGATCATTAACCCAGAGCATGTGATTGCCAATCTCAACAGCAACGGTAAGCTGAGCATGCGTTTAACTGTACGCAAAGGTCGTGGCTATTCACCGGCTGATAGTCGCACTGGAGATGATGATGAAACTCGAAGTGTGGGCAAGTTGCTGCTAGATGCCTCTTATAGCCCAGTGGTCCGAGTTTCTTATTCGGTAGAAAATGCCAGGGTGGAACAGCGCACTGACCTGGACAAGCTGATCATTGATCTTGAAACCAACGGCACCATTGAACCAGAAGAAGCCATTCGCCGCGCTGCGACTATCCTGCAGCACCAATTAAGTGTATTTGTCGGATTGCAAAATGAAATTATCATTGAGGCAGAAGAGCGTGAAGATGAGATTGACCCGATTCTACTGCGACCAGTGGATGATCTGGAGTTGACTGTACGATCGGCCAATTGTCTTAAGGCTGAAGACATATTCTATATTGGTGATCTGATTCAGCGTACTGAGGTGGAACTTTTGAAAACTCCCAATCTTGGCAAGAAGTCTCTCACTGAAATCAAAGACGTGCTGGCAACTCGCGGACTGTCTCTTGGACTGCGCCTAGAAAACTGGCCACCGTCAAACCTCAGGCCGGATGGACGAACGATCTGAAGCCAGATTTCTGAATTCGGGTATAAGGTAACTAATTATGCGTCATCGACTAAGCGGTCGAAAGCTAAACCGCAACAGTTCCCATCGCAGTGCCATGTTTCGCAACATGACCGCGTCGCTGGTGGAGCATGAAATAATCAAGACGACACTGGCAAAGGCCAAGGAATTACGCATGGTGGCCGAGCCATTGATCACGCTTGCAAAGCAAGACAATGTGGCCAATAGGCGTCTGGCTTTCAGCCGTACCCGCAACAAGGCAACGGTGGGAAAACTGTTCAATGAGTTGGGGCCGCGCTATGCTGACCGCCCTGGGGGTTATATCCGCATACTCAAATGCCGTGAGCGGCAGGGAGACAAGGCATCCATGGCATGGGTGGAACTGGTGGATCGCCCGGATGATGGTGCCGAGAATCAAGATAGCACCTAAACTGCTTAGTCTTAGCAGGGTCTTTTGAATTCTACCGCTAGCCCGGTCTGTGAAATCATCCCTGCAGGGGGATCACTGATCGGGTTTTTTGTGTGCGGGCTACTGCTCCCACTTGACGGTCAATCTAATCTCTGCCATTGACACCTGCCGTAGTCTTTACTGTACTGCTGGTATTTTTATCCGTTGCTGTGAACATGACATGATTGCTTCATTTCATCCTCCCGTTCGCACCCTTATGGGACCGGGTCCATCGGATGTCAATCCCCGAATTCTGGAAGCACTATCGCGCCCTACCATTGGCCATCTGGATCCTGCCTTCATCGGCATGATGGATGAACTGAAGAGGTTATTGCAATATGCCTTTCGAACTGAAAATGCACTAACTATACCGGTTTCGGCACCTGGATCGGCAGGTATGGAGACAGTATTTACCAACCTGATTGAGCCAGGTGAAAAGGTCATCGTTTGTCAAAATGGGGTGTTCGGCGGGCGCATGAAAGAAAATGTGGAGCGTTGTGGTGCTACCCCAATTATGGTTGAGGATGAGTGGGGGGCACCTGTTGATCCGGGCAAGGCAGAACAGGCTCTGAATACACATCCTGATGCGATCGCCATCGCTTTTGTGCATGCCGAAACATCTACCGGGGTTCGTAGTGACGCTGAAACCCTGTGCGGACTTGCAAGGCGAGCCGACTGTCTATCTATAGTGGATGCTGTGACTTCACTTGGCGGCATTCAGCTGGAAGTTGATACCTGGGGCATTGATGCCATCTATTCAGGCACCCAAAAATGTCTGTCCTGTATTCCGGGCTTGTCGCCGGTTAGTTTTTCGGAAAAGGCTGTGCAGAAAATCAGGCGGCGCAAAAGCAAAGTACAAAGCTGGTTTCTTGATGCCTCTCTGGTGATGGGCTACTGGGGTGGCGAAACTAAGCGCGCATATCATCACACGGCACCAGTAAATTCCCTTTATGCATTGCATGAGGCACTGGTCATATTGCAGGAGGAGGGTCTGGAAAATGCCTGGCAGCGACATGCTCAAAACCATGCAGCTCTAGTGGCGGGTATTGAGGCAATGGGACTCGGTTTTTTAGTGGACAAGCCTTGGCGGCTGCCTCAGCTCAACGCGGTCGAATTTCCGGACAGTCTTAATGATGCAGATGTACGCAGTAACTTGTTGAATCACTATAATCTGGAGATCGGTGCTGGGCTCGGGGTGCTGGCGGGAAAGGTCTGGCGCATAGGCCTCATGGGTTTTTCCAGCAATCGAGTCAATGTCAACCAATGTTTGTTAGCACTTGGCACTGTGCTTAGTACCATGGGTTACAATTGTGATCCATCTGCCGCTACCACTGCTGCTAACGCTGTGTATTCCTCGCAATAACCGCACGCATAAGCTTGCTGAAATCGGAGATTCTGCGGTCAGCCAGTCCGTTCAACTGGATGCAGATGTCACAGTGTGCACATCGGAAACGCGAATGTCTAACGGGATTTTAAGGAGCTACCTTGAGCTGGTTTTGCTCTCTGCCATCTGGAGCATGTCCTTTTTGTTTCTACGTATCGCCTCACCGGCTCTGGGGCCATTTTTTCTGGTAGAGATGCGGGTGAGCAGTGCATTGCTGGTAATGGTGCCGTTGCTATTGGTCATGGGCAAACGCCAGGAGTTATTGGCCAATTGGAAGATGATTAGTGTCATTGGCATTGCCAACATGGCTGTACCGTTTTGTTTTTTTGCCTATGCCGCACTTAATGCCAGTGCCGGCCTATTGTCGATTCTTAATGCCACTGTGCCTTTTTTTACGGCACTGTTGGGATTGGTGATTTACGGACATCGTCTGTCGGTGATCAGTGTTGTTGGAATGGGGGTTGGCTTTATTGGTGTCGTTGTGCTGGCTGCTGATCCGCAGGCAGTTGATGTCGGTGACGGTAGTCGTTGGGCAGTGCCCGCTGCATTATGTGCTTGTTTTCTTTATGGACTGGCATTGAATCTGGTCGCGCACAGATTGAGCGGTGTGTCTGGCTTGACCATTACAACAGGCAGCCTAATTGTTTCCTCGTTATTGCTTATTCCGCTGGCGGCGACCCATGTGCCAGCAGTAGTTCCCGATGTTCAAGTATGGGTCAGTGTGCTGGCATTGGGCATTGTCTGTACCGGTTTGGCTTACATGCTTTTTTATCGTTTGCTGGCCCGTATCGGCTCCCAACAGGCGATAATGAGTACTTACCTTGTCCCTGTGTTCAGCATCCTCTGGGGATACCTGTTGCTGGAGGAGGCCATTACCGGATTCACCATACTTGGCTGCGCCCTTGTATTATTGGGGGTTGGAATGACGACTGGTCGGCTGCCTGGAATTAAGGGAACGGCTGTTCGGTAGGCTGGAAACAACTGATGGGACGAATCAGGTAGAGTGTACTTTGAAAGGTGCAACTGATTTGATAATGATCGTTATGAGAGTACTTCGTATGTCGGAGCGGCATCATGAAATATTCGAGGATGCAAGCCATAAGGTATCTGTTGCTACTGATCTGTTTAGTTCTGTCATTCCGGCATGGCATAGCTCTTGAGCCCGGTCAGGGGTTTGTCAACGTTGCCGGAGGCCCGATCTGGTATGAGGTAATGGGCGAGGGTATTAGTGGGGTGCCCTTGTTGGTGTTGCATGGTGGGCCGGGTGGTCACTCTTGTGGCTACACACAACTTTTGCCGATGGCTTCCTATCGTTACATTGTTCGCTATGACCAACTCGGTGGTGGCAGATCGGGTCGACCTGATGACAATACCCTATGGACGGTTGAAGGATTCGTTGAGCGACTGCACAGTCTTCGACAGTCTCTGGGTCTGGAGCAGATGCATTTGTTGGGCCATTCCTGGGGAGGGGCATTGGCAGCAGCTTATGTACTGGAGAAAGGCTCAGATGGCATTGTGTCCCTGACCTTATCGTCTCCATTGCTCAGCAGTTACGAATGGATGGAAGATGCTCGTTACTTGCGCTCGCAGTTGCCTGAATCAATGCAGAAAGCACTGCTTAAACATGAAGCAGAGGGAACGATGGAGCATGAGGACTACCTAACCGCAACTGAGGAGTATTACCGTCGACATGTCCGCGGCGGTGAGCAGCTACCAACCTTACCTGCTTGCGATGGTGTCACTGGTAATGAAATGATTTACCAGCTTATGTGGGGTAATACGGAATTCAATGCATCAGGTACCTTGGCAGACTTTGAACTCAGGGATGCATTGAACCAGATTGATATTCCAGTATTGCTTGTGGCGGGTGAACATGATGAGGCGCGACCACAGACTATGTTTGAGTTCCAGTCAATGATAGAAGGGGCAAGGGTGGAAATTATCCCTGATGCAGCTCATTCGACTCTGAGTCGCCAACCCGAACGCTATATGGAAATTTTGTCACACTTTCTGCATGCTACCGAGTAACAACACGAGGTAGGTTTAGCATAATCAGCCAAGTTGCAGTATCTTTGCGACTTAAGAATTTTTATTTGTTTACCTTTTTAGTAGCAGCTGATCTGATTACTCCCACTGTCCTGCTGCCTGTCTGGAGCCAGAATTTATGCCGAAGCGATTGTTTGTCCTTCTGATCACCAACTTTCTCGTGCTGGTGCCGTTGGCATCAAGCCTTGCCCAGAATAATTCCTCACAGCCACTGTTTGAATACAGTGCCATCAACCATCCCGTCATGGGTAACAGGGGCATGGTGGCCAGCCACAATGTGCTCTCCACCCAGATTGCGGTTGACATACTGGCGCGTGGCGGCAATGCCATTGATGCTGGGGCGGCACTGGGTTTTGCGCTGGCTGTTACCCTGCCGCGTGCCGGCAATATCGGTGGTGGTGGGTTCATGCTGGTGCATGTGGCGGATCAGAATAAAACTATCGCCATTGATTTTAGGGAGACAGCTCCGGCTTCAGCCACAAGCGACATGTTTTTTGATGAAATGGGCAAGGTGGTGGCTGATGAAATCTACCGCTTTTCTCATCGATCCTCTGCGGTGCCTGGGTCGGTAGCGGGTCTGTCCCATATTGTTGAGCACTACGGAACCATGAGTCTGGCAGAGGTGCTTGAACCTGCCATTCGTCTGGCTCGGGATGGCATTGAAGTAACACATGATCTGGCGCAAGATTTGGCGCGCAGTCAACGCCTCAAAAACAATCCAGCTGCTCTGCGCAAGTTTTATAAACCTGATGGCAGTAACTATGAGGCGGGAGAGATATTTAAGCAGCCTGATTTGGCCTGGACACTCTCAGAAATTGCTGAGCATGGGGCGGATGCGTTTTACCGCGGCAGTGTTGCCGAGAAAATCGTAGCTGACATGGAAGTGCACGATGGTCTAATTACTATGGAGGATCTGGCCAGCTATACGGTGGTGGAGCGGGAGCCGGTTAGAGGAACTTTTCGCGAGTTTGACATTGCCGCCATGCCTGCTCCTAGTTCTGGGGGCACCCATGTGATCCAGATGTTGAATATTCTGGAGAATTTTTCACTGGCGGAGATGGGACCGGAAAGTGCTGATGCGTTGCATATCATGGCAGAGGCCATGAAGTTTTCTTATGCGGATCGCAGCAGGTATCTGGGCGATCCTGATTTTGTTGAGGTCCCCACACAAACACTGGTTAGCAAGGAGTACGCCAAGGATATTGCTGCCAGGATATCGCCTGATCGGGCACTGTCCTTCAACGAGGTGGCACCTGGCGATTTGACGATTTACGAAAGCGATGAGACTACTCACTATTCAGTGGTCGATAGTGAAGGCAATATGGTTGGCAACACCTATACCCTGATGTTTTCCTTTGGCTCCGGTGTGGTGATTGAGGGCACCGGGATTCTGATGAACAATAACATGGGAAACTTTACCTTGGGTGCTGATATACCCGATGCCTTTGGTCTGATGGGTAGTGAAAACAATCTGATTCGGTCGGCGCGTCGTCCGGTCAGTTCCATGTCTCCGGTGCTGGTGTCTCAAAACGGTCAGCCGCTGCTTATGACAGGAAGTCCAGGTGGCTCAAAGATCATCAGTGCCAACATGCAGATGCTGTTGAATGTGCTGGAGTTTGGTATGAATATCGCCGATGCGGCAGTCGCACCCCGGGTTCACCATCAGTGGCGGCCCGACGTGCTGGAGATCGAAAGTGGTATCAGTCCAGACACAGTACAACTGTTGATTGACAAGGGGCATAACATTAATTTCAGCCAGCGCAGTGCCGGTATGGGTAGTTTGCAAACGGTGATGTGGCAGAACGGGAAGTTTTATGGCTATTCTGATCCCCGTCGTCCTGGTGCGGGTGCTGTAGGGCTGGACTAAGAGGGGTCCTTATGTAGTTAATATTCCCTGATCTGCTTTGTGAGGTGATTTCAATGAAAATATTAAGATATGGTGCGGCCACACTGGGATTGCTTATAGTAGTGTTGGTATATCTTGCGCCAATTGGCCCACTGCCTGGTTTCTTTATTGGTGGTGTAGCCACGGAGGTACCTGCTGTATGGGAAGATACCAACGATCTGCATGAAGTAAAGTTGCGTGTTGATGGCATATTTCCCCGTGTGGTCACCATTTGGATGGTGCAACTGGACAACCAACTTTATGTCATTGGTGGTGCCGAAAACACCTGGGTTTCCATGCTGGATGAAGGTGGGCCGGTGAAATTACGCATAACTGACGCCACTTATGATCTGTTTGCTACCCGTATTTCTGAAGAACAAATCCAAGTTGCCAGAGCCTACCATGAAAAGTACCGTGAAGATTATCCTGACATTATCGAGGGCATGGGGTCGCCTGACGAAATGCTTGCTGGAATTATTGTCTATCGCCTGGCCAGGGAGGCATAAAGTTAGAACTGAAGTCTGAGCTACTGTTTAGGCTGCTTTTGCCAGCTTTCTATAGACTCAAATTGATTTACTTAAAAGGTTATTAATAATATTAGTATCCTAGATGGTTGGGGCTTTCACTAAGTTCTGTCAATGACATTCGTTCCTTTTCTATTATACTTTACACTTTGCTGAACAGGGTAAAACCGATGCTGAAAACGGAGCTAACAGAGTTTGTTCGGGAATCACTGAAGGCTGGTGCTTCAAGGGAAGAAACACGACAAGCACTGCTTGATGCTGGCTGGCCCCGCACCCAGATTGATGCGGTATTGAATCTTTATGCAGAGTCCAGTTTTCGGATACCGGTGCCCAACCCCAAACCGCAACGAACATCCAGAGATACATTTGTCTACCTTGTTTTGTTCGGTACCTTGTATCTGAGTGTTTATAATCTTGGTAGTCTGATTTTTGACTACCTGAATATATTATTTCCCGCTGACAATGATGCAGTGGCAACATTAGCAGGCCCGGGGCCTGGTTACCCAGGCACTGAATCCTCCATTCGGTTTTCCATTGCTTCTCTAGTTATTGCCTTCCCGGTCTTTCTGTATGTGTCGCGATATATAATGCGGCTGGTTGAAGCGGATCCGGTGCATCGGCTTTCAACTGCGCGCAAATGGCTTACCTATCTGACTCTCGCGATTGCTGCTTTTACCCTCATCGGTGATCTTATCTCTGTGCTGTATGGATTTTTGTCTGGTGAAATCACTGTCCGGTTTCTGTTGAAGACTTTCACCATATTCTGTCTGGCTGGATCGGTGTACTGGTATTACAGCACGCTCATGAAAATGGATGACAAGGTCAGCTCGTAATGAAACCCCTCACGATGCTGGCTTGCGGTACTGTCGGTTTGGTCGTCGTAATTGGGTTGTATATAAATGGGTCACCAGCGAGCCAACGCAGTGAGCAACTGGATGCGTTGAGGGTCAATCAATTACAAGGATTGTCTCAAAACATTGAGGATTACTGGCAAAGGACCGGTCAACTGCCTGCCAGACTGGAGGAGCTAATTGATGGCCTGCATGTGTCAATGGTTCCACTTGATCCCGTCAGTGCAACCGAATATGGATATGAGATCAAGGGTGAAAACGGTTTCAGCCTGTGTGCTGACTTTGTCGTTGCTTCTGCTACCTCTGTACCCTCCGGATTCTGGGAGCATGGGGCAGGTCACCAGTGTTTCAATTTCCAGTTCCAGCCGACATCTCGGTGAGTCAGATCTAACTTGACTCGGTTGAGAGGTGAAATGATATTGATCCTTCGTGTTGGTTTCTCTTGCTGTTATGGGTCTGCTCCAGATTATGTGGTAATGAGCACTATTTGTAATCGCTGAGGTTTGGACTAGAACTTGTCTAAGGTTTCCGCCGGAATATTTATCTGGCTACGCAAATTACAATCCAAGTCTGACCAGCATGAACGCCTGTTATTAGTACCGGGATGAAATTCCAATTGTCATGAATAGGCTGACCATCGATATTAGCGCATTCAGTGAGCCAACAAGGATCGATGATCTGATTATTTTAACTGGTTCAGTACCCGACATTCGAAATAAAATGGCTGCTGCCCACTAATCGAAAGAACAATCATAATAATGTATGGGACTATTACAAGGCTTTAGCTGCTGCGGTTAACCGATGGTCTCCGGTCTCGCTTTGAGACTGATAGTTGACTGGATTACTTCCTTTTTCCAATATCCAATCACAACTGGGGAAAGAATCAACTGCATCCGCTTGAATCTAGTTCCCGCCCAAGATAACCAGCAAGCTCCAACATACCGAATTTGCCAGCGGCAGCCTCGGCTTCTGGGTTGTAGTTGGTGTTGGTATTAACATCGTAGACGTAGGTATTGCCATTAACATCAGTTATAGTCTCAATGCCTGCAATCAGCACTTCGTTGGCTGCCAGAAAAGCCTCGAATCGGTCGATGAAATCTGGTCGATAATCAGGCAAGATTTCAAACATGGTCCTCGGACTACCACCCTCACCATTATCTGAAGGATTATCGTTTGAGATGCCACAGTTATCGGCAGGGCAAAGTTCAAATCCCTGGGAAGTATCGACTTTAACGCTATAGAAGTATTTGCCTCCGATAAACTCATGCCGGATGATGTGGGGAGTAGGCGAGTCAATATATTGTTGAATCAAGGTGATTCCATCTATGGGCTCCATAAACTTCGGTCCTTTGACATATTTCTGTAAAGCCTCAATGGAGTGGAATAATTGCACACCGAGTCCTTTACCGGCGCGATTGTGCTTTATGATGAAACTTTCCCGATCAAGTTGTTTTGCCGCCCCCATAATCTGATGTTTGCCGACAGCCACTATGGTTTCAGGAATGGGTATGTCGGCCAGTTTCAGAGCCATGTACTGGTTTACCTTGCTGACTTCCAGCCGGAGAGCACGTTTGCCATTGATGACTTTTTTGCCATTTTGCTCCAGCCAGGCCAGCGCGGCCTCGGCATATTCAGGTGCAAATCGATGATCCCTGGTGTGTGAGGAGGCACTGATTCTGCTAAAGTAAACACCCGGGAATGGGTCATGATTCAGTGCCAGACATCCATCCTGTAAATCCCATAATTGGTACGGAAGCTCCAGTTGTTCCAGTCGTTCCTTCAATGGTGTAATCCATTCTTGGTTATCGTGCATAACAATTATTTTTGACTGCATGGACTTTCCTTAGTGGCAGTTTGATCAGAAAAATGCGTCTGGATATAAATACAATGATATATCAGCGGAATTGATTTCGCTATTGGCTTGAAGTACAAAATTGAATCGGAAATGAACGCTACCTTGGATCGTGTATTCTCACAGCTTGGTACACCCTGTTATGGTGATCAATGGGCTGACAATGAGATGCTTAGCGATAAAGAACAAGTGGTGGAATGGCTGTCTGGAGTGCAACATTCCCATATTCATTGATCAACTATTGTCATATATCTGTAATATAAATTAGAGGTTGGTCATAGATCGGGGGACAAAAAATCCACTTCGAGAACAGGGGGAAATATGAACATTGTAATGGCAGTAAATAAAGTAGGGGTGAATTGTTTAATTTTCGGTTTGTTATGGCTGATACGAGTATCGGCTACTTTTGGGAATACCGTTGATGATCCGGAAGTACAGGCTCAGGTCACTCTATTCAATGCCTGGATTGAAGGTCAAATTGAGTATCGGGAGTTACCGGGTATTGTGGTCGGGGTTGTTGCTGGTGACGATCTGGTCTGGACCCGCGCATATGGATACGCAAATATGGAGTCGAAACGATCTATGGAACTGAATACACGATTTCGCATGGCATCCCACAGCAAATTATTTACGGCCACAGCCATCATGCAGCTGCGGGAGGAAAACAGGCTTCGACTGGATGATCCTGTAACCGATTATCTGCCCTGGTTTGCCTATCAGTCGGCTGAAGAAGACGCAGCATCGATCACCATTGAGCATCTGTTGACCCACAGTTCTGGATTGCCTAGAGAATTCAGTTCACACTGGAGTGATTTTGATTTCCCTTCCGCGATCAAAATCCGGGAACTCATGCCGGAACGTCAGGCAGCTTTTGCCCCGGATGTGCGCTGGAAATACTCCAACCTGGCTTACACGATTGCTGGTATGATTGTTGAGGAAGTAAGCGGGTTGTCTTGGGCAGAATATCTTGAGGCCAATATCTTTAGACCGCTTGGTATGCAGGATTCTTCCGTTGATGAGCCTGACCCTCTACTGGCTGTTGGATATGGAATCCGTCGACCGGACAGCTCCAGAGAAGTTTTTCCTTTTGTTGATGCAAGGGGTATGGCTGCTGCCACCGGACTCACCTCAACCGTTGAGGACATGGCAAAGTTTGTCTCGGCACAGTTCCGACAGGGTCAACGCGGAGAAAATCGGTTGCTGAGTACAGCCTCTTTGCGGGAGATGCATCGAGTGCGCATGTTGGAGTCCACCTGGACCAGTGGCCAAGGTATTGGGTTCAACGTGCAAAGGCGGGAGGGTAAATTGTTCGTGGGCCATGGCGGAGGTTATCCCGGCTATACCACCAACACAACGATACAGCTTGATTCAAAAATCGGTGTTATTGTTCTGACCAATACCAATGACTCTGGACCAGCTAGAATCGCTCGGGAATTGATGGATACAGTCGGACAGGCAGTAGCTGCTGCCTTGAAGCCTGAAGAGGAGCAATCAGAATGGGATCCAGCTTGGGAACGGTTTGCCGGTCGTTACACTAGTCGGAATGGTGAATCAGAAGTCTTGGTCATGGACAATAGACTGGTGCGTATAAACCCGTGGTCAACCAGTTTGGGAGAACCGCTGCAGCTTGTGCCAATTGGAAACGATCAATTTCGCTATGAATGGTCAACTGGTGGTGGACCAGTAGGAGAGGTAATTCGTTTTGAGGAAATTGATGGAGAGGTTACTCGCATGTACACCGGTGATTCCTATAGCAAAAGAATTCGTTGAGAAGTGAAAGTAGTCATGTTTCTATTTATTCAGTCAGATATCCGTTATCGAAACACACAGAATTACATAACTGAATCAAACTGCTTGTAACCAATCAACCTGGAGTATTGTCATGGTAAAAATTAATCGTACGATTCGCAGATTATTGCTTGCTCTTGGGCTCGCTTTGGCATCAAGTGTTATTGCGCAGGTACCGGACAGTGATGGAACTCCTGAGAGTCTCAATACTCGAGCCGATTTTTTCCGTCTTGATAAAACTTATATACCTCCTCCTGGGGAGGCACTGCATCATCACACGGCAGGCTTCGCCAAAATACTTTGCTCTGCCGTGTTCATTACTGGTCTGGATGCAGCTGATGCCACTGCGAATATGGGCGGATTTATTTCACCATTTGATCAGCGTCGCTATGTAACTGATATTCGTATAGATCGAGTACGGGAAGAAGTCTCACTGGTCTTGCCCGATGGTGTGGTCAGATCCGCCCGGCGTTACGATAGTCAGGGCTGCATAGCCCATCCACTAGGTGAAACTGCCATAAACTTCAACTCGTCGGTAGTCGAAACTCAATTGCCACTAGCACATTCTGCCATATGGCCTATGGGGGATGTAGTGCCGGACGAGCCTTGGCCCGGCGGACTTGATGTGGAGAAAGTACAGCGTGCGCTGGATACAGGTTTTGGACCTGATGAGGCCCAAACTCTCGGACTTGTGGTCACTTGGAAGGGACGGTTACTGGGCGAGCGTTACGGCAGCAAAGTAGATATCCATACGCCGCTGGAAAGCTGGTCAATGACCAAGAGCCTCACCGGTACTTTGATGGGGGTGCTGATTAAGCAGGGGGAGTACCAGCTTTGGCAGAAGGCACCGATTCCAGAATGGCAGGTGGACCCTAACGATCCACGCCAGGCTATTCGAATTGGCGATATTATGCGTATGTCCAGCGGCATCATGATCAATGCACCTTCTGATCCTGATTATGATACAAGTACTTATGCAGATCATTTTTATCTTTACACTGGTGGGGTCAATCAGTACCACTATGCGGCGACCCGGCCCGCAGAATATCCACCCAACACTGTCGGACGGTATCGCAATACAGATCCGGTGTTGACCAGTTATTTAATTCGACTCGCTGTTGAAGGTCGGGGAGAGGACTATCACAGCTTTCCCCAGCGTGCATTGTTTGACAAGCTAGGGATTCGCAATGGTCTGATCGAAACCGACCCTTACGGCAATTTTCTTGGGCAAGGTTTAGCTTTTATGTCCGCTCGAGACTGGGCCAGGCTGGGTAATCTCTACTTGCAGGATGGTCTTTGGAATGGTGAGAGAATTTTGCCCGAAGGCTATGTAAAGTATGCCAGTACCACAGCACCGGCTTGGGAGAGTGATGGTCGGCCTGTGTATGGAGGAGCATTCTTTTGGGTGGATAATGAAGTTGGTGACGATGGTATGCCAAAGATGTTTTCAATGCGCGGTGCGGGGGGACAATCGACTACTATCATTCCCAGTCACGAGATGGTGATAGTTCGTATCGGCAAGTACACAGGTGCCTCTGCGGGAAGTCAAGCACTGACCGAAATGATTCCGATGCTTCTGAAAGCTGTGCCGCAAAAATAGCGAGCAAATATCGCTTGATTGTATAATTTTTGGTAGTCCTCTCCTCATCAGGATCGGTATCGGCATGAACTTTTCCTACCTCGGGGTCACTTGAGTCTCATTGTGGCGATAGGACAGCACCTCGCTCGGTTTGTCTGATTTGCGGCTGGATTTCATGCCTTTGCCCTTAGAGCCCTTTTGGTCCTTTGCCATTGGGGTAGTAATTTCCATATCAGTCACATCTATCCTATAGATCCTGCCGCCACGTCCCTTTCCACGACCTAGTATTACATCCTCGATTAGTGCTTCCCGCGCTGCTTCATAGGCATCCTCGGTAATGTTAGTATTATGGTTGCACAATCTTGTCATCATCGCACCATTACTAATTGATGAGCCATCTTCCGGCATGAGCGACATTATGAGATTTGAAATTTTTGACATCTTGGAATGGCTCTTTGAACCTGGTTGAGGTTGCAAAGTACTGGCATCAGAAAGTCGTAAAACCTTCTGCTCAGCCCCAGATATTCTAATGTTAGCATGTTTTCGATGTTTTTATTGCGAGTAGCAAGGCAAAAGAAATATCAAAAAAATGATGTTGACTCTCCGCCGATTTTAGAAAGTTTAATTTTGGCACGTTTTCTGCATTGATTTCCTTGTCTCGTCAGTAGCCGGGTGCCATAACTCACATATTACTATGCGCCGAACTTCCAGTTCCTGAACTGGCAACCAGTACTTGACGTATGAAATGGCTTAGACCCATCTTAGATCTTCAGCATACCATCCTGGGAACAATCAAAAACTAACCGCCGCCAATCCAAAGAAGGAGCGAATAATCATGTTATCAATACCGTCCGCTACTCATTACACTTCGCCTAATAGCTGGATAAAGCTGTGCCAGACCACAACATTGGCACTGACTATGCTGGCCAGCTTCATCCTACCGGGAGCCGCAATCGCCCAGCAGGATGCCGAGCCGCAAATAGAGTCCATTGTGATCACCGGGTCGCGTATTGCTCGAGATGGATATGACTCGCCTACACCAATCTCAGTGTTGGGTGAGGATGAGTTGGATGCAGAAGCTCCGGGCAGTGTGGCAGAATTTGCGATGACCCTGCCCTCAATCCAAGGCAGCACCACGGCATCTACTTCCTCCGGCTCGCTCAGTTCAGGCAATGCAGGGATAGCTTCGATCAATTTGCGTGGGATGGGTACAGCCAGAACCTTAGTTCTGTTTGATGGACAGCGATCTGTGGTTTCCTCCGCCATTGGTCTGGTGGACACCAATACTTTCCCGCAGTCTCTGATAGAACGGATTGAAGTGGTATCCGGTGGGGCCTCATCCGCCTATGGATCAGATGCTATAGCCGGGGTGGTAAATTTCATTCTGGATCGGGATTACACTGGTTTCAAAACCACCATTGAAACTGCCGAGGCAAGCAAATATAACGCTGGTGATCAGCGGATTGAGATTACAGCCGGTACAGCTTTTGGCGGCGACCGGGGTCACTTGTTGCTGAGTGCAGAATTTTTTGATCGTGAAGGGGTTCACTATACGGCCCCGGATTGGGCGCAAAGGGGTCATTTTGGTATCCCCAATCCGGACAGATCACCCGGTGCACCGCATTTTCTGGTTGCCGACAATATAGGCATTTCCAGCTACACACCAGGTGGGCTGATTGTATCAGGACCGTTACGCGGCACTTACTTCGGTGAAGGCGGTTCAGTGAACCAGTTAAATTATGGTGAAATAGGTGGTCAGTGGATGGTCGGTGGCGATTGGCAGTACACCACATCTGCCGCTCTGGGCACGAATTCTCTGCAGGCGGAAGACGACCGGCGCAGTTTTTTTGGGCGCAGCAGTTGGGAGTTTACAGATGATCTGGAAGTCTTTGCCCAAGTCTCCTATGCAAGCTATGAGGGCTACAGTTATTACATACGTCCTACTGACCGGAATCGCACAATCCAGATTGATAATGCATTCTTGCCCGCAGGAGTAGTAGATGCATTGAATGCGGCAGGAGAAACCTCCTTCCGGCTAAGCACCAATAATGCTGATTTTCCGGCATCAGGAACCAATAATTTTCGCGAAACCACGCGGATAGTATTCGGAGCCGATGGCAGTTTTCAGGCTGGTGGCTACGGCATAGACTGGAATGGATACTATCAAATTGGCATTACCGACACTGATGAACATCAGAATCCAACTTTTGCTTTTGGCCCGCTGGGCAGGGCAACAGATGCTGTGCGTCACCCCGACACAGGTGAAATCGTCTGCCGCTCCACGATTTCTGACCCTGGTAATGGCTGTGTTCCGCTCAATCGCTTTGGGGTTGGCGTAGCCAGTTCTGAAGCACTGAATTACGTCATGGGAAGACCCAGACGTGAGCAGGAATTGCAGCAGGATGTGGCGGCTATCAACTTTGTTGTCAATGACATCGAAGGTTGGGCCGGCCCCATTGGACTGGCCTTCGGAGGTGAATGGCGGGAAGAATCCATTGATGGATTTGTTGACCCCAAATACAACAGTGGCTGGAAGTACGGAAACTATCGTGTAACCACCGGTAACTATGATGTGGCTGAAGTTTATGTGGAGACTGTGGTGCCGGTATTTCGGGGGTTTGAATTTAATGGTGCAGTACGCTACACGGATTACAGCACCTCCGGTGATGTAAATACTTGGAAGGCGGGATTCACCTACTCGCCGATAGACGATATCACTCTGCGGGTAACCAGCTCACATGATATCCGTGCGCCAAACCTGTCCGAATTATTTGATGCTGGCCGCGCCCGTACCAATGCAGTATCAATTGATGGTCAGTCTGTTGATTTCATCCAGAATCTGACCGGAACACCAACAGTCGGTCCTGAGGAAGCGGATGCTTTGGGGATTGGGTTAGTATTACAGCCACGCTTTCTGGAAGGGTTCTCTGCTTCCCTTGACTACTATGATATAGACCTTGACGGCGTCATTGGGTTTATTCCTGCACAAGATGTGGCGGATGCCTGCTTGGTCTTCAACGTTCAACGATACTGTGACAACCTGCGTTATGATGCAGATGGTGTGTTGCAGTTCATTGACCTTGAGTACGAAAATCTGACCAAATATTTGGCAGAAGGGTTTGACATCGAACTGGGCTATACCCGTGACATCGGGCCGGGTTCCATGCGCCTGCGCTTCATGACCACGCATTACATTGAGAACACCACGGATGACGGTGTTACTCAGCGTAATCGGGCCGGTGAAAACACATCAAATACTCCAGACTGGGTGTACCGCGGCACTGCCCGTTATGACTGGGATACCTGGACGGTAAATCTGACTTTACGAGGACACAGCGATGGCCTGATTGATAACCGCTTTATCGAATGTGCTTCCAACTGTCCACAATTTTCAGCACCCAACTTCACCATCAATGATAATGATGTCGACGGTGAATTTTTCCTTGATGCCTACCTGTCTAGAGATATCAGTTTTGCTGGTGGTGAGGGTGAGTTATTCTTATCAGTTAAAAACCTCTTAGACACTGATCCACAGCTCTATGCACTGCCCCTGTTCCAAGGATCAGAGAACCGCCCGGCTTATTTGCCTGCCAGCAGGACTTTGATGGATGTCATGGGTCGTAACTTTAGATTGGGATTTCGATTTGAACTTTAATTTAGACTTGTAATTGAAGTCTTGCGGGAAGTAGCAGTTTTGCCATAAAAAACTGACAGAATGTTCATTGACCAGTAATTGATTATATTCAGGAGATTAACTTGGTGTAGATCTAACAATAGCTTTGAGACTTTGAAAGAGTTATTTGATTTGCTGTGGTAGTTCGAGTGAATAACCCAGTACAACTTTACCAGGATTATAACCAAGGCAATGTAGTTATTTGAATCACGAATCAAACGCAACTGAACTTGGATAGCCTCACCCGAAATCGGATTAGATTATGATTTCATTATCCCGAAAAGGTAGCATGGTAACTCGGTAAGTTATGGTACAGAATTAGGCGTGAAATTCTATGGTGCAAACTTAAGATGATTTTGGCCTCCAATGTTTTGGTAAACTCCACCATCTAAAGTTGGGTTAAGCTTGAAGGTGCTGGAAATAATACTAATCAAACCTACTGCGCAATTTCTGTTTTAAAGTCAGGGATTGAAATATGAATGAATTTATATGAAGCTTCGGGAAGTAGATTATCAGTAATCCATCAAATAAGAATGGAAAGACTTGGCATAGCCTCGAAGTTCAATTATTACTTTCAAAATTATGAGGGGCAGGCATGTCTGCGAATTTAATTAGCTCACTGGAATTATGCGCAGGTGGCGGTGGTCAAGCACTTGGTCTTGAGTAGGCTGGATTCAGTCATATTGCTCTTGTCGAGATTGAGAAAAACTATTGTGACACTCTCAGGCTCAACCGGCCCGATTGGAAAGTCTTCACAAAGGATTTACAAAATTTTGCTGAGAACGAAGCAACGTCTTTCAAAGGCATCGAGTTGCTGGCAGGTGGTCTTCCTTGTCCACCTTTCTCAATCGCCGGAAAGCAACTTGGCCATCGCGATGAACGAAATCTCTTTCCTGTGGCTCTTGATATTGTAGATATAACACGGCCAAGTGCGGTTATGTTCGAAAACGTCAGAGGAATTCTTGGAGCTGCATTCGAGGATTACCGCCAACAAATAAAGGCACGATTAAAGAAATTGGGCTACGTGGCGGAGTGGCAACTTTTAAATGCTTCTGACTTTAGTGTGCCCCAGCTACGACCGCGTGTAGTTATCGCTGCCGTGCGCAAGGGTATAGCGCATCACTTCAAATGGCCTACTGGTAATAGATTTCCACCCCCGACTGTAGGTGAGACTCTGTACGATCTAATCAGACAGCGCGGTTGGAAGGGAGCGCAGGCATGGAAAAAAGGTGCCGGCGAAATCGCTCCAACTATTGTCGGTGGCTCACTAAAGCATGGCGGTCCTGATCTAGGACCAACCCGCTCTAGACGGGCCTGGGCAACCCTCGGAGTGGATGGTTTAGGAATTGCAGATGAACCACCCGAACCTAACTTTGTTGGTATGCCACGCCTAACCGTACCAATGGTTGCTCGTCTGCAGGGTTTCCCTGACGATTGGAAATTCTCCGGACGCAAAACTGTAGCGTATCGACAGTTGGTAATGCATTTCCTCCCCCAGTCGCGAGATCTGTTGCCGAGCAGATTTATCAATGTCTGTCCATCAGTCATTCGGTAAGAGTGAAGAATTTTGCAAAATGAGTGACGAAGCATTTCTCTCCAAAGCTCGACGTAAATTCATGCCGATTTACTTTGTTCTCTACTCCGTACCGATATTAATGGCATTCCAAGTAACTCTGATAAGCACAGCAACCAAAGTGTCGAAATAGCGGTTGGTATTTTGAATCATCTTGGGGCTGAAGATAATTCTATTGATAGCCGAATGGTCGGTCAGAAGGCGGGTAGTAAGTTCGAGAAAGTTTGCAAGGAATATCTTGAGCATACATTTCCACATCTCCATCTAATTCGACCAGGGGAATGGGTTGTCAGCAAAGGAATTGGAAGTGACTACCTCATCAAACCTGATGTTGTAGTTATTCGTCGACCTGTGAAAGACCAAATAATCAATGCTCAAGAGGTTCTGTCGATGAATTAAACGCACGCTATACGCCATTAAGGTATTTAAACAGTGTGCACCCTATTGTTCATGCCAGCGTGTCGTGTAAGTGGACCCTGCGTAGTGACCGGGCACAGAACGCTAGGTCTGAGACACTGAATCTTATCCGGAATCGCAAAGGTCGACTCCCTCATATCGTTGTCGTGACAGGTGAGCCTACACCAGGTCGGATCGCTTCAATTGCTCTTGGTACCGGGGATATTGACTGCGTATATCACTTCGCCCTACCTGAACTTTTGCAAACCACCAAAGAGCTTAATTTTACCGATGCCATGGAACTACTGGAGATCATGATTGAGGGTAAAAGACTACGCGATGTCTCCGATCTACCTTTTGATCTTGCAGTTTAAGAGTCTATTGAGATTGCCCATCCTCTAAAGGGTAGCCAATCTTGCTTTGCTAACCTCATCAAATAATATCTTGCCGCTTAACAATTGTTCACCAACTAAATCAGCCAGTCCTGTTAGCAACGTTCATACATAATTGAAGGGAAACCTGAGAGTCTGGATTAGAACCACGAATACTTTGCAGTTAAATTGTTCATATCAAAACTACAGGTCTGGTTATATAACAAGTCCATTGAACAGTTGGTTTGGACCAGAAATGTGATGTTGTTTTCTTGAGAATTAATCAAATCTGAAAATGAATTTATACACCAATCTTCACTCTTTAGTTGAAGAGTAGACCTGCCTGGCGCAGTAGAAAAGTATGTAGGCTTCTTCCTTCCGGTAAAGGATTAAATTAGTGTCCACCGTCTACGGGTGCTGCCGTGGGCAGTGCCACGGCAGTGAGCTTGGGTCCAGTTTGCAAAATAATGTACTGATGCCCGTTATGCACCCAAGTGCTCATTCCGTATCGACTACGATCGGGCACTTCTACTGATGATTCGGTTTCACCGGTTGCCTTGTCCACGGCATAAAGCATGGGTGTGCCATCCGTTTCTGTGTCAGAGTAAATTAGCATATTCGGTGTAATGGTCATCGGCACTAATGCACCAGTGCCGGTATTTCCCACTTCCAGATTGTTCTCGTCAATGACATGTTGAACCCGTGCCGGTGTCTTGCCGGTTGGGATCATCCATTCATGCTCGCCGCTATTCATGTTTATCGCTGTGATGCGGCTGTAGGGGGGCTTAAAGTAGGGAATCTGTGCTGGATGGCGAGGTGCTCCAGCCCCGGGGCCGCTGGCATATTGGGCAAATGTTGTTCCGGTCGGCAGCTCGTATTGCAGATCGGCTTCCTCGCCGGGGACCAACTGAATCGGGCTGCAGGCTGAACGCGAGGAGACATAAAGTATGCCGGTAGCAGGGTCGGCTACTGCTGGTGCCGTGATGTTGGCTCCACCGCCTCCCCCCGGGCAGAACATAGCGGCTCGTTTGCCGGATTCGTGGCCGCGTTGTATGGGAGGCAGAAACAATGGCCCCATCATATAATCAGCCAAGCCGTCTATCGCTTGCTGGTGTAACTCTGGAGTCCAGTCCACCAGGTCGTCTGCCGAAATACCCTGGATATCAAAAGGTGCCGGTCTGGTGGGGAAAGGTTGCGTAGGCGATAACTTTTCACCGGGTACTGTGGATTGTGGTACTGGTCGTTCTTCAATGGGCCAGATGGGCTCGCCAGTCAGGCGGTTGAAGGCATAGACAAAGCTCTGCTTGGTCACCTGCATAACGGCAGGAACCTCACCCCGGTCGGGCATAGTTAAATCCAACAGGATGGGTGCCATGGGGTTGTCGTAGTTCCAGATGTCGTGATGCACCATCTGGAAATGCCAAGCGCGCTCACCAGTTGAGGCATGCAGGGCAATCAGACTGGTGCCGAATAGGTTGTCACCCGGTCGAAAACCTCCATAGTAGTCAATAGTGGCACCATTAGTCGGAATATAAACCAGACCGGCATCCAAATCGGCAGAAATCGGAGCCCATCTGGCGAGGACACATCACCGGTCCATTTCCATGCATCGTTCTCCCAGGTTTCATGACCATATTCGCCAGGGCGTGGAATCACATTAAATTTCCATTTGAAGTCTCCAGTCCTTTTGTCATAGGCAAGGATGTCCCCTGGAATGTTTTCAATCCGAGATTGGTTATAACCCTGTTCTGCCGAGTTGCCCACGACAACTGTATCGTTGACGACTATGGGTGGTGAGGAGGAAGTAATGTAACCAACTTCAAGTGGAATTCCTGCATCGGGATCATAGGGATGTTCCAGATCAGCCAGCAGATCGACCACCCCGGATTGGGGAAACCCCTCCACAGGCACGGGGTCGCCGAAATCGGCTAACGGTGTGCCAGTCTTGGCATCAAGGGCTACTAGAAAGAAGCCGGGGGTAACAATGTAGACCACACCTCGGCCGTTGACCTCAGCGTAGGCAACACCCTTACCGTAATCGGCGCGCATGGAGTATTCCCAACGACCGGTATTCGGCAATCTATAGCTCCAATGGGTTTCTCCGGTGCCTGGATCGATGGCCACTACATGCCGCCTTGCTCCAGCGACGGTGTAGAGCATGCCATTGATATAGCTTGGTGTGGCCCGTCCACTGCTGGCTCCCATGCTTGCCCCGTCCCATTCCCATACCACTTCCAGGTCCTGGAAATTGTCGAAGGTAATCTCACTAGCCTCTGAGTAACGGGTATTTCCAAGGTCATTACCCAAGCTGAACCATTCAATGGAGTCCTGTGCCAGTAAGCTGCATTGGGTGCAGGTGAATACGAGGATAGCAAACGTGATGCTGTTGAAATTCTGCTGGGCGGTTTTTCTTGTTGTCATTATATGCCTCGTTGAGATTCAGTTAATCAATTGTAGGATTCCGCATTCAAAGTGCCAATCCGGGTTGTGCTTTTGCAATGCCTGCGGAGGCTTTTTAGCTTGCAGACGACCTGGATTTTAGAGGCTAACTGATGATGCCAGCATTGTCCATGCTCATATTGGCCTAGGTCCCTTTGATGATGCTTAAGGTATGATCTATTCAGTCTGGAGATTGGGCATCTGAAAATTAATAAGCGCAAGTTCTTGCGACAAATCCTGCTGCTGCGATGAGGTCAGGGAGACCAGTGGCGGGCGTGTGCGGGACCAGGATGGTTCATCAGAGTACAGGGCAGTTACGGTCTTCAGGGCAGAAATCATCGGGAAGTGCTGAAATAGATCTCTTATGGTATCGAGCTGATTCTGTTGCAGTTTTGCATCGGCAGACTGCCAGTTTTTAAACAGTCGGACAATAGCCGCAGGGTTGACATTGACTGTGGCAGATATGCACCCAGCACCACCAGCCTGCATGTTACGCAGCAAGAATGATTCGGAACCACAGAATACACGAAAATCATTGATACCCAATGCATTGAGTTGCCGGGTATGGTTCCAATCACCGGAACTGTCCTTGATACCCGCAATCTGATCAGGGTAGGTTGTGCACAGTCTCTCGATCAGCGACAAACTGATTTCTACTTGGGCAATAGGGGGAATATGGTAGAGATAGATTCGCAAATTCGCATCCCCTACGCGCTGGATTACTTCACTGAAGAATCCGTATAACCCGTCATTACCTACGTCCTTGTAATAAAATGGCGGCAGCATCAGGACGCCGCCACAATTAAGTTCAGTGGCATGGCATGTCAGTTCCACCGCATCACTAAGAGCACAGCTGCCTGTTCCCGGCATAAGCAGCGAGGGGCAGATGTCGGCTTCAATGAGTTTGTCCAGTAGCATTCTTTTTTCAGAAACGCTCAGGGAGTTGGCTTCACTGTTAGTACCGAATATTGCCAGACCTACTTCCTGTGACAACAGCCACTGGCAGTGTCGAACCAGCAAGTGTGAGTCAGGTGAAAGGTCTGCACTGAAAGGTGTAATTACTGGGGCAAAAACACCAGCAAGTCGTTGAGGCATCAGGACTGGTTCCTTTGTCTACTCAGACACACTATAAATGTCGAGCAAGATGTTATGCACCCCGCCTTCTTTGATCAAGACGAATGTCAGCAGTCCAAGTGTTACTGGTGACAAAGCAGTTGGTGCCCGCTTGTGAAGAATTGGTGGCGATCCTAAATGCATGCACAAGTTGACTGTCAAAAAATCAAGCTAAACTTCCAGCAATTTCCGCTAAAGGGTCGTCAGTGGGTTTGTGCCTATGATTTGAGGATAATCTCAGCCAGAATGATGTCTGCCCCTGATATTTCATGGTTTTTACTCGTCAGAATATGTTTTCTTCAGCTAATTTTCCACCCAATATGACATATAGACACGGGTAATCCCTCCTCAAACTGACGGACGTTCCACTACCAGCTTTTTGCTGACGGATCCGGGTATCACACCATCAGCCATGACTTGTCATTATGAACTATTTATCCCAGCTACGCTTGGAACTTGTGCTTCAATGCTTAGGCGATACTGCCGTACAGTATTCCCCAGTCGGGCAATAGGCACTCATCAAACCGGATCCGACCTTGTGCCAGAAATAACGGGGCCATTCCGCCTTTTGCTGCGCTTGCTGGAATAGTTGACAGCACAAGCCTTAAACCTGATCAATCAGGAAGGCCAGCATCATCAGGTTAGAGAAACCCAACCAACACCCTGTTCCCAGGATACTTAAGACGGGCTGGGAGCCCAAAAAAAACAAACTCTTCGAACCATGCTCCGTAGAGGTCGAAAAAAGATGCCGGGTTGACTGTTTATTGCTGGTCAATACGAAGTGGCGGAAAAGGATTTGGCAATTCCGCCCAAGCCTTGCTGTCGGCAGAGGCGAGTGTTTTATCAAGCAGGCACGCATCAAGTCGAACTCGCATCGCTGCCTCCGGCATTTTCTGGCCAATAAATACCAGCTGCTGTAAGCGATCGCCAAATCTTGGGTGCCACTCCAGCCGTTGGTCAGGTCGCTGACCATCGGGATGACCCCATTTCTCACGTGGCACCGCTGCCCACCACATGCCCGCAGGATCCACGTTGCTGATGCCACCGGCCTGTGCCCACTCATAGGCAACGCGATGGTCGGCTGCGACCCAGAAAAAACCCTTGGAACGCAATACACAGCTCCAGAACTCGTCCTCATGCAGCAGGTGCCAAAGTTTCTCGGCATCAAAAGGGTGCTCAGTCTTGTAGATGAAACTTGAAATCCCGTACTCCTCGGTCTCCGGTGTGTGCTCGCCCTGAAGCTCTCTTATCCAGCCTGCCGAGCTGGCAGCCTTTTCATAGTCAAACAGGCCAGTATCAAGCACACTGTCAAGCGGAACCTGACCCCTAGTGGCCAGATGAATTTTTGCCCCTGGATTGAGTGCCTTGATGATGGCTTCAACCTCTCGGACTTGCGAGTCAGATACAATATCAAGCTTGTTCAGCACAATGACATCGGCAAACTCAATCTGATCAATAAGTAGATCGGTTACTGTTCTGTTATCCTCTTCTCCCAAGGATTCCCCACGGTCTTGGAGTGCTTCGGCAGCGTTGTAATCCCGCAAGAAACTTGCTGCATCCACGACGGTCACCATTGTGTCGAGGCGTGTTATCTGACTTAGGCTCACTCCATGTTCATCCTCAAAAGTGAAGGTTTGTGCTACGGGTATGGGTTCCGAGATCCCTGTGGATTCGATCAGCAGGTTGTCAAAGCGTTTTTCCTGTGCGAGGCGTGAGACCTCGGCCAGCAGGTCGTCCCGCAAGGTACAACAGATGCAGCCATTGGACATTTCCACCAGTTTTTCTTCTGTACGAGATAGTTCAGCACCGCCACGCTCAACTAGTGCCGCATCAATATTTATTTCACTCATATCGTTCACGATGACAGCTACCCGTCGACCTTCACGATTGTTGAGTACTTGGTTAAGGAGCGTGGTTTTGCCGGCCCCAAGGAAACCTGACAGGACTGTAACCGGGAGGCGTGATGGTTTGGTGTTGGTTTGTTGTTCTGTAATCATAGCAGCTCTCATCTAGTGTATTCAGGATGGATTATAGAATTTGGACAGTTACGAAGTCTGGCCTCGATACCTTTGCTGGTTTGCAAAATAGGCTGTCATTGCTACCCCGTCCAGTGGGCAGTCGGAAACAATTCTGGTCGTCCAGTGGGCAGTCGGAAACATTTCTGGTCGACAGGAACCGATGAAGAGGTAAGTTACAGGTTCTAACTTTTGAGAAACCTCTCGGTTACCAGACAGTTTGACATTCATAGTTGTGACCCATCAGCCTTTGAGAGAACTCTGCAGACAGGTGGAGGCTTCTTAGGGTTTCAGTTACCATTGCAGACAGAACATCTTATGTTATAACATAACATGGAAAAATTTTCCCGTCAACGGCCGCTGACTGGTGGATGCCACAGGGCATGAATAGCAGCTACAGCAGTGGTTCAAGTATCGACAGGAATTATCAGTTGGGTGATGGCTGTCTCGCTTAACAATGATGGAGAGGGCACTGGACAATTCACACCGAAAGTGCTTGAGTTTCCGTTGATAATGGCCGGAGAAATCGCCCTATTCGAAATCAGATGCCCGGGCACTGGGCAACTCAAAGGTAAATACTGACTTGGGCTGAGAAGCCCGGACAATCGGTCGAAATGAACACCACACACATTCACATGGTATGACTAATAAGACAATACTACCCATCTCACCACAGGAGGTATGATAATGAGACTCAAAACCACACTGAAACCAAGCTTTCGAGAAATTCGATTAGTTTTTACTTTGCTAGCAACTTCGCTATTTGCAGCCAATCTCACCTTGGCTGCTGAGGCTGACGAAGATGATGGGGTAACTCGTTATGTTCGCTTCACAGATGCTACCGGTACCCATAACGGCATCCTTGAAGGTCAGTCAATTCGTGTATTGGATGGCGACCCGATTTTTGATGACGAGGTCAATTCGACAGATCGTACTGTTTCGCTTGACAACGTGGAACTGGAAATTCCGATCAATCCCGACAGAGTGCCGCATGTTCTAGGAGTTGCCGGAAATTCCAATAATCCAGACGGCAATCCGATCGAAGTGGAGCATCCAAGCTGGTTCGGCAAGGCGACCACCTCACTTGCCAAAAATGGAGCACAGGTAGAGGTACCTTTTGGAGCTACCAACTTCAATTTCGAGGGTGAACTGGCATTGATTATTGGTCGCGAAGGTCGACATATTGCTGAGTCCGAAGCGATGGATTACCTGTTTGGCGTGGCTGTCGGTAATGACTGGAGCGAAAATGACTGGTGCGGCGAAAGACGAGGCATTGAAGAACCCAGTCATGTCTTTTGTAAAGCAGGGGATACCTTTGCCACTCTGGGCGACCAGGTAGTCACCGGTCTGGACCTGAGTGATCTGGAATTGACAGTCCATCTAAACGGAATGCTGGCGGCACAGGGAACGACCGCTGATTTTCGCAATGATCCAGCAGCCCTTATCAGCAAGTTGAGCCACTACATCACTCTCAAGCGCGGCGATATAATTTATACTGGAACTGTTGCACCTCCCCAACTTCCTGGAACGCGTCGCCAACTTTGGCAAGACGATATCCTTGAGGTTGAAATTGAAGGCATTGGCAAAGTAAGCAATCAACTGGCTCGCGTTACTCGAAACACAATGTCGGGTCCAGAAATTTCGGCTGCCAATGGCAGTTATGTGCGCTTCAGTCATGCAGAAGGGCATTCGTTTGGTTTGCTTGAAGGTAATGAGGTACAGGAACTGGATGGTGATCCGATTGGCAATTCTGTAGATTTTACCGGTCGTACTTTCGATCTGGGAGAAGTTGAATTGTCCATTCCCGTAGATGTGGAGAAGCCAGGTCGAAAGATTCTGGCAGCGGCGGCAAATTATCATCCCACTGATGCGCCGCCTCGCCAGGTGCCGCATCCAAGGTACTTTTTAAAGCATTCTTCTGGCCTGAGTGGTGATGGTGATAATGTGGAACGCCCACCCGAAGTTGAATTATTCATCCCGGAAGGTGAATTGGTACTAATTATTGGCCGTGAAGGCCGCCATATTCCAACCGATCAGGCTCATGAGTATATCTTCGGGGTTGCCGCTGGCAATGATTGGTCGGAACTGGCATGGATCACGGCAGGACCTGGAACGAGACCACTCAAGCTGGTTGGCAAAGCAACTGACACCTGGTCAGGTCTTGGCAGTACAATTGTCAGAGGAATGGATTTCAGTGATATTGAGATTACAACGCAAGTTAACGGTGAACTGCTCTCTCAAGGGCAGACTTCTACGATGATCAATAATCCGGCACGACTGGTAAGTTATCTTTCTCGTTACATGACACTAAAGCCGGGTGACATGATTTACACTGGTGCCATCTCGCCATTACCCGGTATGCGGCAAAATCTTGATGTCGGTGATGTTGTCGAGGTTACAGTTGAGGGCCTTGGTTCTTTTGAGCAGGAAGTCATCACCATGCCAGATTGGCCTTATGGCAGTTGAGCCTTCTTTGACTGAAATTTGCCCGGCCCTTTAGACAGGGATACTCCTTAACGGGGCCGGGCATATCCTGACTTAATGCGATTGTCGGTATTATGTTTAAATCCAGATCAGAAAAACTTAAGGCAGATTGATCTTTGTTCGATGATTCAATCCCGATGCACTGACATTTCACTATCCTGCTGAGATTCAGTATTCTTTGCAACTCTCAGTACAATATACTAAACCTAGCTTATATGGATTTCCGGAGGATTGGTTTATGTATGGAAACCGAATCAGCTGAATCAGGTATCTTTTGAATTCCTGGAAAGTAAAAACCCGAAAATCAGAAGCGGCCAAATGCCCAGATGAATCATCACATCGGCGGTATTGAACACATAATTCCAATGGGGAATTTGCTGAATATCGATGAAATCAATTACACCCCCATGGATCAAGCGGTCAATGATATTGCTGGTACCACCACCAACTACAAATCCAAAACAGATATATTCATAACGGCTTAGGTTGTTGGCCAGCAACAGATAGGCTGAGATACCAAATAATATTAGAATGCTGAACATGCCGAACAGCCAACCTGAACCCTGGGCTAGGCCAAATACACCACCATAATTTCGTATGTGAGTGAAGTGTATAAAACTATTGATTTCTACTGTAGTGCCGAGGACGATACTGTCGTTCACCCAAATTCCGATACCTTGTGACAACAGCAGTGCCGAAACGGCTGTGACAAAAAAGGCAATCATATTTAGTGTTTTGGAGTTCAAGGGACAGTCAGCGATAATGATGGGTATTCACTGAGTATAGAGTCATTCAAGAGATTACTGGATAGATGAATATTGTTATTTTAATGTAATGTTTAATCTATATCTGGTTGCCTGCTGTAAAGCTTGACCTATCTGAATAGCAATTGTGCCAATTCTCCCAGCAATAAAGATAGCAGTAATAGACACAGGACGGGCCTAGACGGCATATATGGCGGTGATTTTCCCCAGCCTTGATGTGTAGGGTAATCTGACATCAGATCTGACCTGCAGCACGCAGAGAGTCAAAGTCCTGATCGGCATAGAGCCTGATGCTGAACTCTCCCGACTTATGCATCTCAATAATGTTGTGTGCACAATTGTGCATATGAGGCGGCTTCCACAATTGATTCATGGGAAGCTGCTCAATTTTGGCCAGTATACTTTTGATAAGAGCACCATGGCTGATCACTCCAACCCGCTGGCCCAGAGAGCTGCCCGCGATTTCCTCTACGGTAGCCATGGCACGCCGCTGCAAATCATAGAATGTCTCTGCGCCTGGGACATTAAATAGATGGGGTTCATGCCAGAAATGGCGGAAGGAATCGGGATCTTCCTGTTCAATGTCCACGTATAACCGACCCTCCCATGTACCCATCACAATCTCGCGTAGTGAATCCAGATAAATTATTGGTTTGGAGTGATGTACAAAGGCGTGCTCGGCTGTTTCGCGGGTACGACGGGAACTGCTGCAATACAGCTTGTCGAATGAGATTTGCCGCAACTTCTGGCCAAGAGTCTGCGCCTGCTCAATACCGAGCGCGGTGAGTTTGGATTCACTCTGACCCTGAACCCGGCGTTCCTCATTCCAGTTAGTCTGTCCATGACGGATCAGGTGCATCTCCATGTTCTGTCCTTAACTTGCGTTCGCTCGACTTTGTCCAACCAGCTTTGTATTGCTGGTTACTTCAGCAGTCTCTCTGTGTGATGAAAATTCATACTTTTATGGCTAATTGTCATTTATTACAATCTGTAATTTGAATAACATTTGTTGCAGTTTGTCTATAAATGTCGAATTCATGCAGCGGTAAAATCGATTTGCGGTTGGTTTATTTTCATTATCAGCTGTTCTGCCGAGTGCAATGACTCCCAAAAGGTCTCGTTTACTAGAGCAAGTGGATATGAGATCGTCATACATAGTTCTCCACTTTAATACCAATGGAAATTTACTCATTATGTTTTTGCAGTACATCATTAATACGAAAAGAAACTTGGCCAAGTTTTTCATAAATTAAAAAGGAGATAGAGTGAGCAATGAACAAATTTGGCAACTTAATTCTGACATGCGATAGAGTTTGAAGCATTCTGGAAAATGAATTTTCGAATAAAAGATGGTGATATATGAAGGAGTAAACGGACTCTATTCATGAATATCAAAATGCAATGAGTATTACCGTAAAGCTGCTAATTTGCATACCTTACGATTTCAAAAAATAGGAGAGAGAACCCTAATGATAACCACTCCAGTTCAATAATTCCGATTTGCAATACCATCTATAACCATTTTTTTATAAATACATCCGATAAGGCCTTATAGCTTTGTCTGTAATTCGCTTGTTTCCTTTATTGTTTCCGTGTCCAGTGAGTCAAATTTACTCTAATCTTGATCCTTATGTCTCACAATTCAAAAAATGGACTGTTCATGGCAAGACCTTGTACAATCATGCTCAGTTCATTACTCAGTTCATTACACGTGTGCGCTCGACAGCATCCAGCCAGCCCCGGTATTGACGGTCACGCCAGCTGTCATCCTGATGCGTTGAAAAGGCACTCTCTAGTTGCCATTTGTCTGCTATTTCATCAAGTGAACTGAACAGTCCTTGCTGCAATCCAGCCATGAAAGCTGCACCCAGCGCAGTTGTTTCGATAATTTGCGGTCGATGTACTTCCACTTTCAACAGATCTGCCAGCCTCTGCAGCAGGTAGTTGTTGCGTACCATACCGCCATCAACCCGTAGTGTCTGCAGACTCACACCATCAGCCGCAATGGCTTCCACCAGGTCACGGGTCTGATAGCACACAGACATAAGTCCGGCACAAACGATCTCATTTATGCCGGTATCCCTGGTCATGCCAAACAGAGCACCGCGGGCCTCGGGATCCCAATAAGGTGCACCAAGACCTGTGAATGCCGGCACGAGATACACACTAAGATCATTGCTGGTCTGCTCGGCCAGGACTTCAGATTCACTTGCATCATCAATCAGCCGGATGCCGTCACGAATCCATTGCATGGTAGCACCTGCCATGAAAATACTGCCTTCGATGGCATAGCAAGCTTGGCCTTGCAGACGATAGGCTACGGTGCTCAGAAGTCTGTTTTGTGATTGGAGTACTCGCTCGCCGGTATTCATAAGCAGAAAACAACCGGTGCCATAGGTGCTTTTGGCCATGCCCGCCTTGAAACAGCCCTGACCAACCGCTGCTGCCTGTTGGTCGCCAATCATACCGGTGACCGGAATGGCTGAGCCAAGTATAGCTTTGTCGGTAACGCCATAGTTGGCAGCACTGTCCTTGACCTCGGGTAGCACTGATTCTGGAATTTCGAATAGCTCCAGCATCTGCCTATCCCACTGCTGTTCTCGAATATTGAACAATAGGGTACGGGAAGCATTAGTGGCATCCGTGGCATGACTTTCTCCTCCGGTCAGTCGCCACAGTAGATAGCAATCTACCGTGCCAAAAGCCAGTTCACCGCGCTCAGCCCTCTCTCTGGCACCAGGAACCTCATTCAGTATCCAGCGCAGTTTGGTGGCAGAAAAATAGGAATCCAGCAACAGTCCAGTGCGGTCCTGAATTTTTGCCACAAGAGTGGCATCATCACTCAGTTCACTGCACCACTTACTGGTACGGCGATCCTGCCACACTATGGCACGGTAAATGGCCTCACCCGTATGACGGTCCCAGACCAGGGTGGTTTCCCGCTGGTTGGTAACGCCAATGCAGGCAATGTCTGAGGCATAGAGAGCGGCTGATGTCAGTGCTTTGCGGCAACTGGCAAGGGTAGATTCCCAAATTTCATTAGGATCGTGTTCCACCCAGCCATTGGCCGGGAAATGCTGAGTGAATTCCTTTTGCCCGACCGCCAGTTGATTACCTGATGCATCGAAAATCAGGGCGCGACTGCTGGTTGTGCCTTGGTCAATAGCGAGTATGTGATCTGCCATCGGTATTTCTCCTTGATCGCGCAGAACTTTTGAGTCCTTACTGCGACCGATGTCGACTGTTCCTCAGCTCAAGTCACATTTCCATGCCAACGGAATGCATGCATAAAGTTCGGTCAGGCAAGACAGGAAGAGTAAACAGTTTATACTAACTCCGCGTATGTCTTCCATCATTTCCTGTTTGGACGGGAATCGCTCGGACGGTGATTAAGTGGCTCCAAAAGATACACAACTGAGCCGGTTACCAGAGACAATGAAATCAAAAGGTTTCGATCATAACCTACTGGTCACCAGCGGCGGTATCAATGGTGCTGTAATAGCCACCGATGCAGCTGGACGTGGTTTGGATATGCTGTTGTGATTTGGCCAGTGCCACTTCGTCATGGAGTAGCAAGCTTATTCATGGTGGCCTGCGCCACCTTGAGCAGTTACGGTTTGGCTTGGTGCATAAGTCACTGCCGGAGTGTGATGTTCTTTCGACAGCGGCATACCACATTTCCAATCCATGCCTTTTCAGACACCACTGTAGCAAGATACCCGCAATTTGGTGGTATTGAGGCTGGGCTTGCTGTTGTATGACAACCTGACCAGGAGAAAAGATTACAAGGTATCTCGCAGTGTGCGCTAAGGAGCTATAAGACCACTCAAAAGCACTATTACCGAAGGTTTCGAATAATGGGATATACGAGTGGACAATTACCGATTGGTAATTGTCAATACTACGCAGGCGGCTTCACACTCGGCAGAGATTTTGAACCTCACAGAATGTACATCCCTCAGTCCTTTTGAACCTTCTACCCCAAAAAGAAGAGGGGTTGGCAGGTCACATTAACTGATCATTAATAATAAACAGGCAACCAACAATATTGAGATCAAAAGTCTTAGTGCTATTTTGCAAGATTTAAGACTGTTTTGGTTGGCACCTGCTGTAACAGGCCAATCCCAAAACTTGCCATCAGTATGGACACCACCGCATTAAAGTAATTGAAGAAGGCATATGGTGCATAGTCCAGAACCGGGACACCCAAAGTGGCTGTATAAAATGCTCCGGCAGTGGTCCAGGGAATCAATGAAGTAGTTAGCGTTGAACCTTCCTCCACAGATCGGGACAATACGGCCCTGTCAAGTTGATTCGCATCGTATTTTTCACCGAACAGCTGGCAATTAAGAATGATGGTGATATAGGCCTCCCCCAATGCCATGTTACCAACCAGGCCGGAGACAATGGTGCATGCAATGAGGGTGCCCACGCGTTGTACGCGTGCAATCAGCCCAACTAGCAGGCTACGCAGAAAACCTGCGCCATGAAGTATGCCGCCAAGTGCCAGTGCCAGGATTGCCAGAAGCAGAGTCCAGCTCATGGAGTAGATACCGCCCCGCCCCAATAATTCATCAAGACTTTCCAGACCGGTCTGTGTGGGAGTATTAGCCCATAGGGCATTGAGAACCATCTGTGGTTCACTGCCTTGATAAAAGACAGCGATCAGCACCGCTACAACCACGCTCAGCGACATACTGGCTTCAGCTGCAATACGCCGCATGCTGAGTGTTGCCAGCACCACCAAGGGCAACAGGGTGATCAATGGCGACAGGTGATATATTCCGGCCAAGGCCTCACGAATGGCACCTATTTCCGCGATGGTCAATTCGCTATGACGGTAACTAAAGCCGATAGCAGTGAATAAAATCAGCACCAGCAGAAAACTGGGTACTGTTGTGAACAGCATGCTGTAAATATGGCGATAAAGATTAGTGCCTGCACTCATTGCAGCAAGGTTCGTTGTATCGGACACTGGTGACATCTTGTCGCCAAAGGTAGCTCCGCACACTATCATGCCCGCCACCAAAGGTAGCGGTATTGCCATGGTCTCACCGAGACCGATGAAGACAACGCCAAGGGTTCCCACAGTTCCCCAGGATGTACCGGTAGCTATCGACATCAGGGCACAAAGGAGCATGCCCAACGATAGAAATAGTGTCGGCGTGAGCAAATCCAACCCAAAATACATTAGAGTGGCAATGGTGCCGGCGTGTAAGAAGCTGGCGATCACCATGCCTATAAGGATAAAAATATAGATTGCTGGCAAGGCACGACTGATCGCACCGCTCATTAACTCCCTTATGTCGCCGAAGCGATAGCCTAACCAGCTGGCATTAAAGGCAACCCACAGTAGAGACAGGAACATCAGACTGTGTAAACTAACAGAAAAAAAGAACAGACCTATCGCAATAATGGCAATTACGACGCCGAAACAAAGCGCGGCATGACCTGCGCCTGGAGCAGGGTGTTCCACAGAGTTGAGGGTTGTCATGGGATAGGCATTGAATAAACGCTATGAGAAAATCAGATGTTAGTTCCGGTTTGCATAACAATCTGGCAAGTATTCAGTAGATGTTTCATTTCATAATCGGATATTTTAATCTATTCT
>JAPORB010000067.1 GCA_026710425.1 Gammaproteobacteria bacterium
AGTTCGCCGAAACCCCTTGATATTAATAACTCTGGAGACCACCGGGAATTGCTGACATTTGAGGCATTTGCGCTGTGGCTAAAAAGGACTAGTCCCCAACAACTTGTGTTCAATTACCCATCCCAGCAATATAATCACTCATAATTTGGTTTTAGGATTTCACCTGAAGATAATCTTTAGCCATTTTGCTTGGCGTGAAATATTATCAAAACTGAGGAATAAGCCGGAAACCAAGCCATAATGGCCTTATTTTGGGGTAATGTTCTCTCGAGGATGCCCTATGACCCAGATAAATCGAGGGCTGTAGAACAGCGCAACTCACTCCATGTGTTATGGTTTTACCCGGGATACTTTCAGAAACGACAGAGCTGCTTGCCTGCGGTCAGAGTCTGGTAGAGAGTTTCAGGAGCTACGTCTGCCGTTACTACAGCCTTCCCAATGGCCTTAAGTAAAACGAACCGAATTCTGCCCTGCTCCGCCTTCTTATCAGAGGCCATCAACTCCTGGTACTGATTCACACTTATCCCAGCTGGTGGAATCGTCGGCAGAGAAAAATTCTGCTCAATCACCCGACGCACCCTATCGGCAACCGCTGGGGCTATCCAGCCCAGTCGGCAGGACAAATCGGCCGCCATTACTATCCCCATTGCCACGGTTTCACCATGCAAGAGCGTGCCATAACCGGAGGCTGTTTCAATAGCATGCCCAAAGGTGTGACCCAAATTAAGCAGTGCTCTGATGCCACTTTCCCTTTCGTCCGCTGCAACTACCTTTGCCTTGGTTTCGCAACATACCTTGATCAGATGACTAAGCATATCCGGGGACAGAGCTATGATTGAATCAGCATTCGCCTCTAGCCAGTCAAAAAAGCCAGCGTTCATTATCAGACCATATTTGAGCACTTCAGCCAGCCCGGCCTTCACTTCCCGGACGGGCAGACTGCCCAAGACCTGGGTATCAATAAGCACACAACTCGGCTGATGAAAAGCCCCGATCATGTTCTTGCCCTTGGGATGATTGACACCAGTTTTCCCACCCACCGAGGAATCCACCTGGGCCAGTAAAGTAGTGGGTATCTGTACCAGATTTATACCGCGCTGATAGGTTGCTGCTGCAAAGCCAGCAATGTCGCCAACCACACCACCCCCGAGAGCCACCAGAGTAGTCTTGCGATCGTACTTACCATGCATAAGTCGGTCGTAGATGGAGGCCACAGTCTCCATGTGTTTGTACTGCTCACCATCGGGCAGAACGATCTGATCGGCATAATGGGCACCTAGCAGTTGCCGGGTCTGCTCCGCATAGAGCGGTGCCACGGTTTCATTGGTAATAATTACTGCGCGTCCTTCTCCCAGGAATGGAGACAACAACTCTTTCTGTGCGAAAAGATTTTCCCCCACATAAATTGGATAGCTACGCTCGCTCAATTCAACCATTAAGGTTTGCACCGATGAAATCAGATCATTACCCGGCTTGCAGATTATCTGTTCACCCGTCCTCACTGAGTACTCCTTCGGTATCCCACTGCCCGGGTTGCACCATCCTGATCTGACGGCAAATCTCCTTGCCCAACGCCCGCGCATTGCGGCGAGAGGAATCAATAATGATATCCGCCACTTCCTCGTAAAAAGGTTCCCGCAATTTCATCAAGTCACGAATAGTCTGCTCCGGATCCTCCGATTGCAATAATGGTCTGTTCTTATCGTGGCTGGTTCGTTCAATCTGCTGGGCAATGGAAACACGCAGGTAGATGACCAGGCCGCGTGCCTGCAGTCGCTTTCGGTTTTCGCTCTGAAGTACCGCCCCGCCCCCAGTAGCCAGCACAATGCCCTTGCGGCTTGTAAGGCTTTCAATCATGCGCTGTTCGCGGTTACGAAAGCCTGCCTCCCCCTCAACGTCAAAAATCCACGCAATATCAGCACCTGTCGTGGTCTCGATCTCTCGATCCGAATCGTAGAAATCCTTCTCCAGCAATTCTGCCAATGCCTTGCCAATTGTAGTCTTGCCTGCGCCCATGGGACCAACAAGAAATATATTTTGAGGTTTTGCCATAGCAATAGATACACCTGTCGAGGAACAATCAAGATTCAGGGATGCGGGCCGGGCGGTGGCTGGCCCTACCAATATTTGCTAGGGAAATACCCGCTTATGTCTGTAATTATGGAACAGGACTAAACAATTTTACCATCATCTGATGTAACAAATCCTTTTCGATCAATTTCAGTCAAAAGGTCAGAGTGAATCCGATGAAAGATAAATCTCAATCATCAGCTTAATGCTACTCCACAAATCCTAAGCAAGATGCACAAGCAGGTGTATAATAGATAGTTAATATTATGAGTATATGACCCATGCGAGACGCACCTCTGCGTCCCGGAGAGAACCAGTTGCCAGTGTCAAATAAGCATAAAGCCAAACTCCAGAGACTTGCCAGGGTGTTTGTCTTGCTGGGGCTTTCGGGCTTTAGTGGCATGATCATGGTGGTCATTGCTGCCTATCTATACTTGGCACCGCTGCTGCCCTCTGCCGAGACTTACCGTAATGTACAGCTGGAAACCCCCTTGCGTATCTATACCGCCGATGGACACCTGATTGATGAGATCGGCAATCGCCGAAATCCAATCAGCTACGAGGAAATCCCTCAGGTGCTTTTAGATGCTCTGATCGCTACTGAAGATGTACGATTCTATACCCACTCTGGTGTTGATATGCAGAGTCTTTTTAGGGGCTTTTATGGATTTATTACCGGTAATTCCTTAGGCGGCGGCAGCACAATGAACATGCAGTTGGCCAAGTATCACTCTTTTGAGGGCGACAATGTGTATCTCCGCAAGCTCAAGGAAATCCCCTTTGCGCTGCAAGTCGAGAGAGAACTCACCAAAGAGGAAATACTCACACTCTACCTTAATACAGTCTATTTTGGTGCTGGTGCTGACGGTATTGGTGCAGCAGCCTTTGTCTATTATGGCAAGCAGGCAAGCGAACTAACTTTGGCGGAGGCGGCGATGATGGTCTCGGTGCTGCCCTGCCCATCTGCCTGTAACCCGCTGGCCAATCCCGCTCGAGCACTGGCACGCCGTGAGACAAGACTGCGTAACATGCTGCAGCAGAGAATGATCAGCGAGGATCAATTTGAATCAGCAAATCGGGCACCAGTGACTGCTTCGCGACGTAACCGCAACATTGCAGTATCTGCCCCCTATGTTGCAGAAATGGTCCGACAAACTCTATATGATGAGTTTGGGGAGAGTGCCTACGTCCAAGGCTTTGAGGTGGTGACCAGCATCGACGGTGGCCTGCAACTCGCCGCCAACGATGCCCTCGTCAATGGACTCGAAGTCTATTATGACATACCCCACGGCTACCGGGGGGCCAAGGCTCATTATCCAGTCGACCCAACTGACCCGGAGGGCACCTGGCTGAATGAACTGTCCACTGTGCCAACCTATGGCAATCAGCAGCCTGCCATAGTTACGACCGTAGCTGAACGCAGTTTCAATGCACTGCTCAAGTCAGGCGAGAAGATTTCAATCCCTTGGGATGGTATTGACTGGGCCTATGCTTTTCGTAGCCGCAATGAGGCATGGCCACCTCCGCAAACGGCAGCAGATGTGGTACAGATGGGAGATCTGATCCGAGTAAAAAGAGGCAAGAAGAACTGGGAGCTGGGTCAAATACCAGACATCCAAGGAGCACTGGTTTCCATGTCGCCCGATACTGGTCAGTTGCTGGCATTGGTGGGCGGCTATGACTTCCGCTGGAACCAAGTCAATCGCGTATTGACACCAAGACCACCAGGTTCTAATTTTAAACCCTTTGTTTATGGAGCTGCGCTTGAGCATGGCTACAGTGCTGCCAGTCTAATCAATGATGTGCCTTTCACTCGTGGTGGCTACCGGCCCAATAACTACGAAAACAATTTTCAGGGCCCGATCACACTACGCCGAGCGCTTAAGGAATCGCGAAATGTCCCTACTGTAAGGCTGTACGACGAACTTGGTGCTGAGAAGGTACTTTCTTTTGCGAGAAAATTTGGTTTTCAGACTGATAGTTTTCCCTCTAATGATCTGACAGTAGCTCTGGGCAGCCAAGATGTTCAGCCGCTGGAAATGGTGACCGCCTACTCGGTCATTGCCAACGGTGGTTACAAGGTTAGCCCCTGGTTCATCAGCGAGATTCGCAACGAGACCGATGGCATTCTTTATCGCGCTTCTCCTCTGGTGGTCTGCCAAGAATGTAATAACCGCAATGGCGACACCATTGCAGAGGTATATCCGGCACCGCAGGTGATTGATCCCCGTATTGCATACATCATGAATACCATGTTGCGGTCGGTGGTTGTTGATGGCAGTGGCAACCGGGTAGAGCGCGATATTGGGCGCGGAGACCTAATGGGTAAAACCGGCACCACCAATGGACCACAAGAACTTTGGTTTTCCGGTTTTAACCGGGATATAGCTACCACTGTTTTTGTGGGATTTGATCATCCCCAACCGCTGGGCGAAAGGGAACAAGGCGCAACAGTGGCCGTGCCAATCTGGATTGACTATATGAGCAAGGCTCTTCAAGGCAGGCCTGAGCACAGCATGGAAAGACCTGATGGAATTGTAGACCGCTTGATTGACATGACAAGCGGAAAACCTGCTCTTCCGGGCGATTCTGAAGTCGATTTTGAGTTTTTTCGGGAAGAACTAGCACCGAAACCGCTGGACTTACCATTGCCGGAGATTGAAATTGAGAACGAGGAGGAGAAAATCTCGACTGAAATTATATTTTAACCCTGAAATTTGGCTCCCATAAGCACTCTCAATGGGTCGGTTAGACATTTTCCGGAACAACCGTTTCCGTTAGTGTCACTCAGACATAATGTCGGGTACTTTATGCTATGGGTGACTGTAATACCTATTGAAATTTTTAACATAATCAATAATTAAGTGACCGATGAGGTATATATAGTCCCTGCCTCAGACACGGCGATCGCCAAATCGCCGCTTGAATCGATCAACTCTACCCCCTGAATCCAGAATCTTCTGTTTGCCAGTATAAAATGGATGGCACAGCGAACAGACATCAATAAGGATATCCTTGCCAAGCGTTGATTGAGTCTCAATAACATTGCCACAACTACAGGTAGCCTTGATGGGGCCATAGTTGGGGTGGATTTCCGGTTTCATGCAGGTTTACCTCAAAAGTTGACTGCCGCCGGAACAGCAAACAGGATTGCTGGCCGCTGCGGCGATTTTCATTCGTGTTAAGTGATTCTGTTAGGCTAAGAGTTGGGGACATGAATTTTACCAAAGAAAACGAAAGACGCAACTCCCTCTATCACCACTTTTTGGATTTAATCCACCTTCGATAATATAGGTAGTCTCTGTTCGTCAGGTTTGTGGGTCAAAACGCAGACAACTACTGCACATCACCATTCTCTGATCAATCAACCTCAACCCGGGATCAGCTATCGGAAATTAGCGGTCAGACAGCCTTATCGTGATACCATTGGCCCACTACCGGGAATTGCTGCAATTTTGGTGTACAACTTCTGAAAGTATGATATATTTATATATCTTCGGGGGCGATTCGGATTCGACGCCGGTATCAATACCTGGGGTGCATGCCGAGAGGGTAGTAACTCTCGTAAATCAATTACTGCAACTTTATAGTTGCCAACGACGATCGATACGCTCTGGCGGCCTAAATAGCCCGCTAGCGATTGCCTCAGGGATGCCTGTAAACCGGAGTTTTGCAATCGTCATATAGAACAGGATCGCGTGATGGTCGTCTGGGGCCGGAACGTTAAACATTTTCCAGGCTCGCCCTAATCGCCCTGCCCGTCGGGTAGAATTGGGCTAACTCAATAGACGACGCTAAGCATGTAGATCTTCAGGCTGCGAACTGACGGACGGGAGTTCAATTCTCCCCGCCTCCACCAAATTACACCTTCCTATGTCCAAATTTGGCTATCCGCTGGCTCTATTCCGAGCAGTTTTCGAACTGTGCAAACTAGTCAGCGGCTAAGCGGCAGCGATCCGGTCCAACAGCGGCAGCAAATAATGCAAGAAACGCTCAGGATTTTCCGTCATCGGAAAATGCCCCATTCCCTCCATTAACTGCCAAGTCGAGCCAGCAATTGCTTCATGGGCGGCCTTGCCAAGAGCAGGAGTACCACTGTAATCATACTCTCCTGATAAAATGTGCACGGCTACTTGGTCCGTATCTATCTCACCAGCACGCTGGCTCAGGTCGAACTCCCGGGCATAATAGTGCAGATCGCCAATAAAGGCTGGCGGCCATCCTGAAGCATAAACAAAGGCGGTTTCCTTGCGGTAGGCCACTGGTGCCTCCGGGCCCACTAGGGATTCCATTAACAACCCCTTGTACTCATTGCCTACGGCAGGATGCCATAGACCAGGAAATTCACCTGAGGAATTGATGTGCAGTGCACCTTCAAGCGAAATCACTGCCCTGAATCGGTCAGGATGGTGCAGGGCGAGATCAAGCGCAAGCAGACCGCCCACTGAGCAACCCATAAATGCCGGATTGTCCAATCCGAGTGCCTCTGATAAGGCCAGCGGAATGGCACGCAGAAAATCACCATCAAGGCGATATTCCTCGCCCCACCAGGTCATTTGCGTTGGCGGTAAGGACTTACCATGGAATGGCAAATCATAAGCAATCAGACGGAAGCGGTCAGTAATGTCGGAATACTGGAATAAATGCCTCCATTGGCTGCCGTGGGCACCAGCAGTATGTTGCAGCAAAAGGGGAATACCCTGACCGGCTTCCTCGAAATAAATGCGATAATCGTGGCCATTGAGATCAAGATGCAGATAACGGCCCGTTGGTGTGTCGAAGCTCCCCGGTGCGGCTGCTTCATGACGCATATAATCAACAGAGCCCCCTTCAGGTCGAAGCAGTTCAACCGCCCGCTTTACGGCACCATAGTACTGAGCATGCAAAATAGGGTCTGCATCCACTCTCAGCCCCATGGCGTTTGCCGGTTCTATATCATTGAAATACGGTGGTGGCGTTGCTGCGAGCAGTTTTGACCAGACTTCCTCTGGTGCTGCATAGCGAATAACGCCTTCCGTGCCCGCCGGAACCCCCGCTGAGACCTGACCGTTATTCAACTGAATTGCGAGAATCACATCACCAGTCTCGAGTACAAGTCCGCCATTCCAGAAGCGGGAGGCGATACGGAATTCACCATCATTGGCACAACTCAAGGCCCATTCGTTGTTATCAAGCAGGGTAAGACTCATTTAGTATTTCTCCAATAAGCTCGAGTGCTTCTCTGGAAAGCCAAACTATAGCTTTGTGTTCCCTCTTTTCGTTAGCTGCGGCCCGTTAGGGCTAATTCCTGGATAGTCATGGCTACGAAACTCCAATTTGAACTGCTGAAGTGAACTGGTCTTGATTCATCAAGAAGACTTCACGCCATTTGATTTGGCTCAACATTAGCGAGGTATGCTACAACCTCCACAGCGCAAATATATTACGCTGCAAAGGTTGTTTACTAAAGAAATGACTAGAAGTCATATGACAATCGAATCATGGTTCTTCGCGGAAGGATGGGGCGTCCAACAAAAAACTGTGCCGGCTGACCCGACTGAGCATTGCCCTGCCGCGGCGAACCCTCGGTGATACCCTGAGTATCTGTGAGGTTGAAAACATGGAGGCTGACACGAATGCCATCGTCATTGGAAAGGTCGAATGAGTATCCGGCCTCCAGTCGCCACAAACCATAGGAATCAAGCTCAACAGAGTTTGAATCGTTAGCAAAGTTTGATCCGTGGTAGTTGTACATCAACATGCCATCAAATCCGGCCCGACTGAAGCGAGCGGCAAAGTTGGCCATCTCCGTGGGCTGCCGTCGCAGCTCATTCCCGATAATGGCAGGATTGCCCTCGGCCTTGGTGAACTCATGCTCGCGCAAGGTGATATTGCCGTTCAGTGAGATGTAGTCATTGAGATACCACTCAAGACCAGCTTCAATTCCGTAAGCTTCTGTAGACTGTAGCGATACGTCTTCAATGATATTGCCGGGATTATTGGGATCATTGATGAAATCCACATTGCGCCGATCATCCAGTGTAGTGCGGAAAAACAGAGCCTGGGCAGTGATGTCTTGGTTCTCATACTTCACGCCAGCCTCAATCGTATCGATGATTTCACCTTCATAGGAAGCCAGTCTGCCTTGGTTGAAGGGTACGCTACGAATTTGCGGAAAGAAAAATCCACGGGAAGCGTTGGCGAATAGATTGACCTCATCAGTCATTCGATACAAAGCACCAGCCGAAAATGCCCACTCTGTTGTGCCCAGTGAATCGCTGATTAACGAACCATCTGTGTAACTGACGCGTTCAATCTGGTCATTCACATGCGGGTCATTGGCCATAACAAATGTACTGGTATTGAATTGCCTGACATCACCTTCAAGACGCTCCAGACGAGCACCAATGTCAAATGACCAATTGCCGGTCTCAATCTGGTCGGCTATGTAGAAAGCAGCTCGGCGAGCACTGCGGTCACGATAACCGACAAGGCCATTGCTTCTGGCCAGACCATTACGGGTCCAGTGATACACAGCATCAGGATCAGTCGAGCGCACCAATTGCCCGGTGTTATCTTCAACCACGCCCATTAAATGCACATCAACCAGCAGCGGAGCATTCCGAAAATCTCCTAGGTAGGTGGTGATGTAATTCAAGTCATCAGCCTGTGAATTGGAGTAGAAAGCACCAATGGTCAGGCCATGAACGGCGTCGCCAACATCAAATTCTCGACCAAGGCTTGCCTCCACCGACATATCGGTGGCATCACGCCAGCGGTCCAGTGTGCGATTGCCGAAGACTAGGTGATTCGTGGCCAGATTACGACCTGTCTGGGAGTAAACGAAACGGGCATGGTCATGCAGTGTCGGATCAATGCCCCGCCGGGTCAGGTATTCGGTCTGGGTTTCCGGAGTATTTGGGCCGAGTGCATCACCGTCCAAGAAAAGATTGAACTGATGATCATACCGGGCATAGCGTAATTTGGCGTTCAGGGACCAGTCTTCGTTAAGATCCCGGTCCAGCACGGCAGCAATCATCTGTCCCTGGGTGACAACACCGTCTCCAATGGGGGTCTGGAAACGACCATCGGGAGTATCATAGCTGAGACCTATTGCCTCTACGGTATTCATGGTGAAAACCTCGGCTCCGTCATTGCCGGCAACTCTCTCACGGGTGCGACCGTCAACTGGCAGCGGCAGAAAGAACTGCACACTATCGTCGATCAGTTGGGTATAAAGGGTTACCGAGCCTGAACCGTCGTCAAATTCATGCCGGATATTGCCCCGAACTTGATAGCCCTGGGTATCAAGACCAGACTTTAGAGGGCCCTCGTCATTGCGAAAAAAGCCTGAAAAAGCGTAGAAAGTATTGGAGTCCTCACCGCCCACCGGGCCACTGAAGAAAAAGTCACCACGAAATCTGCCTTCATCAGCCGTCTCTAGCTGTACGGTGCCAACTGGTTCTGGACCCCCAGTGGAAGAAATATAGTTGATAATGCCGGCCACAGAACCCGGTCCAAACAGATTGGAAACACCTCCACTAACAAATTCCGACCGTTCTATGCCGAGGTCATTGCGGAAGAAGACATCAAACGCTGAGGAGTTCAATCCAAAAGTGGTGAACGCTGGCATGCCGTCATAGAGCAGTGGTGTGAAGGAAAACTGGCCACCGGATGGCAGAGCACGATGGAAGACGTTGGTGGCGACCTCACCGCCGCCACCTTCGGCACTGATGCCTGGCAACTGAGTCAGTATGTCGGCCTGACTTGAGGAATTAAATGACCTGAGGTCTTCCTGGGTAAATTGTGATACCGACTGCGGCGTATCAAAGCCTGTTCGTTCTACACCGGTACCTGTAATGATAATTTCCTCAATGACTCCTCGTTCCTCAGATTGTGCTAAGACCGAAAGACTAAGACTTGAGACCATAATAGCTAGCAGTTTGGTGACTGCTGATCGACATTTCATTAGTAACTCCCCCTTCATTGAAACTAGTTTATATGTGTTTGTTTTGCTCATATTAAATTCTCTCTGTCAGTTAAACAAAACTACACTAGTTATTGTGAATTGTATGTCCATAGAAATCAACATTTTATTTTTTGTGTTGCTCAATATACAGCCGCACAAAAAATTTCATTTTCGTTGCATGACTTCAGATCTCAATGCCAATGCCGCTGCTGCACTGTGGCGTGAAGAGATATAGCTTTGAGTATTGCTGATCCCGAAGTCCGGTGTTATGGTCAAAAACCGGGGCGA
>JAPORB010000242.1 GCA_026710425.1 Gammaproteobacteria bacterium
CTGCACCGCCAGCACCACCGGAAACTGTGCACAGCGCATGACAGTCGCCTGCCGGGAGAAGATGCGGCAGGTCTCATCACCCTAGGCTTCAACCCAAGCGTTGCGCATGGATAACAGGCGTTTCGAAATGAGACCACCGGCATCCTGCTAACCAAAATCCTGTTGTTTGTGGGGGGAAGGCACTGGCGGACCGGGAGCCAGACCCATCATCCGGGCACTCGAAAAGCAGACTGGGGAGATCATTCACGAACTGGAACTGCCCGACAATCAGACCGGACTCCCATTGACCTACGAACACGCTGGCAAACAGTACCTATTGATGTTTGTAGACGGCCGCGTTCAGCCAGCCCAACTGGTCGCCCACAGCCTGTCTGATTAAGTGCGAGGTTAGCCCTCTATACTGCAGTGACAATCTCTCTGCACTGCACAGCAACTCCTGAGCATCTTAGTTTGTGGCGACATCCAGGCTACCAACAAAACCCAATGCAATTCATTCAGTCGTCGGCTTGACTGTCGATGAAACTCATTATTTCCTTATCCAACAAGCTCAGAGGGAGGCCGCCGGTGATCAATATGGCATCATGGAAATCGCGAATATCAAATTTTTCCCCCAGTTGCTGTTCCGCCCGCTGCCGTAATTCCAGTATCTTCAGCTCACCCATCTTATAGGCCAGAGCCTGGCCCGGCCATGAAATGTAACGGTCAATCTCAGTGCGTACATTGTGTAGAGAAAGAGCTGAGTTTTCCGCTAGGAAATCCTGCGCCTGTTGCCGAGACCAGCCCTTGTAGTGCATACCAGTATCAACCACCAGGCGGACCGCCCGCCACATCTCGTAGCTTAAACGTCCAAAATCGTCATAGGGAGTCTGATAGATCCCCATCTCAATGCCGAGCTTCTCCGCATATAGGCCCCAACCCTCGCCAAAAGCATGGGGATAGAAGGCACGGCGGAACATCGGAAGATTATCAATTTCCTTGCTCAAGGAAACCTGGTGATGATGCCCGGGCACACCCTCATGGGCCGTTAACGCCGCTAATGTGTATAACGGGCGTTTGTTCAATGCATAGGTGTTGACCATGTAGAAACCGCCTAGCTTGCCACCAATGGCACTGTCCCAATAACGGCCAGTGGTGTAGTTTGGCGCAATGTCATCAGGCACGGGCCTTATGCCGTACGGCATGCGTGGCAAAGTGCGAAAAAAACCAGGCATCTGACCGTCCACTTGCTTGGCAATCCAGGCCGCTTCTTTCAACAGTTGCTCGGAGTTGGTCACGTAGAACTGCGGGTCGGTGCGCAGGAAGTCGATAAATTCCGAAAAAGTGCCGGGAAACTCGACTGAGGTGATTATGGCCTCCATTTCCTCTCGGATGCGGGCAACTTCCTGAAGCCCAAGTTCATGCACCTTATCGGGTGTAGCGTCGTCAAGGGTTGTAAAGAACCGCGTGAGATCTTCGTAATAAGCTTTGCCGTCGACCACTTCGGAAATTCCGATGCCGGTTCGTGCACCGGGAATATACTCCGTCTCGAAAAAGTCCAGAAACTCAGCATAGGCCGACATCACTGTATCAGCAATGACATCGCGGCCGGCATCAGCGAGCTGCTGCGCTTCAGCATCACTGAAATAAGCTGGGAAAGAGCGAAATGGCCGAAAAAAGCTGCTCTTTTCTGGATCATCCACCAAGGTACCTGAAATGGACGGAACAATACCCTCCAGTATAGCGTGCGGCTGGGTAAACCCGTCTGCAAGCCCTGTGCGCATATTGTCGATGTGCTGACGGAAATTGGGACCAATAGCGCGCAGTCGTGCCAGATAATTCTGGTAATCGACAACCGTACGGAAAGGCATGGCTTCATGCATTTGCTTTACAGCCATGTGAAAGCCGTCATCAGACAGGATGGGGATGCGGTAGGGTCGATATTCGCCGAGCTTTACCCGATGGCTTATGATGAACTCGAAAATATCGTAATTCAGTTGCTCATCCGTGCTCAACGCATCGCGGTCAATGCCCTGCAGTCGCGTCAGAAATTGCTTGTCTTTCGTCAGATTGCCCTCTTGCGCCTGAGCCGACGCATCCTCCAAGCGGTCATTGTAGTCATGCACGCCCATGTTAGTGGCGAAAAGGGGGTAACGCTGCAGTCGATCCTGCCATTCGTCGTCGAATAATTGATGCAGTGGTGCGGCGGCACTGTTATCCGCTATTGCCCTGTCATTTGCTGGTTTAGCAGTATCGTTGACCACTGCCGCCGCGTCGCCATCCGGTGGCGCACAACCACTGACGATAATCACCAAGGTCCAAAGCCCGAAAAGTAGACTCAGTTTATTCATAGCATTCATTTCCTTAATCTCCATGCATGCTTGGATAATTAAAATTCCTTTATGAGTAAAACTAGTTGTACTATACATAAATTTAATGAATCGTAGAACCTGAGGCGAAAATGACTCCCGGACTGGATGCTGCAATTGAAATTGTCGGCTGTCATGCAGAAGGCGAGGTTGGCGATGTGATTGTGGCGGGTGTGCCGACACCGCCGGGCAAGACTGTACGCCAGCAGGCGCATTGGATTGCACAGGATCAGCGGTTGCGGAACTTTGTCCTGAATGAACCCCGAGGCGGAGTATTTCGGCACGTCAACCTGCTTGTACCGGCCTGCGACAGCCGTGCTGCTATGGGCTGGATCATCATGGAGCCTGACACCACACCACCTATGTCTGGGTCCAATGCCATCTGCGTATCAACGGTGCTGCTGGAAACGGGCAGGCTGCCAATGTCGGAGCCAGTGACCCGCTTCACCCTGGAGGCACCCGGTGGTCTCGTTGATGTGCTGGCACACTGTCGTGATGGTAAGGCGGAGCGCATCACCATTACCAATGTGCCATCGTTTGCCGACCGGATTGATGTGCCGCTGGAAATTGAGGGTTGCGGCACACAGCTGGTATCCACGGCCTATGGTGGAGACACTTTCGTGATTGTCGATGCAGCAAGCATGGGGTTTTCCCTGGCACCGGATGAGGCCCGTGAGTTGTGCGCTACCGGCGTTCGCATCACTGCCTCAGCCAACCAGCAGCTCGGGTTCACCCACCCTACCGATGCTGACATCAACACTATCTCATTTTGTCAATTCACACATCCGGTTCAGCATTCCGGAGGTCGCCGGGTCGGTAAGAATGCCGTCATTATAAGCCCAGGAAAAGTTGACCGCTCACCCACCGGCACCGGGCTGTCTGCACGCCTGGCCGTGCTGCATAGCAAGGGTGAAATCCGTCAGGGGGAAGCTTTGGTAGCACAGTCGATCCTCAATTCTGAATTTACCGGAGTAATTGAGCAGGAACTCGAGCTAGCGGGGCGCAGGTCGATTCGACCATCAATTAGCGGTCGGGCATGGATAACCGACCATCGGCACCTCGTGCTGCATCCCGATGATCCTTTTCCCAATGGATACCGGCTAGCCGACACCTGGCCGCGGCTATTACAGGAGAGTTCTGCTTCATAATGGAAGCGGTCCTGTGTGGTTTGGATAGGCCTTTAGGCCTTTGAGTTCGACCACAGCTGCACATAAGGCGAGTCCATAGCTCGAACCTTCGACAATAGCAGGCTCTGAATCCACGATGAAATACCGGCATCTGTTTGTCTGACCAATTAATCAGAGGCAGTCTCTGGTGCAATATCGGGCGCAACGCTGGTTATATTCATATTTGAGTATTTCTCTGAGGCACTAGTGTTTAGTCTAGCGAAAAAATACGTTTGAACATTTTTCGGTTTGACTAACTGCCTTATTAATCTGAAAGCGCATATGATTTTACTGATACGACAAATATCCATTGACTTGACACTAACGCGTTTCCTCTAATAGCTTCAACCCGCTGCCACTTTGACCTGGAAATTAGCCAAACTTTGGGAATGGATTCCCTCCAGGAATTGCCAAATTAAACACATACCTTGTGTAAGAAACACTGCTTTGTTGACACAAAATTAGGCTCAAACTTGCTCAAGGTGAACAAGTGGGAGCCTTTGAATTTTCGGTAACATTTTCAATCGAGATTTCCCAATCAAGTCTAAAGACCATTTAGATAGAACATAGATTAATCTTGCCAAAATTAAAATTGCCAAAGATAACCTGAAAATTTCTTGATTTTACTATGGTTTAATGTTGTCATAACTTACATAGTGCAGTTAGGCATTATAAGTAATGCAACACTAGCCTATCCCTATCGGAAGACTAAAAGTCAATTGACGAAAGTGGAGCGGAAAATGAAGATTCAAAACAGACTAAGGCATAGCATAAATACCAGTTCATTATCCATGTTGGTCGCATCTGTGTGGCTGGTAAACAATTTGTGGCAGAGCAGTGCCATTGCTCAAGAACAGGAATTGGAAGAAGTAGTCGTAACCGGATCGCGTCTGGTCCGCCGTGATCTTGATGCGCCGAGTCCAGTTGTCGTCCTCGGATCACAAGATCTTACCAGTGCTGGCAATGTTACGCTGGAAGAGACCCTTAACGAGCTGCCTCAGTTGGCATCCGACAATACCTCAAGCGTCAATTCAGGTGGGGGTTCGGGTATTTTAACCGCCGATTTACGCGGACTTGATGCAGTGCGCACGCTTGTTTTAGTCAATGGTCGCCGGTTTGCGCCTGCCGATGCGCGGGGACTCACCGATCTTTCAAGCATTCCAGATGCGCTGGTTGACAGGGTGGAAGTGATGACCGGTGGTGCCTCTGCTGTCTATGGCTCGGATGCGATTGCCGGTGCAATCAATTTCCTGTTGCGAGACGACTTCGAGGGAATACAGTTCGATTACTACCGAGGCGAAACAGACAAGGGGGACGCAACGACACAGAAGTTTGACATGACCATCGGCGGCAACTTTGACCGTGGCAATGCGGTGGCCAGCATTTCCTATACCGATCGTGGGGAAATTTTCTTTGCGGATCGAGATTACTCTGCAATTTCCCTGTTTGAAAGTGGCGGTGATCTGGTTCCAGGCGGCTCCAGCAACTTACCCGGCACTCGCATCAGTTTTACGCCCGCACAGTTGGCAAGACTTAATGGCTTGAGTTTTGATCCATCGACCGCCTGTCCGGGCACCATAGGCGGTGTGCGCTTCGGCGAAGCGGGCGCAGTGCAACCTTTTTGTGATCCGCAGGATCGCTACAATTTTGCACCCCTCAATTACCTGCTGCGGCCCCTGGAGAGAGTTCAGATCACCACCTTGGGTCATTATGATATCAATGACAATGTCACAGCCTATGCAGATCTAGCCTTTATGGATAATCGCAATGAATGGCAGCAGGCACCAAATGCTGGCGGCTTGCAGACTAGCGGCGCACAGCGCGGCACCTTCGTTATTCCAGACTACGCAAACAATCCGGTATTGTTCGATGCCACTCGTCAATTTTTGATCAGCAACCCAGCAGTTTTCGATGCTGATGGTGATGGCAATGCTGAAATCATCCAAACGGGCAGGCGTTCCGTGGAAACAGGACCGCGCAACTACAAGTATCAACGCCTATCATACAATGCCACCACTGGTTTAAGGGGTACCTTTGAAACGGGTGATATTGAATGGCAATACGATGGTTTTGTGCAGTACCAGCAAGCGCGAACCGATGCCAATATCGCTGGCCAGCTTTCATCTCTGCGCCTCTCTCTCGGTTCGGATGTAACGGTTGATCCAACTTCACCAGGAGGTGCCCGCTGCACCAATGCTTTTGTAGGCTGCGTGCCTGTCAACTTTCTGGGGCTTAATTCGGTTACACCGGAAGCGGCCGCATTTATTTCGCCAAATCATGGAACCACTAATGTACTGGAACGGGAGGTTGCCGGTGGCTTCATCACTGCCGAAATTTTTGAATTGCCAGCAGGCCCAGTGGCTCTAGGCATTGGATTTGAGGATCGCCTAGACAGCTATGACTTCCGTCCAGATGCGGCAAATCAAGGTGGTGAATTCACCAGCGACCCACTACCGCCGATCAGCGGAGAAATTGAACTGACAGAATTTTTTGCCGAGGCGCGGATACCTATTCTTGCCGATGCACCACTGGCCGAGACTTTGGCAGTCGAACTGGCCGTTCGTCAGTCGGATTATTCGACAATTGGCAGTGTTACTACCTGGAAGGCCGGCGTTGAATGGGCACCGATTGACTGGATGCGGTTCCGCACTTCATTTAATTCGGCTATCCGCGCACCGAATCTTGACGAGTTATTCGCCACCGTCGCCATAGGATTCTCAGCTGGTGACGACCCCTGCGATCAGGACCTGAGTCCATCTTCTTCGCAACAACAACTCTGCGTAGCCCAGGGGGTATCACCCGAGGATATTGCAACATTCGATCAAATTAATGTCGGATTCGGCGTGCGGTCAGGTGGTAATCCCGAATTACAGGAGGAGAAAGCCGATACGTTCACCATAGGTGCAGTCATCTCGCCACCTTTCCTTGAGGGCTTGAATGTGACCGTAGACTACTATGACATTCTGATTGAGAATGCGATCAATCAACTCAGTGCACAGCAAGTCGTTAATAACTGTTTCCGCGAGGGTAATCTAAATCCTAACAGTGACACCTGTCTGGCCATCAATCGCTTCTCTAGCGGCCAGATAGATTTCGTTGATGCCCGCTCGCTGAACGTCGCCGAAATCAATGCAACAGGCCTCGATCTGCAGGTGGACTGGGGCATTGAGCTAGGCGATACGCTGAGCTTGCTCGGCCCAGCTGATTTAAATTTGCGTTTCTTAGCAAGTTGGGCATTTGATAATGAGACCATCGCTGAGCCAGGTCAACCCGGATTGGACTGTCTGGGTTATTTTGGTAGCAGTTGCTCAGGCTTCAATGTCTTCATGCAGCCGGATCGAAAATATGTCTTTAATGTTAACTACAATACGGGCAGCTTGTATTCACGTTTGCAATGGCGCAGCATCCCCGGACTTGACTTGTTCCCGGGTGCCGGCAATGTGGTGAGCAGCGTGGATGCAGTCAATTACGTTGATCTGAATTTTGACTACACAATTGCTGACAGGTACACCCTGTTCTTCGGAGTTGACAATCTGCTGGATGACGAGCCGCCCGTCGTCGGATTTTCCCTCGCTGGGGATGCTAATGTGGATATTTCATTATACGACACCTTGGGTCGACGCTTTTTTGGGGGTGTGCGCATGAGGCTATAGCCTTGGGTAGCTTCACTGATGGTTTGTCTAAAACTGGAGGAATGATGTATGGATATTAGACCATGGCACATCAAGTTGGCAGGTATTGCTATTTCAGTGATTTTTGCATGTGTAGCATCTACTGCTCCCGCTGCCGAAGATTTTGATGCGTCAGCTCCCGATCAGTTGTATCAAACCGCTGACTTCTGGCGTAAGGCCTACGCTGCCATTGATATTGTCGAGCCGGCACCTGAGCGTCGACCCGATGAAGGTATGGGTCCGTTTGGTCGGCTCATCATCCGCGGCGCCACGTTGATTGATGGCAGCGGAGCACCTGCGCGCGGGCCTGTAGATATCGTAGTTGAAGGCAACCGAATCGTCTCGGTACAGAATGTCGGTGTACCCAGGGTGCCAATTGATGATGAGGGCCGACCTACTGATGCTGATTATGAGATCGACGCCAATGGCTCATATGTGATGCCAGGCTTCATCAATAATCATGCTCACGTCGGTGGTGTATCAAAGGCACCTGAAGCCGAGTATCCCTATAAGCTGTGGATGGCCCATGGGATAACGACCATCCGCGGTGTTCCAGCTGGCGATGTAAACTGGACTTTGAGCGAAAAATGGCGCAGTGAACGCAATGAAATAGTGGCACCCCGCATCTTTGCCTACCAAGTACCTGGCGATGGAGAAGACTGGGAAGGTGGACCAATCATTACGCCCGATGATGGTAGAGCCTGGGTTGAATGGGCTGCAGAAAAGGGTATTGACGGGCTTAAAATTTTCAATTTTCCACCGGACGTGTTACAGGCTCTACTAGATGAAGCGAAGAAACATGGTCTTGGAAGCACTGCTCATCTAACCCAATTGATGGTGGCTGAAACTAACGCCAGGCAGGCAACAGCGATGGGCCTTGACACCGTCACGCATTTTTACGGCTTGTTTGAATCAATGTACGGAGACCATGATATCCAGCCTTGGCCTGACAACATGAATTATAATGATGAGCAGGATCGCTTCAGTCAGGTTGCCCGACAGTGGCAGTTTATCAACCCTCAAGGGAGCGATGAATGGAACGATCTAATTTCGCATTTTCTGGAACATGATGTATTTCTCGATCCAACAATGACAGCCTACCTGGCTGGACGGGATGTCATGCGCGCGCGTCAGGCCGATTGGCATGAAAAATACACGCTACCAACGCTATGGAATTTCTATATGCCCAACAGAACCAATCATGGTTCATATTTTTTCGATTGGACAACAGCTGATGAGGTTGCATGGAAACGCTTTTACCGCCTATGGATGGATTTCATTGATGATTACAAGGATGCCGGAGGCCGCGTCACGGTCAGTGCAGATGCAGCCTTCATCTATAATCAGTATGGTTTTGGTTACATTGAAGAAATGGAATTGATGCAGGAAGCGGGACTCACTCCTCTGGAGGTGATACGTGCAGCGACATTGCATCCGGCACAAGCTTTGTTTGAACCCAAAGGGCAACCGATCCAGTTCGGTGTAGTGCGTCCCGGGTTACTTGCAGATATGGTGATAATTGACGAAAACCCATTACATAACCTGAAAGTTCTGTATGGTACCGGTGCCATCAGACTGAATGACCAAACTCAGCAGTTAGAGCGTATCGGTGGCATCCGATACACAATTAAGGATGGCATTGTATACGATGCCAAAAAGTTGCTGAACGACATAGAAAGAATGGTCGACCGCCAGAAGCTCGAGCGGGGAATTCAGCGGCTGCCAGGTTACTAAAGCGGGAATTGATTTACTCAGAGCTCACTTGGAGACACTGTCGCCGTATAAGTAGCACTGACGACCACTAAGCCCTTGCAAATGGTTTAAGCTCAGATGTCCTGACCTCGGCCCTTTATGATCTGCTAATGTCGTGACAGTTTTCAGGTCGATTTTTGCCCATTTTCAGCCAGTTCGTAAACCATGTGCAGCTTCGTTTCCGGGTGGACCGTTTTGGTTTGGAGCTCATCCAGCAACTTTGTGGCATAGGCCGATGGGTTCCAGATTGGCGAAGAAAAAATAGGTTACGTCGTTATGTTGCGTGAGGAAGATATTTGATGCGCCAATCTGGGTGGAATCGGTGGCCCCAACAGAGGGTGAAATATGCAATCGTTGAGGTACTAAATGAACAATATCTAAAATTGATGAATTTATGAGTAATACAGCGAGTTTTTGGGCTGGTGCCGATCCGGCAGGAATTGGCGGGTTTGGCATTGCGTTTCTGTACAAGAATGGTGATGTTAAATGCAAGACTGTTTCCTCAGTAGATCAGGCAATGGAAAGTATCTCAAAACAAGGAACCCCATCAGCATTGGGTATTGATGCACGTATGTGGTGGTCTACTGGGGAAGGTGGAGGAAGAATGGTGGATCAGCAGTTACGGGAAAAATATGGAATTCATCCGGGTACCGTACAGTCAGCAAACTCTTTGAAAGGGGCCGCTTTGGTTGGAGGGGCGTTACTAGCCGATCGAATTCGAGAGCATAACCAAGATTTTCCAATCACAGAATCTCATCCCAAGGCACTTCTTAAAGCACTTTATAAGGATGATTGGGAGGTATTCGCAGAAACCCACAATATTCCTGCTGAGAATTGCTGGACAAACGAACACGAAAGGGATGCTTTAATTGCAGCAGTTTGTGCGAGAGAAGGATTTGATGGGAAGTGGAAGTTCGATCTTTCGCAAGACCGCTATGATACCGAGCAGAACCCTGGGAATTACTGGCTTGCTCCCATGAAGTATTTCTGGCCAGAGTCATTAGTTTAAAGTCTCACAAAAACCAATTGTGTGCACATTCATTGATTTGCGAGATAGGTTTCTTCTACAAGGTTGGGATTATTGCCATCAAAAATTACTTGAAATGAATCACCAAATTGCAGACGCTCAACAAATTTATCCCATAAGCTGGGCAAACCTGAGCCAAGCAGCACTTGACCATAATGGCAGTTCCAAGCGACATCGTTGCCATTCCTAATTGCTGTGCCGAAAC
>JAPORB010000054.1 GCA_026710425.1 Gammaproteobacteria bacterium
ATGCTGGGCACCAGCTTCTTCCCAATGCGGCTATGGTTTGGGTACGTTCTGGCGGTCATTATAATGAAGACGGTGTGTCCAATCTCCACGCCAAGGTTGAAGAATAACAGGGCAAGTGGAATGTCATTATCGTTCAATCCTAATTCACCCAGTGCACCAGCAAATCCAAAGCCATGAATCAGACCAAAGACAAAGGCAATTAACCAAGGCCTGTCGTGTACGAGTGTACGAATGCCGCGTTGACCCATGACTACTTCCCGTGCTAGCAGGAGAATGGACAAGGCAATCAGTACCTCAATGGGGGCATTGGGTACTGGAAATATTCCCAATACCGCACAAGCCAGGGTTATACTGTGTGCAAGGGTGAATGCGGTTATGGTCTTAATCAGTACCCATAAGCCTCTCAATAACAATAGTAACCCTAGTACAAACAGTAGATGATCAAGCCCGAACAGAATATGCTCAGCTCCTAATACCAGATAACGGGAAGCAAGGCTGTCCAGCGGTCCGGCATCTGCCTTGAGGTTACTTAGCGGAACAGAGATTTGGGTGCCGTCACCCGGAAAGTAGCCGGAGACATTGGTGCCGTTTTGCCATCGGGCAATAACAACTATTCCTTCTAATGACCAAGGAAAAAGTAACTCGTCCATGATGGAGAGCGCATGGTCGCACTGAAAGCGGTAACTGAAGTTGCCTGGATCAAGCCCTCTGCAATGCGCTGGTAAAATGCGCTCTACATCAAACAGTGGAGGGACTTGCCGATCGACAACGGATAAATGGTAAATATTGTCAGTCTGTTCATCAAGAAATGCGCGGGCGACACCGGTAATATTCACATCATGTGCATACTGCGGCTGGGACCATAAGACTAGGGTTGTCTGAAAGAATAGAATGAAAGCCGTAGTTTTCAAACTCGACTTTGTTAATGACATGATGACCTAATGTTCATTTGAATCATTTTGTGTGATTATCACTGTGTATTTGTCGAAGAGTCTATTTATTTCCAACTGCAACAGCACATCTTCTTCGGCCTGGATCCAATCCAGTCGAACCTGATCCCGCACTTCGTCAAGCCCCGGCGTGCGTTTTGGGCTAATATTTGTGGTTTGCAACCAGTGTTGACCACGATTACTGACAAAGGGGCCAACCCATTTGCCGACCTCTGAGGCAAAGACTTCGTTAGCAAACTCCCCACTAAAGATATTAGTCACATCAAGACGATTGATTCCAGGCAATGGCTCGCTACTGCCTGGGCTGAGTTGCATTAATTGCTCAGTCTCAGCGCCAGCCTGTAGCAACGTCAGGATCTGCTGAGATAGTTGGTCCTGGGTGTCAAATACGAGCTCAATGACATCTCGAATAGCAGGAATCTGGTAGCGTTCAATATTGGCTGTATAGTAGTTCTGCATTTCATTGTCTGTAGGTTGGATCACCTCGCCACTTAGGACATGCAGCATCTTTTGCGCCAGCAGATCATGAATACGCAAGTCATTGTCCAGCCCCATAGCAAGTGCCTCACGAACCAGTAATTGTTCTTCGACATAGCGAGCTGTAATGAATTCTTTCTGTTCATCATTTAATGCTTCCCCATTTGCCATCTCTTGCATAAAAATTCTGGCATCAATGTCTCGCTGATCAATCTCGATCATATTCTCCTGATTCCGGTGACTGAGGCCATACACGGCAAAAATCAGTAATGCCATCAAAAAAAAATGGAACACCGGTTCTCGCAACAACAGTTGCACGCGTGAGTTGGCAGGGCGTGAGTCGGGCATAAATATTGTCGCTACTCTCTTCAGATACTTTTATGATGTTACTGATGAATTTCAAACTGCTGGTAATTTCTGTAACATTGACGTTATCACGTCTGTCTGATGATTGGCATTGCTGTTACTGGTTGATCACCAGTTCAAGAGCCAAACTGTAGCCAATATTTTGCAGTCGTGCGACATTGTAATGTGTTTGTGCAGCTGAATCTTTGACAGTTCCTGTACGCTTACTATTTCCCGACGAGCCCAGATATTCAACTTTCTTTTCGAACTGCTTGGTTTTTCTAATCTGAAATTACTCGCTCAGCTTCGAAGCATAATATTAATTTTAATACCTCCAGGAACGCTGTCTGAGATTCCATTTTCTATTGCAGTTTCAGGCTCAATCCAGTTCTACTTAGCACAGGCATCCTTGGAAGAGTTAGGCAATTACTCCTGCAAATTCCAGCTGAAAAAGTTGCTTCAATCCCCCGAATTATCGATTGGTTAGCTATGTTCTGTATATATGTTCAATATAAACAAAAGTCTGTCACAACCCTAATGCCGAGCAGTGAGCTGGCCTGCACTATCTGTTGGGAATGATGCGCTGGATCTAGAGGCAGTTACAGAAGTCTATACATTAATCAGGTTTTTCTATAAACTGAATTTTTTGCAAATTCTGGTAGTTTTATGTTACGTATTACTGAAGAGGCTCTAACATTCGATGATGTTTTGCTTCTGCCTGCCCACTCAACTGTCCTTCCCCGATCGGTTAACCTGGAATCCAGGATCACTGCTTCGATTCCGCTGAATATCCCGCTGGTCTCCTCGGCTATGGATACAGTCACCGAGGCCCGTCTCGCTATTGCCATGGCGCAGGAGGGTGGTCTTGGAGTCATTCATAAGAGCATGAGCATCGAAAAACAGGCTCGGGAGGTGCGGGCGGTAAAGAAGTTCGAGAGCGGCGTGGTCCGAGATCCGATCACTATTCCTGCCACAGCCACCATTCGTGATCTTGTGGCATTAATGAAAGAATACGATATCTCTGGTATGCCGGTTATTAATTGTGGTGGGCTAGTTGGGATTGTGACCAGCCGTGATGTTCGCTTTGAGGGTAACCTGGATGCTGGTGTGGAATCCATCATGACACCAAAAGAAAGGCTAGTCACGGTGGAAGAGGATTTCAGTCTTGAGGAAGTTAAGGAACTGCTGCATCGGCATCGTATTGAAAAGCTGCTGGTGGTCAATCACAGTTTTGAATTGAAAGGCCTGATTACCCTCAAGGATATTCGCAAATCAGAGGAATATCCCAATGCCTGCAAAGATGAACTGGGTCGATTACGCTCGGCAGCGGCAGTTGGTACCGGCGGGGATACCAAACAGCGCGTGGAGAGGCTGGTAGAGGCTGGTGTTGACCTTTTGGTAGTGGATACAGCCCATGGGCATTCCCAAGGCGTTATCGACCAGGTGAGGGCTATCAAGTCCAGTTACTCATCTCTCTCAGTGGTGGGAGGCAATATCGCCACGGCCAAGGCTGCCTGTGATTTGGCCGAGGCTGGTGCCGATGCGGTTAAGGTTGGTATTGGTCCAGGATCCATTTGCACCACTCGCATTGTTACCGGTGTGGGGGTGCCGCAGATTAGTGCCGTGGCCAATGTGGTGGATGCGTTACGGGATACTGAGGTATGTGTAATCTCCGATGGTGGCATTCGTTATTCCGGTGACATAGCCAAGGTGATTGCTGCCGGTGCCCACGTAGTCATGGTAGGCAGCCTGCTGGCTGGTTCGGAAGAGGCCCCGGGCGAGGTTGAGCTGTATCAAGGGCGCAGCTATAAGTCCTATCGCGGTATGGGCAGCCTCAGTGCCATGGCCAACTCGCATGGTTCCAGCGACCGCTATTTTCAGAACATTGAATCCGGCACCGAAAAGTTGGTTCCAGAGGGCATTGAAGGAAGGGTTCCCTACAAGGGGCCGATGGCGGCGATTGTGCATCAGCTAATGGGGGGTCTGCGTTCCAGTATGGGATATACCGGTTGCGAAGATATTAAAGAGATGCGAAATGACACACAGTTCGTTCGCATTACCGGAGCAGGAATTAACGAATCCCATGTTCATGATGTAAATATTACAAAGGAAGCTCCCAATTATCAGGTGAGTTAGAAGTCTCAATCCCCACCGTCTATACCGAGGATGAGTTGGTGTGGCGACTCTTAATGTAGACTAAAGTCAGTTTTTTGATCTTTGCAATGATGGAGTGACCTGTTTCTCCCATTGCTTGATGCAGTCCAGCGATCATGTGTTTTGGCTTTCCGCAATCAACCGTACTCAAAGTATGAGCCGCCAGAAATATAAGCTCCTGCCAAATAAGCCGCGCCCTAATGACCAAGCAGAATATCCATAGCCAAAAAATTCTCATATTGGATTTTGGTTCTCAATATACCCAGCTGATTGCACGCCGGGTTCGTGAAGCGGGTGTTTATTGTGAGATTCGTGCACATGACATTACCCGGGATGACTTTAATGACTTTGCTCCCCAAGGAATAATTTTCTCTGGGGGTCCGGAGTCAGCCAATACTGACCGTTCGCCACGACCACCATCCTTTGTGTACTCAGTTGACCTACCAATTCTGGGAATTTGTTATGGCATGCAAACCATGGCAGAAGAATTTGGCGGTCGGGTAGAAGCGTCCAGTCATTCCGAGTTTGGTTTTGCCAGAGTGAGCATCATTGAAGAATGTGAGTTGCTGAAAGGAATAGAGGACCACATCAACAATGCAGGAGAATCCCAACTTGATGTGTGGATGAGCCATGGGGATAAAGTTACTGCCGTGCCCCCGGATTTTCTGCCAGTTGCGGCCACTGAGAGTGCTCCCGTGGCAGCCATGCGCCATTGTTCGTTACCCCTATACGGGCTTCAGTTCCATCCAGAGGTAACTCACACACTGCAGGGCAAGCGTCTGATTGAACGTTTTGTTCATACAATCTGTGGCTGTGAAACCCTGTGGACACCGACAGGCATTATTGATGATGCGATCAAGAACATTGTGCAGCAAGTCGGGACTGATGAAGTGCTGTTGGGTCTGTCTGGCGGTGTTGACTCCTCCGTTGTTGCTGCCTTGCTGCACCGGGCGATTGGTACACAGTTGACCTGTGTGTTCGTGGATAATGGTTTGCTCCGCTTGGGCGAATCCGAGCAAGTTATGGCTACCTTCAGTAAACATCTGGGAATGAAGGTAATTTGTGTCAATGCCGCAGAAAAGTTTCTGGAAGCACTTTCCAATATTGTGGACCCAGAGGCCAAACGGAAAATCATCGGCAAGAAATTCATTGAAGTGTTTGAGCAGGAGGCGGGCAAGCTCGATAATGTTAAGTGGCTGGCTCAGGGCACGATCTATCCGGATGTCATTGAGTCTGCCGATGTCAAATCCGGTAAAGCTCATGTGATCAAGTCACATCACAACGTTGGGGGGTTGCCACAGCAAATGAATCTGGGGCTTGTCGAACCGCTGCGGGAACTTTTCAAAGATGAGGTTAGAAAAATAGGACTGGAGCTAGGTTTATCGCATGACATGGTCTATCGACATCCTTTTCCAGGGCCTGGTCTTGGTGTTCGTATACTTGGAGAAGTCAAGAAGGAATATTGCGATATACTCAGACAGGCTGATGCGATTTTTATTGATGAGTTGCAACAAGTTGGCTGTTATCAACAGGTCAGCCAGGCATTTGCAGTCTTTCTTCCAGTGAAATCGGTAGGGGTGACTGGCGATGCAAGACGATATTCATGGGTAATCTCCTTGCGTGCAGTTGAAACCGTCGACTTCATGACGGCGCGTTGGGCTCGCCTCGACTGCGGACTTCTAGAGCAGGTGTCAAATCGAATACTGAATGAAATACCGGAAGTCTCGCGGGTGACTTACGATATTTCCAGCAAACCGCCTGCCACTATTGAGTGGGAATGATTTTACGTTCAGCAATCAATCTAGTGGGAGTGACTGGAACTAGCAGGCAACGTCTGGCACTGACTGGTACCACCAAGTATCACTTCTGTTATCTGAATGTTCAGTCAGTTAGAAAATAAGAAATTATATCCATCTTCTTGTGTGGAACTCCGATTATGTCAATGCCTTTTGCGCGAATCAGGTAAAAGATGACATGCCCGCCTTGCGGAAAACTGTAATAGCCATCAGCGATATCCGGGCGATGTTTGCCCAGTTTCGGGTTTTCGGCTAACCAGTTAAAGTGCTTTTCGAGTGCTTTCAGGTAAGTGTTGCGTTGTCGCTTGCCCCATTGACGTTCTGTATACCGGCCGATGTTTTTCAAGTCATCCTGTGCCCTCGGAGTGATTCTGTATCCGGGCATCAGGCTTCGTTATCCAGATCGTTAATCAGCGTGTCCATGGTAAAGTTATCAATAAACTCACCGGTTTCGGACTGTTTAGCACCCTGGTCCAAATGACTTCGTAAAGCATTGAGCTTGCTTTTACGCTCTTCCATTGCGCGAAGTGCATCACGAACGATTTCGCTGGCGGAACCGTAACGCCCACTGGCAATCTCGTTCTTGATATAGACTTCCCAGTGCTCACCCAAGCTAAGACTAGTGATCGCCATTTTGTCCTCCATATATTCATATCTAACATATATGAATATATGTCAGCATGAGATAAAAGGCAACCAGTTCATTGATTCTTTCGTTTTTTCGAGCAATATACAGCAAATTCTGAGCATAGTATTTTTCATGGTATTACCAAACAGCAGCAAATTAAGCTATTGAATTTATGTGAAAAAATTGGCTTATTCACAATAGAGTGGAAATGATTCATCGTCTGTCATCTGCTGGCAATTTCAAGCCAACATCAGTCGCTCCAATTCGAGTTTTGTCAGGAGTAATTGAAAGCCTCCCCCCTATTGCCTTTTCAGCGCGAGTAATTGGTCAGGTATGAAAGTTGCCCAATTCTTCAAGTTCTTATCTTTCATTCAACTAGCGTTACCCTAGCCCTACCGAGTCATGATAAGTTTGCGCCCCAACGGATCATTTTCCGCTATGCAGCAAATGCCGTTTCATCGCATTGTAGCCAATGCGAAAGCCTAAAGTCGCACTCGACAGCCGGGTCTGTCCATGCCACATGACCTGATTGCCGGGTCCCGCATCACCTTTGCGCTCTCGATAGCCCCCCAGATGTGCAACCACTCGCACTGCATCTCTCGGCCGGTGCGGGGCCGGTAATCCGTACTCCACTGCGTATTCCCGCAGAAAATCCAGTTCCACGTCAGTAAACATCAGCCCTGGTTCACAATCCGGCACTTGCCGTTCCAGCAGGGCCATCACCATGATCCGCCAGGCGATCACCCCGTTGATCGCAATCGCCCGCCGCAAGCGTTCCGGCGTACGAAACAGCAGAAACTCGACCCGGCAACCCGACTTCAGCACCCGGAAGTAGTCCTCCACCTTCCAGCACTGAAGATAGTATCCCACCACGTCCGCCGCCTCATTCGCGCTACCGACAGCCAGCGTGGTTAGCAGATGCCACTGCACCGGATCCTCTCCCTCCGGCGGATTCAATTCCACTATATGCACCGCCGACAGTGTGATGGGCTCTGCGTTGGCCATCGCCCCCGTGGCCGGCAGGGTGACCTGGCGGTATCGCAGCTCACAGGTGGCGGCCCGCTTGAGACGGGCCGGGCTGGCCTGTTTACCGTTCGACTTCGGCCGCGCCGTCAGTGCCTCGATCTCAATATCGATCAGACCGTCCGGCTCTCCCGTGCGCATCACCGTGAACAGCTTGGGGTGCCGCGGGCCCAGCACTCGATCATGTTTTGCCCGCACCAGCAACTCCACCCGAGGATGCCGACGCTGCCAATCAAACAGTTCGAAACAGTCCGCCTCCCGGTCGCATACCGACACGATCCGGGTCCTGCCACCCACCTCCCGCACCGCTTGGACAATATCGGTGAAACCGTCCTTCCAGCGTTGCATTCTGTACTGCACTTTCTTCCCTTCTTCCGCCTCCCTGACCGCTTGCGCCTGTTTCCGCTCTTGTCCTTTCGCAGACGTTTCATCCCCAAGATCATCGAATCCCATCCGCATCACGCCCAGAGGCAGTCCCTCCGCACTCACCGCCAGCGTGGCATGCAGATGCAGCCCCAGTGACTTCGCACTGGTCTGGTTTTGTCCGATGACCTGCAACCCGTCACAGGCCGGTCGGATTGCAAACCGCAGGTCTGTACCATCCTGGAGCATCAGCACCGTCGCCTTGCCTTGCCCACGGATGCGCTGGATGCTGCGCTCCCGATTCGGTGCCAGAATGTTCTCCACCGACACCGCCGATTCCTCCGGCATGTCGATCAGCCGGTAGAAAGCATTGATCGCCGTGCGATCACTGCGACTGTCGGCATTGATCTTCTGTCCCGGATAGGTCGCCAGCATCTCCACGCTCTTCACCAGACGTGCCGACAGTCGCCGATCATTCAAGGGAGCCCCTCCAAATTCATTAGCCACCCACTCGTCCGTATTCAACCCTTCGCCCGGTCCCAGCAGCGGTCTCAGGTCCACCTCCCGCACTCCCAGCCGCTGCCGCCAGCAGACAGGTCCCATCATAGCCCGCATCGGCAAAGCTCTCCACTAACCAGGGTTTGTAGCCATAGCGAGACTCGAAGTCCCCGGGCAAACGACGAAGCACCCAGCCCAGCACCTGACTCGCCAAGTGTGGACAGCGCACCATGGGGCGAATCAGGAATCGGCTGAGACACACCACCCGGTTCAGATTTTCCCGCCGTTGCTCATCAGTCCAGGCCATCCACCTGTCCCGAGCCGACACCCGTCGGGCGCAGGCCGAGAATCCCGCCGCCCCCAGCCAGCCATGGGCCGAACCGACCAGATAGCGCACCTGACAGCCAGCAAAGGTGGTCATGCCATGGAGATGTTCACGATCAATCAGCGTGTTCCAGAGGCTGCGCTGTTCTGGTGTGCGCACCACCACCAGTTCCAGGTTCCGAATTCGGGACGGATGGGAGGGAACTTCGTGCGGTGACGCCACCCCATCCGCCAACAGGCGCGGAGTGCTGTTTTATCGCCGGAGCGGACGATGGCGGCAGACTGATGTCCGGATCCCGCTTGGCGAGCGAGGTGAGAGCATCCATGCAGCTGGCAACCTGCGGACGACCGAGGGGGTCAAGAAAAGAAAACTCCTCGCAGACCCGACGGCTCAAAGCACTGCGGCTTGAAAACTCCTCCCGCGCCAACAGAGCGGATATCCGATCGCGTCCCACAGGACTTCGCAGGGTGTGGCTGATTTGAGATTGTGCCATAATGGGGCAAATGTACACGAAGTAATTTGCCGTGTTCAGTACCTTTTATCATGGCTGGGTAGACCTAGGCTCTCACTTCTCTCGGCCCCGAACAGGCTGGCATGGAAGAGCTACTGACACTGGTGCGTTGAGAAAAAGCTGCATTTTGTACGCGATGTTACCTAGTGTTAGGTCAATCAAAAAATGACGGATGAACACGCTTCAGTTTAACTGGCTGCCTTGCTAATGAGGGCATATGAATGATTCCATCTATGCGACAAATATCTATTGACTTGACACTAGGCTTTTATTGACTTTTTGGTTACTCAAGTAGCGAATCCGGTCATTGTTGAAGATAGCCCACAAGATCACGAACCAAGCGAGGCCGACATACAGTGGAATCGCATCGTTGAAATGAACTTGGTAGCCCACCTAAGTCTACCTCACCTTGAGACCATCGAAATGGACTATGCCATGCAGGATGGTGTTCTAAAGGTAAATGTGCGCGCTGCTGGCTATGTTCTCAGACGATGGAATGTGGACTGTACGGAAGACCATAGTCTTGAAGGGGCTTAATATCATTTATGGTTTAAGAATTTGCAGGCACTTTATGTTTTAGAAAATTTGGTTATTGCGCCAGAGTACAAACAAGCAAATTAACAGTTGGATAATTGATGAATAATAATGTTTTGAAATTGATCGTAGAGCTTCGGTTGCTGATTGGATTTCTTGGCGAGAAATCCCAGTATGATTGGTGGGGGAGCAATTTTATGGGGCCTACCAGTGAGGCCTTCTTAGTGCCGGTATTTCCTCGAAGTACCATGCTTGCCCGTTACCACGGTGTATCTGAAGCCGCGATGCTCGTTCACGATGAGCACATTGGTGTGGGTGCCAATTATCATTTGTATAGATTGCCCGATTCCGTAGAGAGGGCTGCGGCGAAGGAAATCGAAAATATCGATGGCAAGCAGTTGATGGGTTCAGTGTTAGCAAGTAGTGATGCCGCATTAAGCAAATTAAAGGAATGGGGAGCTGGCGAAGTTGACAAGGCTGAGGGACCTGTCGTTGTAGGTAATTAGTGTCTGTATGAAAACCCCACTTTTTTGAAGAATTTTGGTGCAGGGCAATAAA
>JAPORB010000110.1 GCA_026710425.1 Gammaproteobacteria bacterium
GGATGGTAGGTGCATACATCAGCGATAAGGATATTCCCAATCGGGGTGGATTAGGAATAGCCAATAACCTTACCGCCAACCTGGATGCAATGCTGTGGCGCTTTGCATTTGGCCCGGTGCTCTCTGCTGCCCCGCTATTGGGCAGTGTGCCAATGGCAACTGGTGGTACTTTCGCCGATGTACTGGCCGCTCCGTCACCAGCACAAGCTTTTGCTGGAGGCGTGAATGCCGCTGGATCTTATGCACAGAATATTTTCACTCAAAATAGTCGCTCATGGTCAGTCTTTACCCAAAATACGCTTGAATTAACAGACAGGCTTGGTTTTGTATTGGGATTGCGCTGGATTGATGAGAGAAAGGATGCTGCGTTTTTTCAGCCTGAAGCAAAGAATGATGCCTGTTTTAACACGCTGGCTAATTTCGGTGCACTTGCCGCCGGCGCAGCAGGTACCGGCCTTGAGCAAGTTGCCGGAACAATCGGTGCCTTCAGTGCCGGATTTGCTTGTTTTCCCTTTGCCGTTCCAGTCGACGTGGCCCCGGGACAGCCGGAATCGTTTAGCGGGATATACGATGACAATGAATTGGCTTGGACCACAAAGCTGACCTATGAATTCAACGACTCGACTTCAGGTTATGCCAGCTTTACACATGGCTTCAAGGCTGGCGGATTCAATCTTGATCCCACAGCTGCTAGTGGCGGTGCCAGTCCACAATTTGGTGCCGAGACTAATGATTCCTTTGAGGTTGGACTGAAGTCGTTACTTTTTGACGACAGGGTGCGTGCAAACTTTGCTGTTTGGAACTATGACCTAGAAGATTTCCAGGTGCTTGAGTTTACCGGGGTGCAATTTATGACATTCAATGTGCCCAATGCCCAGAGTCATGGGGCCGAGCTAGAAATGACAGCCTCAATATCTCAGAACCTGAATTTGAATTTAGGATACACTTATGCTGATTCGGAGTATCCTGATGACTGCGATGGCGGTGTGCCAAATCCCCCGGCTAGTGTCGCTTCGTTGTGTGGTGCCCTGATGACTAACTCACCCAAGAATTCGGTTAATTTGGGGTTTGACTACCAAAACTATATTGGTAGTAACCAGTATTTTCTATCCGGTAATTACCGTTGGGTCGATGAGCGTCGCACCAGCACACAGCCTAATCTGGCTTTGGATATTATGGACGCAACAGGCCTGTTGAATTTGCGTGGCGGTTTTGGTTCTGAGGACGGACGTTGGACGGTTGAGGTTTGGGGAGCCAACCTTTTAGACGAACGAATTCGAACGGTAACATTCAATGTTCCGTTGCGAATTGGTGCAAGAGCTGCCTTTATCGCTGCTCCTCGCACCTATGGTGTAACCCTGAGAACGACCTTTTGAACGCTGAGAAATTGCGCAATCTCAGTTTTAATCCTGTTAGTGGCACCAGCAGATTAATCTGGTGCCGCTAGAACTTCAATCATGTAGCTGCCAGCGTTTGATAGTATCAGAATCGCTCTGACGGCTTTCTACCCAGTGACTGCCCTTTAGGGTTTGCTGCTTCTTCCAGAATGGTGCTCTGGTTTTGAGATAGTCCATGAGGAACTGTGCAGCATCAAAGGCAGCAGAACGGTGAGCACTGGCAGTTCCAACAAGTACTATCTGGTCGCTTGGAACTAACATGCCGATCCTGTGAATTATCCGTGTTGCCAGCAATGGCCACCTGCTGTTGGCTTTCTGTGCAATCTCTTGCAGACATTTTTCGGTCATACCTGGATAGTGTTCGAGAGTGAGACCCTGAACAGTCGCTGGTTGGCATTTGCGGTCAGGTTCCATTGAGTACACCTCTCTCACCAGCCCCGTGAACAACACAATAGCCCCGGCATCCCCGGCCTTTTGTCTTAGCAGTTCGTATTGCTCGGACAGATTGAAATCAGATTCCTGTACTGTGATTTGAGACCAACTCATGGCTTGACCATTGCAACAGACCGGGAACCATGGTCCCCCAGCTGGATGTTTTCCACAGGGCACTAACCGCCAGTCATAGGCGGAAAAAAGGCCACTTCATCGCCATCGCAAACCGGATGAGTTGAATCAACCATAGTTTGATTAACTGCCACCAGCAGAGGTTTGCCAGATTCGTAGACATTTTTGAAGCAGGCATCCTGCCGTGAAAGCAGTTCCACCAGACCGCCCACGGTCATGGTTGCCTCAGGCAGAGATAGCTGCTGTTTCGAACGCTGCATTGCTTCCCTTACACTTGCAAAGTAATGAATCTCAAGCATAGGCTACTCTGTCCTCCCGCGTTGATAGTGACCACTACGACCACCCGATTTTTCCAGCAGAGTGATCCCGGCAATCATCATCTCCCTGTCTACCCCCTTGCACATATCGTAAATCGTCAGTGCAGCTACAGAAACCGCTGTCAGTGCTTCCATTTCCACCCCCGTCTTTCCGTTCACTTTGCAGGTGGCTGCAACATTGACCCGATTTTTGACGGAATCCAGGCTCAAGTCCACCTTGACTGAATTGAGCATCAGTGGGTGGCACAGGGGAATTAGCTGCGCACACTGCTTTGCAGCCTGTATTCCGGCAATTCGCGCTATACTCAGTACATCACCTTTTTTATGGCCCCCTTTTGCAATCAGTTGCAGCGTCGATGCCGACATTTCTACGTAACCAACGGCCTTCGCCAGCCTGAAACTATCAGCTTTATCGCCAACATCTACCATGTTGGCATTGCCATCATGATCAAGATGAGTAAGTTGTAAGCTCATATAATCATTTTCCTTTGTCGAATACTATCCATTATCGTTTGCCCAGTGCATTCTCGCTTGTCTAAGCGGGGTAAAGGGATGAAAAATTGTCATTATAAGTCTGAAAGCAGTCAAAATCGGCGAACGTGCTCCAAACAGTTTGACAAAAAACTGCTTAAGTCAGGACATCTGATCTTCTGCCTTACTACCCTGTAATGCTATCATTGTTAGTAATCTGGAAATAAGCGAATTACTTGGCATTTCTTGGCTCATCAGTCCTGCCGACAGCATTTTGTGTGCGAGACGATGCTGGCAAAGGCAGGTTTAGGACAAAGATAGTTCATCATGCAAGAGACTGATCTACCCCACGTAACAGTTGCGACGGTCGTGCACCGCCAGGATCAGTTCCTGTTGGTGCGTGAATTCAGTAATGGGGCCATGGTCTACAACCAGCCTGCTGGTCACGTCGAACCCGGGGAATCCCTGTTAGATGCAGCAGTAAGGGAAACTCTGGAAGAAACAGCCTGGCAGGTAGAGCTGGAATCTCTGCTTGGTATCTACCATTACTCTGCGCCTAATGGTATCAGCTATGTTCGACACTGTTTTACCGCTAGACCGTTGAAGGAAATTCCAAACCAGGCACTGGACCAGGACATTGATGCCGCCCTCTGGTTGGATGAAACCAGCGTCTTTAGCTTGCGAGATCAATGGCGAAGTCCTATGGTCTGGTCTGCAATTGAGGATTTTCGGCGGGGTGAAACCCACTCCCTGTCTCTGTTCAAATCATGATTTGCCTAAATTATATGCCCGAAACAGCTGTGCCGGGAAACATCCGCGTGATCGTGGGAATGTCCGGTGGGGTCGACTCTTCAGTATCTGCACACCTGCTGCAGAAACAGGGGTTTACCGTTGAAGGTCTTTTCATGAAAAACTGGGAAGAGGACGATGGCACCGAGTACTGCACCGCCAAAGAGGACTTTGCCGATGCTCGCTCCGTGTGTGATCGACTGGGCATACCTCTGCATACGGCCAACTTTGCCGCTGAATACTGGGATCGAGTGTTCGAGCATTTTCTTCATGAATACAGAGCCGGTCGTACTCCCAACCCGGATATCCTGTGCAACCGTGAAATCAAGTTCAGGGCATTTCTGGATTATGCCAGGGAACTGGGAGCCGATTACATTGCGACAGGACACTATGTGTGTCGGCGCGATGAACAAGGTTCCACCTATCTATGCAAAGGCTTGGATAAAGGCAAGGATCAAAGCTATTTTTTATGCGAGGTGACCGAAGACAATCTTCGTCAGTCCCTATTTCCATTGGGAGAACTTCAGAAGACTAAAGTGCGAAAACTGGCAGCCGATCTGAACTTGCGTACCCATGACAAAAAAGACAGCACCGGTATTTGCTTCATTGGTGAGCGCAAATTCAAGGATTTTCTTGAAACTTACCTGCCAGCCCAGCCCGGAGCTATTCAAGCTAGCAATGGTGAGGTATTGGGACAGCATACAGGGCTGATGTTCTACACAGTGGGTCAGCGCCAGGGTCTTGGCATTGGTGGACTTAGCCACTGGCCGGAAGCACCGTGGTATGTGGTGGATAAGGACCTGGAGCGTAATGTGCTGATAGTGGCACAAGGGGGTGAAAATGATGAGTTGCTGTCAACCAATCTTATTGCCCAACCCCCCAGCTGGATTAATGAAGAGGATCCAGAATTACCGTTACGCTGCAACGCAAAGATTCGTTACCGGCAAGTGGACCAGACCTGCGAAATCCATCCGTATTCCGGGGGCAAGATCCGGGTAACATTCAATGATCCGCAGCGGGCCATAACCCCGGGCCAATATGTAGTGTTTTATCAACGGGACCGTTGTCTCGGAGGAGCAATCATTGACACTTGCTGCCGCTGACCTGAACCGCTGGGAGCAAAAGCATCTAGCACTGGCTGCGGTAGCCCAGTGTGCAGTACTTGTGCAAGACCTGGCTGGTGAAGGCAAAGTTCCAAACAAACAATTGGCCGCCTGTGTTAATCCGCTGAGCCAAATGACTGCTTCGTCAATCAATGAGGTCTATCCCGAATTGCCGGATTTAAGCCGTGGTTTGCAAATCCTGCACGAGTCTTTCGCCCGTGTCCGCATTCAAGAACACCGGGATATTATCCAGTATACACTGGGCATGCTGTTGTTACGCAAAAATCTGATGTCAGATAGCGAAATGCAGGAGACACTGGGTCGTCGTCTTCAATACCTGGACCCCTTTCCCGCCGACGAGATGCCATTGGACCTGATGCTACAACCCGATGAGAACGAAGATTATCAATACTCGCAACAAGAACGCATTCTGGAGCAACTCGGCAACCTATACAAAGATACAATCAGCACCCTCTCCTTTCGAATTGTCATTAAGGGCAAGGTCGATAACCTTAAGAATGAGCGCATCGCGAATGGGATAAGAGCCTTGCTCCTAGCTGGAATTCGATCAGCGGTACTCTGGCATCAGCTGGGAGGTCGTCGTTGGCAATTGCTTTTTTATCGCAAACGCAGCTGGGAGACGGTTTCTGCGCTGAGAGATCAGCTAATGGCAGCGAACGAGGAATCCTTATGAGCGAGATGGACAGCCCATTGATGGCTCTGTCGCCTCTGGATGGACGCTACAGGAGCAAAATGAATGATTTGGTATCCTACTTTAGCGAGTTTGGCCTAATTTCGTATCGCATTCTGGTTGAATTGCAATGGTTGCAGCATCTGGCCGGTCATCCAGAAATTCAGGAGTTATCCCCTTTCAGCGACGAACAGTTACAGAAGCTTTTTGAGTTACGAAAGAACTTTGATCTCAAGGATGCCCAGCGGGTAAAAGAAATAGAGCTCATCACAAATCATGATGTCAAAGCGGTAGAGTATTTCATAAAGGAAAAACTTGCGTCGGATGCAGATCTCAAACCCCGGCTGGAATTTGTGCACTTCGCCTGCACATCAGAGGACATCAATAACCTAGCTTACAGCTTGATGGTGAAGGATGCACTGAGCGAGGTTTTATTGCCCTCAATGCAGCAGGTCTCGGTTGCGATCAGAGATAAAGCTTGGAGTTATGCCGAGCAGCCGATGCTGTCCCGAACCCATGGCCAGCCCGCCTCGCCCACCACGATGGGAAAAGAGTTTGCCAATGTGAATTACCGTCTGATGCAGCAATTAAAGGGGGTTAGCTCCCTGCCAATGACGGGAAAGTTCAACGGTGCTGTGGGCAATTTTAATGCCCATTATGCTGCATATCCTGAAGTGGATTGGCCACAAGTTGCCAGCAGTTTTGTGACTTCTCTGGGGCTGGAGTGGCATCCTTTCACCACCCAGATTGAACCGCATGACCGCCTGGCAGAGCTATGCCATAACATTTCCAGATTTAATACGGTGCTCATAGATTTTTCCCGAGATATCTGGGCCTATGTCGCCCTTGACTACTTTCGTCAAAAACCTGTCTCTGGCGAAGTGGGCTCCTCGACCATGCCGCACAAGGTTAACCCGATTGATTTCGAGAATGCTGAAGGCAATTTGGGCCTGGCGAATGCGGTGCTGGGACACCTTGCCGACAAGCTGCCAATTTCGCGCTGGCAACGGGATCTTACCGATTCCACCGTCCTGCGCAATCTCGGCAGTGGTCTGGGGTATACCTTTTTGGCCTGTCAGTCACTTTTGAAGGGATTGGACAGACTGGAACTTAATAGCGAGGCGATTGATACGGAAATTAACCATTGCTGGGAAGTTTTGGCCGAACCAGTACAGACTGTCATGCGGCGTTATGGCATTGAACAGCCTTATGAGAAGCTCAAGGCATTAAGCCGGGGCAGGAGTATAACTCAAGAAGATTTGCGGCAATTTATCCAGGGACTTGATCTGCCTACCTCTATACGCAAGCAGTTGTTGGCCCTTACCCCGCGACGATATTTGGGCAATGCAAGTATTCAGGCTAAAGCAACGGAGAATACATCCGGGCGTTGAACTAAACTTCTGGTCACCAGTATTCGCAACGAACAGAAGCTGAATTGTTGCCATCATGGTCGGCCCTACCAAGAGCCGCCAATCCAGGAATATGATTCCTGCTGCCCGAAGCATAGCAATGGTCATATATAAATCCTGATTATATTATCCAGATGGCCATATTTAGCGGAAGTTCAACATTTAGTGAAAAATCTGTTTAAAAATCAATCAGATAAAAATCCAAGTGGCACTACAAAGTTGATTAATGCCGAAATCGGCAAGATCAGAGGGACAGGTGAAGGACGCGCCACATAGTCTCGGCATCCCATTCCAGCACATTGGAGCGCAGACAATAGACGCCTGGCTCTGCCATCATGGTCCCTGGCTTCACATTCAGTGACCAGTTCACGGCAATAGCCTTTTCCCCTTTGTCATCAGCAACCACGTTGATGTCATAGTGGGAAGCGACGCGTGCATGCTGTTTCTGGAGCCGCCCGATGCAACGATTGACCGCTTCCAGTTTTTTGTGGGTCCCCTTCTTTGATAGTCCGTCATGGAGTTTGCTCAATGCCTTTTCAAAGCGTTCCTTGAGGCGTTCAGTGATGGTCCGCTCCTTGCCCTCCCGCTGTGCCGAATGGCAACGCAACAGGCACTCCTGGAACTCAGTACCATCCTCGGCTTGGGTGGTCACCGATCCAGGGCAAATCAAGCCTCTGTGGTAAAAAGATGGAACTACATTCAGCCGAGACAAGGGAGGACCCCGTCATTGCTGAATTTCAAGGTTGGCGGGACCTCAAAATCGGGGTCGAAATCGAAATTTTAAGGCCAAACTGTTGAAGGTGGGTTAGGCTGTCGCTTGCCCTCGAGCTATCTGAATCTCGATCCAGCCGGGGGTTAGCTACAAGCTCAATTTACGCTCACTGGCGGCAAGAAACTCCTGTTTGAGTTCCTTGTAAGCGTTCACGGCGGGGTATTGGGGAAACTCCTTGACTACCTTTTCCGGTGCCCTAAACAGAATACCGGCCTCGGCCTCGGCCAGCATGGTAGTATCGTTGTAGGAATCTCCGGCGGCAATTACCCGAAAATTGAGGCTATGGAATGCTTTCACGCACTGTCTTTTGGGGTCTTTCTGACGCAACTTGTAATCAACGATTTTGCCGCTGTCATCGGCAATAAGCCGATGACAGAAGAGCGTGGGAAAGTCCAGTTGCCGCATCAAGGGCTGTGAGAACTCGTAAAAGGTGTCGGAGAGGATGATGACCTGAAACCGTTCCTTCAGCCAAATTACAAATTCATGTGCCCCTTCCAGCGGTGCCATGGTGGCAACTACTTCCTGTATATCGGGGAGTCCGAGTTGATGTTCTGCCAGCAACCTCAGGCGCTGTTGCATCAACACGTCGTAGTCGGGAACAGTTCGGGTAGTGGCGCGTAACTCATTTATGCCGGTTTTCTCGGCGAATCCGACCCAGACTTCTGGTATTAGAACCCCTTCCAGATCAAGACAGGCTAACTCCATCGCAATGCTCGCTATTTTTACTTAAATTTATAGACATATCGTACCCAATTTTTGGGGCGATTTCCATATCTCTATGCCGGGCATACTGTTGACCGAGTTGCCTCTCTTTTTCTTGTTTGCAGATGAATTCGCTTGCAGGCAATGGCTGAACTGGATATTAAATCTCAAACCCGAAGCACATTTGCTATTAGCCTAGGTGTTAGAATTCTTTGGGTGAATATCAACTTTAAGGTAATACTCAGGCTGCAATAGCTTTCAATTCCAATGGTTTTTCGCCCTTGCCATTACGGTCAAAAACCATACCGATCAGATAAATTGGCTCTCCCCTGCAGCGATACTTGTCCATATAACCCCGCTCCTGAATCCGCTCTATGGCCGCAGCCGCTGCTGCATCGCTGCGCTGTACCTCACTTTGTGGATCATTCGGTGTTTCTATCATCTTGAACTCAAACACAAAGACATGACCACCGTGTAGCAACACCATGTCTGCACGTCCCTGACTGGAAACATCCTCAAGCCGAATATCCACGCCCGGGGCATCCAGGGCAACAAACAGCATGGACCCATACCATGCTTCATAGCGCGCTGGACTGTGCTCTCCCTGCCATTGATAGGGTATTGCCGCCAGCAAAGAGCGCAGTTGAGCTGTAAAACCATCGAAGTCAAGAGCCAACAGCAGTTTGATCAATTTGTCGCTGTGGTGTTGGACTTGACAATTTCCACCTGAAAGATAGTTCAGTAATTCATCCTTGAAGCATATTTGCACTTCATGGTTGGGATAGTTGAGAGTATAGCGGGTTCCGTCTGTGCTTAATTTTTCGTGAGTAATGGTCAGATATCCAGCCTGAAACATCAGTGCTTCAACACTGATACGGTCGATGTCAAAGGTGGTAATGAACTTTTCGTCGACCGTAAGATTCGGAATTTGCATCGGACTGAACTGCCTCTGCATCATTACCTTATACAGGAAGGCGGGAGAACCAGATGCGAACCAGTAAGATTCGAACTTTCGGTTATCTAATAAGTTTAGAATATCCCAAGGGTTGTAAACTTTCTCCTCGCCAAGCCAATGGTAGCCATTATACCAGCGTCGTATCTCTTTGCGGTCCAGCCCCTCCAGCTCAGGAGCAAACACTGACTCAAGGTCATGATCGGTGTACCCGCAAATCGTGGCATAGTTGGCGCGAAGACTGATATCAGTGAGATGATTTAGATCAGAGAACAGGCTAAACTTGGAGAACATGGTCACGCCGGTGACAAAGACAAAGCGGACCCTTCTGGCATTGTGTTTTATAACGCTGAAGAAACTGCGCAGATTTTTGCGGTTTTCCAGTGCTATTTTTCTATCGTCAATCGCATCCAGAATGGGCTTGTCATACTCATCTATAAGCACTACCACCTCTTGACCTGTCTTGCGATGCAGATTTTTGATAAGTCTCGAAAAACGTTCCGGGCCCGAACAGGGTTCCGGCGGCGGTTCAATATCAAAATCATTTTCGATCTCCAATAATTGATAGTCTATGTTTCGATCAAGTCCGCCAGATTTGTGATACTTTTCGCCATCAAAACTTAGATGCACCACAGGAAAATTGACAGACCAATCCCAATGTTCATAAATATAGAGATCCCGGAACAGAGATTCATTGCCTTCAAATAGTTCCCTCAGCGTGTCCAGTAACAGGCTCTTGCCAAAACGTCGTGGACGGGACAAAAAGTAATATCTACCATTGCTCACCAGTTGATGGATGAGAGTGGTTTTATCGACGTAATAGCAATTATCTTGCCGTAGACCTTTCAGGGTCTGGATGCCAAGTGGGAGCCGTTGGTGTGCCATGAGCTTAATTAGTGTCTGTATGAAAACCCCACTTTTTTGAAGAATTTTGGTGCAGGGCAATAAA
>JAPORB010000052.1 GCA_026710425.1 Gammaproteobacteria bacterium
TCCTTGATATCAATATCAATGTCTAAAATTGTCGTTAATTACAATTACCGACAATCAAGGGGCTGTAGAGAAAATAGAGACAAAGGAGATAGATACCGAAATAGCTGATTCAGTAGTGTTCTTGCAGAGGGGGTACTTCAGAAGGTGAAGGTCAGGAGTGAGGGTTTGAGAAGGGAGGAAGAACTCTAGAACTGTATAACTGGATAGAATTAGGTGAAAAAGAATTTACTGAATGATTAGTTACTAATTAAGGGTTGATGAACATGTATGGGTGCAAGGATTAATCTGTATCAGATCATGACTTATAACAATAGATTCCGCATATGTTAGCCCCTGAATGCTCAATTGCGCTCTTGATGGATGATTAATATCTGGCAATACAACTATGCCGGATTGAAAGCTGACATGAACAGCCACCGCTCAAGCCCGGCTTTATCAACCTTAAAACAGTGCCTATCAGGTGGCCCCCTATGCACTGGCGAGCTTCAGGTACTCGTTCACTACCCCTTTGAATCTCTCAGGTACGAGCTATTTGTTGTGACTGAATTTGACGCATTGGAATCCTGGGTATTAACATTTTGTTTTATCGATCAGAAGCATAACGCGACTTGTTCAGGATAAACTTTCACGGCGGATATACAACAAGTTGAATTCATGGTTGGATCATCCAAGTTAAGTCAAGTTATTTTATCCTTCCCCCAAGGCAATGCTGGTCGGCGGCGACGGCCGCGTGGTCCGGGCGGGGAACCGATGGAGCTTCACACCAGCGACCGCGTCTGCTGGACCCGCAACAACAAAACCCTGGTAGTGGTGAACTGCGGCGTGGCCGAGGTTGCGGAAATCCGCAATTGCAGGGTGAGGTTCCTGCTCGAGGACGGCCGCGCGGTCACCCTCGACCGGGACCGGGCCGGAATCTCCGGGACGCGAAAAGGGCACCGGGAAGGATTTTAGGCTTTGACGGATTCGCGCCTCGAACCCTTCGGCGCAACGTGATCGACACACGACTGGTTTCCACCGCTTGCCGCGCCAGGGTATGTCGATATAATTCAATTTCATCGACATGTTTCGGCAATATGTCGATACCATAGACATGTCCAGCGCGCATCCGTATCAGTGGGATACCACAGGACAACATGACCCAATCATTCGACCCCGCCCGTTCATACAACGAATTGCCGGACCTGCCGCCCACCGCGGAAACCGAGACAAAGGCGATTCTCCGCGGTTGCATCGCGGCACGCGTGGCGCTGGCGGAGCTTCGGGCTTCCGGGACGCTCATTCCGAACCAGTCCGTGCTGATCAACTCGATCCCGCTGCTGGAAGCCCAGGCGAGTTCCGAAATAGAGAACATCGTCACCACGGCGGATCGGCTGTTCCGCCACGCCAACAACGCGACGAACCGGGCGGACCCAGCCACCAAGGAGGTGCTACGCTACCGCACCGCCCTCCACCGCGGTTTCGAGATGCTGAACCATCGGCCGGTTGCGACCGCTATGGCCGTTGAGGTGTGCGGAATCATCAAGGGCGTTAATCTCGATATTCGCAAAGTCCCGGTAACGGCCCTGATCAATGACGCGACCAAAAAGTTGATTTACACGCCGCCGGTGGGAGAGGACGTGATTCGGGCGAAACTGTCCAACTGGGAGCACTACATCCACAGGGCCGAAGAAATCGATCCCTTGATCCGACTCGCGATCATGCATTATCAGTTCGAAGCGATCCACCCATTTGTGGACGGCAATGGTCGAACCGGGCGGGTCTTGAACCTGCTTTTCCTTGTGGATAAGAATCTGCTTGATATTCCCGTCCTCTATCTCAGCCGATACATCATTAGGAACAAGGTACTCTACTATCGGCACTTGCTCGCGGTAACGACCGGACAGGATTGGGAGACATGGATCCTTTTCATGCTGGAAGCCGTCAGGACGACAGCCGAATGGACCACGGAGAAAATCCGCGCAATCCGGGGGCTTCTCGACGAGACTGCCTCCGCAATCCGGGGGAAGTTGCCGAAAATATACTCCCGGGAACTGGTGGAACTGATCTTCGTGAATCCCTACTGCCGGGTGAACGATGTGGTCGGGGCGGGCATAGGACAGCACCAGACGGCGGCCGCCTACCTGAACACCCTGGCGGAAGAGGCCATTCTGGAGAAGGTGAAGGCGGGCCGTGAAAACCTTTACATCAACCCGCCGCTGCTGGCGCTGCTGTCCGGGGACACCTGATTTCGGGCAGAAGTGGTCGCGGATTCGCAACCTATTTTGAGACACCCTCTATCGTCCTGCGAGCCTCGTTGACGATATGCCGCAGATCTTCTCCGCGCGAATCGTAGAGCAGATCCTCCCGCTTGAGCGTGGCCAGGATGTACACGTAGCGGTAAATCTCCTCGATCAGCGCGGCATGGCCCCCGGTCAGGGTGGAAGGGGGCGGCTCCCCAATCCGCTCCTCTGTGGCGGCGACTGCACCGGAACGGACGAGTTTGCCGGTGGGAACGCCGTGCCGAGCGGCGGCCTTTTCGATCATTTTCCACTCGGAGTTGGGAAAACGGATAGATCGCGGGCGTCGCCGCCCCGGTTTTCGTTTTCCTTTGTGCGCCAGGCATGGCATGTTGTGTCTGATAGTCACTATTCCGGTGCAGGTGGTGCTGACCGGATGACTTGGCGGTGAAAGTCCGCTATCGACCCGGCAAGGGGAACGATTAGCCGAACAGCAAGGGTGTCCACCGCGAGGTCGAATCCGAAAGTAGAGCTCCGTCAATTTGCCAACAATGACTATCGCTAGCGGGAGGTAGGAGGAATGGAGTGGCAGGTGTCAACTGAGGCCGTAACAGGTTGCTTACCGGCAACTGAAGGCCGAACATATGGAGTAGATTGAAAGCCCGAAACCCTAAGGCTATAAAAACTCAGCAAAAATAACAGTCCACCCGGACAACCGGAAGGCGTCGTCAGCAACGTTGAAGTCACTAGGTTCAGTAAGCGGTTAGCACGGCGAAGAGAGTGCACTTTCATGCAGTACCAATGGACGTAATGTCGGTCGTCCAGTAAGGAACAAACTTGTTGAGAGTATACAACCGTGTGTCTTTTCTTGGTCTCGGCGAGAAGCGGGTCGGAACTTACGGAGCTACCGCTGCCCGTCTGCTAGCGAGTTTGAGTGAAATGGTTGAGAAGCCGACCATCAGCAGACTCAACATAAGGTCAACGACTATGGTTGCATTATGTGAGTCAAATTCGACAAGATTGACCGACGGGTATTCACCCCGACCTTTCATGACAGCTCTTTGCGGAAACAGGGCTAAAATAAACGCACTGCCCTATTGTGCAATTTGGTGCCAGCCTGGAGAACTACTTTGGTATTGAGCACAACGATCTTCATGGCTTGGTGCAATTGCTAAACCGCATTAGCCAGGCACTAACCATTATGGTGGCTTAAGCGGTGGGACATACCTGCTCCGACCGCGCTGAGCACATGCGCTATCTGGTCGACACCACTCACTGCGCTGATACCGGCTAGTCATCCGAGCTGACCCACCAGTCGAAGTGACTAGTTTGACTTGGGAATAGTTTCTGCCTGCTCGGAAGCTAACCCCTCTCTTAAGCTCATTGAGAAAACATTCCGACCTATCGGGAGTCACCCTAGTCGAATAATACCTGCGGGCACATTAGAATGGGTTCGAAAAGTTGGGAGATGCTTCCTAATCCACTAGGTTCGCATACCATTATTTGCCCGCTGCTTTTTGAGTTTTTACCCAAGGAAATTCATAATAATATTATTATCAATGGTTTATTAGATTTTTCATCTTAGTAAGTCCGTCAAAGCTTTTTATCATATTGCTTCATATGTTGAGTTCGACAATCGGCTTAAGAATCGGCTATAATGTTTGTTGAAAATGTGCATTTAAGAGTGGGGAAAAATTCGATGGGATGCAAACCTGTCGAGACTCGGTAGTGCTAGCGGCTGTTGTGGCCAAGAGGCTTTCAAATAATCTCACATTGCAACGGTCGGCTGGAAAACTCTAGCGCAAAGCACGTCTCACGGATTTGACTGTGATTTGCTTAGACCTAATCCTAATGTAAGCGAGATGCAGCAAAGCACATGCCAAAGTTACCCCAAATGCTCAAACAAGAACCGCTAGTGAAAGCACTATTTGAAGTGCAGCTGAGCGGGAATTGTCCACTTGCAGACATACTGCCGGGATTCCTGTACCACGAGCTCAAACCTCAACCAACCATTCAGCGGCTTCCAACAGTCAACCTCCCCCACCAATGAGAGCATCTGATCCAAATCTTCATTTTACACCAGTTCAACAACTTGAATGGGAAAATTACTTCATCTCTGTTGGCGACAGAAATGCTCAAATTCGTTGTAAGTTTCCGTATCCAAAATGGCACAAATTTAAGGGTACAATTTTAAAAATAATCCAGCAAATTGCAAAATTTTGTATAACAGAAAAAGTAATTCGATATTCGGTCAAATATGTGAATCTTATACAAGCTGCTACACTTAGCGAACAGATGGAAAAGATTAAACTCGCGATTAAATTAGGTGATATTAAAGTTGAAGCAGATAATGTAAATCTGCAAGTACAAAGAAAAGAAGGGGATGTGGTTCATATACTATCTGTTATCAACAATGCCAGCAGTAATATCACAAATGAGAAAAATACTTCTGGTGTGATAGTAGATATTGACTCATTTCGACAATTAGACAATCTTGATTTTCAACTTTCGCAACAAATTTTGAAGAGGGATTAGAGCAACTAAGGCAAGCAAACAAGGAAAAGTTTTCGGATGCCTAACCGATAGAAAGATTGAAGAGTTGGGCCCAATATATGAATAAAAATATCCAGTTCCATTCACCTGCTGCAAAAGTGGCACTTATAAGTGTATCCGCTATCCTTGCGGGGAGTCATGTTTCCAAGCCCAAAAACGAAATCTGGCCTTTTTTAACACATCATCATATGCTGTAGCATATGTTGAAAGAACTTATAGCCCTTTGGAAATCCTGAAATCCAGCCCTACAAGGAGTATAGAAACTAGCTTCGATCAGAAGATTGCGGATGTCTACGCGATGTTAACTGAAGGGCAAGAATCACTCGGTGCCGAGTTCGAAGCTATCTGGGATGCAAATGTTGATCAGCTTTACGAGTCATAGTATTTTACATGAGTTTTGATGCTGAAAGTCTCCAGAAACATATTCCTAGTTATCTTGCTGAAGAGTACCAAAAAGTTCTTTTTCGGGAATTGAAGGCACTTTCTTCAGGGAGTAATGCTGATTACATCCTTAATCCTCGAAATGATTCTTTTCGTAATGCTGCCCTTCAAGGCGATGGCTGGAGAGGGTTTCAGCTGTTTGAATTCCAAAATAATAGAACAAAAAATAAACTCTATCATTGCGCAGAAGACATCAAACATATTTTATCTTCCTGCAAGTGGTGCATTGGAAGATGATTACATAATTCGATTAGATGAATTACATTCCATGCCATTTTCCGCCCACCGTGAAAGTCCTGACAGACAGAAATTGTTTACTCTTAGCAACACAGGATTCTATATGTTGGTTCTAAAACTATCAGTTCATTTTTGCCGTTTTCAAGAAAAGATTAACAGATCTTCTTTTTAATCTATCCCTCCAGTTACTTGGCTTTGTAACCTTAAAGCAATGAACTTCTTCCTTGGGTTTTATGGAGCGCGCTCTCAAAATTGCAGCAGGGTAATGATCAACTAACGCGACCCTGAATGGACGTCGTCAATCTATTCGTCTTGAGCGAGAGCGAACGGAAATCAGTGGGAGAGAGGCAAATAGGCACAGTGTTGATGTGACTTTGGCTTTCGCTCCACTCGGCTTGAACAGGATGGCTACGAAGAGCTACTTTAAATGGTGCGTGAGTACTGGGGAGTTGGAAATAGGCGCATTAAGCACGTGATTTTACCAATGAGAGGGGGCTGGTGTCGGTTCATTTGAATCAGATTCAGTGCAATCTTGCATGTCTGACTAACATTCTCATCTTTATCATTCGTTGAGTTGAGCGTTTACGGGCAAATAACGATGGATAACCAGAGCCTATCTGTATTTTGGCAACCGTCACTATGAAGCTATTGAGGCTGTCTCCAACCCACCTGGGGATAATCCTACCTGATCTGAAATTGACGAGACTTACGGAATGCATCGCTACCAATGCTGGATGAGCCGCGCCCGAATACCAAGAAATCTTGAGCAATAAAGCCCTCATTATGTATCTGTACTGGGGTTGTAACTTCAGATGTCCTGACCTCGTGTATTTTCTTTCTGCTAATGTCATGACAGCTTCAAGCCGAATTTCGTCTGTCTTCAGGCAGCCAGTAAGCCACGTGAAGCAAGATCGCCAGTCGAGAAACTGTCATGGTAAATCAGCAGGAATAAGCAATGTTAACATCTGCAAAAATCTTGGTAATCATTCATAACTATATGATATTAAAGTGAGTATTCAGAAATTCACTGCTGTCGAGCAGCTATTGAGGTCAGGACATCTGAACTTAAATACGAGAGAATTCCTTACCCGGAGAATGATCAGCTCTATCAGACTGATCATCGTTTACTATGAGCGGGGCTCACGACCGACAATTGAATGTGCCTGATCAAGGCATTCCCTACGAGGGTGCAAGATTAGCATTGCCATGCACACAGGGCAGAAAGTTTGTGACCCGTTATGTTATGTTGCTGCTGCTTGAAATCAGGAGCTGGTTTTGTGGTTGAGGACGATTTGTCGGGGACCGCTGGTAGAGGTCTGGCCGCTGACTCCGGTCGGGATATGTTGAACTTTTCCTCCAGCCTTGAGAAAAGCGGCGATGTGTTCCTCCAAATCTTCACGGGAACTGACGGCTGCTTCTTTTTTCGATTTACTCGCCATAATTGCTATGTCTCTATAGTTTAGTTGCAAAGAGCCATGACTATAGCTGAAGTTGTGATTAATTTCCAATCTAAATCGCAACAATATTTACACCGGATTTTGATCGATTGATCAGATCAAGAAAGTCTGTTTCCACTCTAATTCTGAGAAGTCGCAGCGTATTGGCTGGCGATTGCTCAACGATCTTCTACCACCAATTTCTACTTTATTATGAAGCGGGTTGCCCCAGAAAGGTTGGTTTCGACCGAAGATTTGCTTACTCGAACTCAGTGGGTTTATAACCGCAACCAACAGTATCTGGCCTTTCTCCTAGTAAAAAGCTACCTAGATCCCTTCTGTTGAGCTTGGCTTGATTAGCAAACTACCTCAGCAATCCTTTCAGTACCACGTAAGATACTAGATTGCGGAATGCGTTGATATCTGCGATTGATATTAGTAATGGCCAATAATTCTGGTTTCAGACATTTGGCATATTTGGTTACCATTATATACGTGTCTTTGTCCAGACAATGACACGTTGAATTGTGCCTGAGAAATTCGCCACGAAATGACCTGCTCGGCATGTGGATTTTATAAGGGACCGAGATCTAGAACCTAGCGCAGACAAGGTTGAAAAGAAATAGAAGAACAGACAAAAGCACGATTGAAACCGTCAGGCAGATGACTGGTTCTGCCATTAAATTTTCGTAGTGGCAGGCGAAGTTGGCTCCTGTGCATCAGTCCTGAATGGGATCATATGGCTGGAAGTAATCCTAAGGACAGCAATTGCTTTGTATTTGAATTCTTATCCCAGTGAGAAGACTCTGAAAACAAGACCTGAGACTGTTCTTAATATATCGCCTTATCAGATGGTCTGCAGGCCCCAGCAGTCGCTCATATCTGGCAACCTCGCAAGTTACCAGCAGCTGGATACAGCCATTGGTCTTGCCATCAATCAAATCGAATCGTAGCCCGATTTGCCGACGTTTATCAAATATGACAATGTCGAGCTGTTGATTAGGGTGCCAGTGGCTGATTACGGCCTGCTGCCTGCTGGTTTTCCAATCAAACTCAATCTGAGTGCCTCGTCCAAGGTTAAGGTCGACAGAGACTGCGAGGCTCTGCAAATTCGGGATGGCATCTGGCCAGGTCGGAAAGTCAATCAGCTTCGACCACACTTGCTTACGGGCATTTTCCAGTGGCCCAATGTTGGTCTCACAAAGCATCGAAACACCTGAGGCAGACTTAACTGGAAGCGAAGGATTCATAGCTGCCCTGTACCTTGATATATCCCATGAATCATTTGACAGCACTCAAAGCTGTTACTCTGCTCAAGCAAGCACACAAACTTATTACCAGTAAGGACTTTGACAGGTCATAGCATGAGGGGCCCAAGAAAAAGGGCGATGGGCGTGGATACAACAAATATTGCCGGAAACAGATTACGAGTACAGTAGGTAGCCATCAAAATAACGCTTTTGGGAGAGGTAAGCATGGTTTTAGGCATGGGGAGGTAGTTGCAATTCAAAAAGCTCTTTCGCACCTCTTCCTTTTATATGCTTAGATTTTCAGCTGAGGTGATTTTTCACAGCAAATTAAAATTCACATAAAACGGTAACAGCAGCATTGCAGAAATGAGTTCTCTATCTTGTCTAGCGAGGGCTTCGCAATCCCGGCAATTAGGTCAAGTAATTCATGACCTCCAAAAATGGAATATTTTGGGACAGAGATTAGTAGAATCATAACATGCCCATCCACCTTCTGTCTGTGATATGGTAGCCATACTTCGGGGCCGAGAGGGGCCGCCAACGCGAAAAAGCTTGTCCTGCTCATTGACTGATTTCAATGCCGCCTGGGGTAAAAGCAGGGCAAATAACCTGATGGATAGTTGAACTCAGCAAATGCTGAGACTAAATAGAAAAGAATTGAGGAGCCAAGTCATGAATCAAGAAGAAAAAAGCCGACGTCGAATGTTACAGGGCAGCATGCTGGCGGCAGGAGCCGCTGTTGGCGGATGGGTGTTTCCCGCACTGGCCCAAGGGGAGAGACTGGTGCCATTTACCGATGTGCCGGACACTTTCCAGTATCGCCCGGTACAGCCCAATACTACCCATTGGCAAGACACGCGGGAGATCTCTAATTTCATCACACCCAATGATGATTTCTATCTGGTGCAGCATTACGGTCAGCCGGAAGTTGATAATGATTCCTGGCATTTGAAAGTTACCGGCATGGTCGACAATGAGATGGAGCTCTCACTGGCCGATTTGATGAGCGACGAGACGATTGAACAGGTAGTAGGATTTGAATGCGGTGGCAATAGCCAGCGGCTGTTTCATGGGCTTATTGGCAATGCCCACTGGCAGGGCGTTCCGTTGGCCAGAATACTTGAGCAGGCGGATATACAGTCCGGAGCCAAAGAGGTTGTATTCTTCGGAGCGGATACCTCCACTGAAGAGATCAGGGGTCGTGAAGTGGAAAAAGCCTTTGCCCGCTCTCTGTCAATTCTTGATGCCATGCGCCCGGAAAACCTGCTGGCGTTCGCTATGAATGGCAGGCCTTTGCCTCACTATCATGGCAAACCCCTGCGTCTGATCGTTCCCGGCTGGTATGGTGTAGCCAATGTTAAGTGGCTGACTCAGATTCATGTCCAAAATACCCGTTATATGGGCAGATTTATGGGGCGTGATTATGTCACACTCAAACGCGAAGAGGTTGGCGGTGTGGAACGCTGGGTCGAAAACTCAGTTACCACTATGAACCTGAAGTCTTCCATCGTTCGTGTGACCGAAAATGCTGGAGAGTACAAGGTGATGGGCTTTGTGCTCAATGATGGTACTCCTTTGCAATCTGTTGAGGTAAAAGTGGATGACGGTTCTTGGCAGCTGGCCGAGCTGGACTCACAGAACACCCGCTACTCCTGGAAACTTTTTACCTTCAACTGGGACAACCCCTCCCCTGGTGAGCACACACTGGTTTCAAGAGTGACTGATGTTAATGGTAACGTTCAGGCGACACCGGAAGAGTTGCCGGAGAAAGTAAGTTACTGGGAAGACTTTGGGCAATTCCCGAGGACTGTCAGTATTTAGGTCATGCCAGTCCAGCGGGTCGTGCGGTGGCTGCCCCGCTGGTGGGAATCTAGCCGGAACCG
>JAPORB010000051.1 GCA_026710425.1 Gammaproteobacteria bacterium
TTAGACGATTCAATGGAAAATTAGAAGATCTTCGAGCCGAAAAGTTTGACTTTTTCAGTTGATTTTCAGCAAGATAGCAGCACTTTTGTAGATTTCATGCAGACACTAGATAAAGACTCTGATTTACTTCAAAAACCATTTGCTGCCAATCTTTCTCTAAATCTAATTCTTGTTCCGATCTAACTTTCTTGAAGTATCCTTACCTCTTGAGATAGCCCATCTAATCTCCATCTGAAATCGGTGCCGCTAACTGCTCAACATCAGCTACATGCCTGAACTCTTGGTAATCTGATTATTTCCAAGCTAAAACATTATATATTTTGTAGCATTGAGGAAATCAGGAAAGTGAGACTAAACAAATACTCGGCCATCTCGCTCTGAATAGGCACGAAACTCCTCTGCCAGTTCTCATAATGTGCCCTGATAAAGCTTATATTCTGATGTTCTAACGCAAGGTTGCGAGTATGGAGCGGGATTATTTAGTAGAACAAGAGGCGCAAATAGCTTGACTATGCCATCTGAAACATAGGACTGATAAATGAAATTTTAGATTTTTCATGCATATAGTTTAGTAATGGACACAGTTCTTCAGTGAGAATAGGTTTGGTATAGTTAATTCCAGGTATGTCATGCATTTCATTATGGCAAAACCTTTAAAGATTCTTACCCTTAGCGATTCAAATTTCATAATGATTTATAGGAGCTGGTAGCCTGTGTCATTACCCTTACCGGGTTATTTTTTGTAGATTAGTATGTAAATCGCAATATCGAATAAGCAAGGATTTACTAGCTTTGAACTCATATGCTTATCATTAACTGAAAAGTGTTTATAGTTAATGATCTGTGAATGATACACATTAAAGATCAAAGAACTTTTCGAGTAGGAATTTGGAGGTTATATCTGCTTGATGATTGTATTGACAACAGTTAGTAGCTACTATCTTTGAATCAGTCAAAAAATTAGCAATATGGCTTTTAATTGGACCGGAAGTTCATTCAGAATTGACCAAGCCGCACTAACCTTATTTTTTCGCACCTTAAACTGCTTCAAACTGCTCATATATTTCCACTCCTAGTAGGCCAATCAAAGCAAAATAGCACCTTGGTTTTTGGTATTTAAGCTACGCTTTATTGACAATTGTTCAGCCTCAGAATCAGCTTCTTAAACTTTGATATTAAGGCAATGCGGACAAGACATAATGGTTTGTCTGGCACCATTATTTACCAGAGACAAGAGTAAATCTCTATCTCCCTTATGACAGATGTGCGAGGTTTACAATATTGCACCTGATTGAAAAGTCCATTCATAGAGTCGAAACCCTCAATCCTGGCCATATGCAAATGACAATTTCCTTATCCGGGGGTCTATTTGCTAGAATGAGTTGCTGATTCGGTCTAGCAACTTTAGATATTGTCTTTGCTGGCCGAATTTACATCCACAATCATTCGCAAAGGGTCAGAGAAAAGCCATGAATGCAACAATAAACCGGCATATCCGCTTGATGGATACCACCCTGCGAGACGGCGAGCAGACCCAGGGAGTTTCATTCTCGGCTAACGAAAAGCTGAATATCGCACGTGCTTTGCTCCAATCACTGCGGGTTGACCGTATTGAGGTCGCATCCGCCTGCGTTTCTGAGGGGGAAAGGCTTGCGGTGGCTCAGATCTGCGGCTGGGCAGAGGCGGAAGGTCTACTGGAACAGGTCGAGGTACTGGGATTTGTCGACAACCGACGCAGCGTTGACTGGATTAGCAGTGCCGGCGGCAGGGTTATAAATCTACTGTGCAAGGGAAGCGAGAAACATTGCCGGGAGCAGCTGGGAAAAACCCTCAATACCCATCTGGAGGATATCCGCCGAACGGTAGACTATGCCAGAGGTCAGGGCCTGCGTGTCAATATGTATTTGGAAGACTGGTCAAATGGCTTTCGTAATAGTAAGGATTACGTCTTCGACCTGATGACTGGAACAGCTGACCTAGGTATCAGCCATTATCTGTTGCCCGATACTCTGGGCCTGCTCACTCCGGCAGAAGTCCACAAGTCACTGCATGAAATGTTGACTTCCTTTCCCGAAGCAGAGTTCGATTTTCATCCGCATAACGACTATGGTCTCGCTACTGCCAATGTGCTGGCTGCGGTGGAAGCTGGCGTAAACACCATTCACTGCACAATAAACTGTCTCGGTGAACGAGCCGGCAATGCCTCGTTGGCAGAAGTGGCTGTGGCACTCAAGGATAAACTTGACGTAACTTTGTCTGTTGACGAATCACATATCGCTGTGGTGAGTGGCATGGTGGAAAACTTTTCCGGCAAACGAATCGCTGCCAATACACCCATTGTAGGGGCCGATGTGTTCACTCAGACTGCCGGTATTCATGCTGACGGAGATCTGAAGGGCGATCTATATACCACCATGCTCAGCCCTGAGCGTTTCGCCCGCAAACGAACCTATGCATTGGGTAAGATGAGTGGCAAGGCCTCGCTAATAAATAATCTGAAAGAGCTAGGTATTCAGTTGTCTGAAGAAGAGCAGGCCAGGGTTCTGGATAGAATTGTCAAGCTTGGGGACTCGAAGCATATAATTACTTCAGAGGATCTGCCGTTCATCATTGCTGATGTTATGGAAAGCGGAGACTTCCACCATGTCAGCCTATTAAATTGTTACATTAATACGGGCTTTAATGTTGAGAGCACAGCCAGTATCCGTGTTGAGCTGGAAGGCACCGAATATCAGGGCTCGGGTTCGGGCAATGGTGGTTTTGATGCCTTTATGGATGCCATCACACCAATTGTTGAACAGGTAAAGTTCAGCATGCCGTCGTTGATCGACTACCAAGTGCATATTCCCCGTGGCGGTCAAACAAATGCCTTGACCGAATGCATCATTACCTGGGAATCACCGGAACGTGATTTCAAGACCCGTGGGGTAGACTCCAATCAGGTACTGGCGGCAGTCAAAGCTACATTGCGAATGATAAATTTATTAATGCACAGTGGTTGAACTGCATAGTTCCTATCCGTTTTGGCTCAGTAAGATTTCAAACAGATGGGATTTGCCAGAGTAAACTTACCATCAGTTCCATCAGCCATTCTCTGGCACTTCCGAACCGGATTGGCGTAGCAAAATTGCACTGGCTCCCACTCAAAGTGCGTTCAATTCTTCAGCTACTAGATCTCCAAAGCGGTCGGTGCTGATAATCTCCGCTTCGTTCTTTGTTGGCGACAAATCCGGGGTGCTGTAACCTTTGGCGAATACACTTTGCATGGCCTGCCAGACATTTTTGGCCTCCTCTGCCATTCCAAAACTCATTTCCAGCATCATGGCAACCGAGCCTATCATGGAGTAGGGGTTAGCCACGTTTTGTCCGGCGATATCAGGGGCAGAACCATGGGAGGGTTCATAATAAATTTTTTCTGGCCCGACACAGGCCGAGGGCATTAGCCCCAGTGATCCCAAAATTCCGCCTCCCTGGTCACTTAGGATATCACCAAACATGTTTTCCATGACCATCACATCAAACTGACCCGGATCAAGGCATAGATAAGTCGCTGCGGCATCCACCAGAGTGTATCTGAGTTCCACCTCTGGATAATCCTTGCCCACTTCTTCCATCACCTCGTTCCATAGCACACTGGAATTAAGGACATTGCTTTTGTGGATACTGTGCAGAACCTTTTTGCGTTTTTGAGCAGTCACAAAAGCTACCTTGGCAATACGCGCAATCTGATCCTCATCATACTCAAGCATTTCATGAACATATCGCTTGCCTCGGGCATTGACTCCGGTTTGTTTCTCACCGAAGTACAACCCACCGACCAGCTCGCGAATTATCATCAAGTCGATGCCATCACCAATAATTTCCGGTTTAAGGGGTGAGAAGTGAGCCAATCCCCTGGGCAGGGATACCGGACGGAAATTGGCATAGGTATCATAGCGGCGGCGCAGGGGTAGCAGAGCACCGCGCTCTGGCTGCATATCCATGGGAATCTTTTTGGATTCCTCATGACTGAGTCCGATTGGCCCCTTCAAGATGGCATCGGCCTCATCACATAATGCCTTGGTTTGTTCTGGAAAAGAGTGCCCATCGCTGAACCAGGCCCCTGCACCAAAAGGGGCATGATGCAACTCAAAAGTGACTGAGTTGCGTTTGGCAACCAACTCGATAATCTTCACGGCCTCTGCCATGATCTCTGGCCCAATGCCATCGCCGTCCAGTAGCGCAATTTTATGGTTAGTCATATCTAGGCTCCACCCATAAAGTTAAAAAGAAATTGCGGGAAATGCTCAATCTATCATGGGGTTAGCAAAGTTAAAATATTGCAAAGCATTTGCCTGAGTTTTGAATCAATGAAACTCCATCATTTATAGTTTTATGGCCTCTACTAACATGTCCATGAAATAACAGTGGGTGTTCCAAGAACAAGAAAATAGTTATAGATGTTGAGAGTGGTTGCCAGTTCGGTAGCTTTCCTAGTTTGATTTAGTGGTGAAAGGAGCTGAAATCGCCTTGGTTTTCCTCATGAATTTACTCCAAAGAAATCGGAAGTATTCCCAATATACATGTTTGCACATTGCTAGGTTTTTGTCATTACTGATAACCAATCGTTCCAGCGTTGCCAGCTACTCGAATCTAAAGATTGAAATTTGAATCCGGTAAAAATGGTTTGACAAGTACAATGAGCTTTCTGCGAATCTCTGCATACTGATAGGAATGCAAGCCTTCTTTATCTTGACTTCGTAAACTGAAAGTGGCTACTAGGTGCAATGTAAATGGCTACTGATGCTATTTCTGCAGTTGCTCAAGGCGTTCTGCTAGCAATGCCATTATGCGTGCAGTGGCTTGCAGCCCTCCATTGTCTGTCGCCCCGTGCTCCTCTACCTGATGCTCATGGTGTTCGTAGTAAACCAGGAAAGCCTTCAATTCGGCAATTATTTGTTGTGGGGAATTAGCCAGATGAAGACGAAATTCTTCAGCCGAAACAATGGTGCCCAGTGATTCAGGCAAACGAATATTATGGTCTACTGTGACACAATCGACGATAGACTGGATGTCTCCTGGTCACTTAGCTGCAGTTTTTGTTGGCCAGCCAGTGCCAGTCTGGTAATACCAGAGCCAATGCCCAGATCACGCCAGGGTCCACTCGGATCCCGAGATACAGCAATTTGGTAGGGTTCGGGTGCTCCTTCGGCATACAGGGTGCCGTCGACTTCATAGACTGTTAGATTCCAGTCAGGACTGACCTGTAGCCCCAGTGTATCTATGGCAACACTAACGCTGCCGCCGTTTAGCGATTTGACATAGGGTGCTTCTGAACTGATCAAAACCGGCGGACCCAGCAATGCACTTGCCTGATCAGCATGATCTGGAGTCACTGAATTTGAGTTGTTTTCAATCAGGGCAGAGGCGTAGAGTCGTACCATACCATTTGGGCTGGACAGTTCAACAGCATCAATATCGGCACCAGTGAAAATCTCATCACCCTCCGGTACCAAATCCTTAATCTGAACATACAGGCGATTGCTATCAGCACCCTCCGCAGTCAGAGAAAGTGTAGAAATCAGTAGAATAACAAAGCGGGTGATAAATTCATGTACTCTCATAACGGATACCGATGTTGGCCAAATTCAGTTTATAGGTGGATTGCACTTTCCAGCAACACAAAATTGAAAGGATTGAGGATTAATCCAGATTCCTAGCTGCAGTGAAAGATATGCCGCCCCTGTAAGTTGAGAGACGGCAAAATCAGGCATTGTGTTTCTGGCACTCTCCCAGCTGACTATGTGCAACCAAATCGTAGATTTACACCAATATATGCGGCTCTCTCGGCAGAGTTATAGGTAATGACTTCTTCATATTCCTGATCAAAAGTATTTTCCAGTCGTGCGTACAGGCGAACATTGTCATTGATTGCGAGAGAAGCGGTGATATCGAATACACCAAAGTCTTCAAGGGGGCCAGGGTTGTCAATCGAATCTGCCTGGTACCGATAAAACCCATTGACATTGAGGCGACCGTCAAAGCCGAGATAATTTAAACCCACATTGAAAAGTTGTTTTGGCCTCCGCAACCGTTGCATACCATTTGGCCGCTCGGTATCGTTAAAGGTGTAGTTTCCGGTGACTCGAATAGCTTCATTAATTGGAATTTCAGCAGTCAACTCCACACCCTGTGAAGTACTGGTCCCAGCATCTTGCAAATAACCACTGAAAGTGGCCCGATCAAAAAAGATGGCATTCTCAACATCCTGATCAAAATATATGACCTCCAGTCGCAGATCATCGCTAAAATACTCCACACCAGCTTCCCAGCCATTGCTTTCCTCTTGTAATAGTGTGACTTCCGATGCTGGTGGAAACACAGCTGGTCGTCTGTTGTACTGAATTTCAGAAGGGCTGGGTGCTCGAAACCCGGTACCCAGTGCTGACCTGAACTTTAGAGTGCCAGTTCCCAGCTCAATGAGGTAAGCACCACTGAGACGATAACTCGTATTGGTGCCGAAGTCTTCATTATCATCGTGGCGCACTCCTGCTGTTAAGAATATGCTGTCTGAGAAATCGCTGATGTATTCAAGAAATAGACCTGTATTGTCCCGGCTGCGGCCATTGCTGATGTCATCCTGTCGATCTCCGCCGAACACTAGGTTGAAGCCCGGTAGGCTGGTGGCTGAGCCAATATATTCAAGTCGATTCTGCTCACCCAATGCACCAAAAGACGGAACACCTAGAGTATAGTTCTGCCGATCTGACTCCGTGGTGGTATAGGAAAGAGAATGGCTGAATGCTTCACCACCGTATTCTAAACCCAGCCTAGTGGCACTTAAGTCATAGTCATTTCTGCAGTCATGCACCCGACCTTCAGGACCAAAGCAGCTATCGTATTCATTGGCACCGTCAACCCCTCGATGCACCAGTTCAATGCGCCAAAAGTCTGTCAGATCATAACCGACCCGACCATGGAAGCTGGTATTTTCATAACCATCATCGTCGGGAGAAATATTGTCGGTGTCTAATGTATTGAAGCCATCAGTCTCATAATCGGTGAGTGAAACGAAGTAATCCAGTTTACCAGTGCGTCCGGTGAGATTGCCTGACAATTGGTTAGTACCGAACGCGCCAGACTGACCATCAAGACTGACAGATAATCCATCATCGGCACCTCGCGTGCTGATGTTGATTACACCGCCGGCATCCGCACCGTAAGCAAGACCTTGTGGCCCACGCAGGATTTCAATACGACCAATACCGTCGGTCATAAACTGCGAGAAGTCAGTAGCAATCTGTGGTGCACTTGGGTCTTGTAGCCGCATTCCGTCAATGTAGGTCAGGGTCCGAAATCCTTCCTCGCCACGAATGCGCACCGTTGTTCTCTTGCCGATTCCGCCGTTACTGCTGCTACCAACAGCAGGCATTTGCCGTAGCACATCAGAGAGTTGCAATACCCCCCGTGCTTCGATATCAAATTCATCCAGAACTGATACGGATGTACCAATTTGTCGCAGTGGAATTGGGATCCTACTGGAAATAACAACAATTTCTTCAACCTCTTCGGATTCGATTTGCTGGGCACTGAGAGGCGCACTTAGTAAAGCACAACCAGTAGCCATGGTTGCGAGCCAGAAATTGATCGAACGTGGTTGTGCAGAAATCAGAGACAAGCTCTGTTTCTTTCTATAACGATTAAGCATTAGTTGATTCCTCAATGACTAAGAGTTCAATGAGGGAGAGATGTAAGTAGTGAATACTTTTCCTGAGAGAGGATATTCAACTACCGATGAGCCCTCCGCTGCACCGTGATCACCCTGTCTCTGCTATCATTCAGGGTGTGTTGGACTAACTCAGGCCGGTATCGGGCTCATCCGGTGCTCACATTGTGTTCACCTAAGATTCACCGTTGCGGGGGCAGCGCCGGACTCATCAATGTTGGCCATGCCAACAGTAATCCACCGGTCTTCCCGTTTAACTGACTCCAGCATTACCGAATGGTATGCAAGCCAGCACCTGTGTCAGGAGTTGGTACCGTACACTTATTCCCAATAGTGGTCAATACTTATTGATGGCATTTCCTACAGGGGAGAATGAAAGGGTGTTTTCGATTTCCAGTGCAGATCGTGATTATCGGGTTAGGCCATCTCTTTTGACCCGCTGAGCTGATAAGTATCTTGATCCAGGGAGGCAGAAACCTTTGTGGCAGTATCCTCAGTAATACCTACATTTCGATTATTCATTGTATGAATTAAATCGAGAATAAGTCTTCTTCGGCCACATCTCCTAACCACATGTTTCCACTCAATACTTGACTATGATATCGGTTAAGTCGATCACTATGTTGGTTACTATGAGTCTTGTCTTCAATTAGCAAAACATATTTTTCATCAATTCTTGCAATCACATCAATACTCTTATGTTGGGTATGAATTTCTATTTTGAACTCATCCTTGCCTATATCAAACTTTTTCCTATGTTCTTGTGATCTAGTAAGGCCTCAACGAAGCTACATCTTTGTTTAGCCATTGGGATCTGAGGATCTTTAGTCCACAGACTATTTAATTATCAGCAGATGAATACATCTTGCGATAGCTCTGATATTGCATACGAAAAAATATTTGGTAATTGTTGTCCATGAGATGCCCCCGATTGATTTAATCTGAGGACCATATCCAATATTGGTTTGAGCAATTCTACCGTCGCCCTTTAAAAGCCAAAAAACCCGGCCACTTCAGCTGAGTGGTCGGGTTTTCGAGAGGATTGGAATTAGACAGAATCAGAACTCGAACTGAATTCCCATGCGAATTTCGTATAGTGAAGCATTCTCACGAAGATCATTGATTGTGTCTGGTGTGAATTCGTTGAACACATATCGGTTCATGGAATCCAGGCTCATGTCCACCACTTCCTGAGAAAAGAACTCAGCATCAACCTGTACACCCCACTCATCATTGATTAGGTTGAGCATGTTGTACACCTTCAGGTAGGCCCGAGCTCGAGTGCCAAAGAAGAAGGGAATCTCTTGGTCGATTCGCAGGTCCATCCGGGTAGACCAGCGGGCATGCGACTCGTTGCGTGGCAGAAATCCACCCTGAAAGTCCGAATATCCATTAACTCGAATAAATTCAGCCCAGGCATTCACATCGAAGTTTGGCCCCAACACAACGTTGGGATCGTTCAGCGTGGGGATGTAAAGCTGGTGGCGTCCGAACCGCCGATCACCTTCCAGTGGCTGCGAGCTCATCACAAAACTCTGCGGCTGACCTTTCTTGCGAAAAAATATGGCGGTGACGCGAGTCTGATGCCCCGGAATGAACTCATGAGCGTAACTCACTCGCGCTGTGTAGCGGTGAGGCGATACATAATTGGATGTGGCTGGCAGTGGATCCAATAGAGTGTTGAGGGCTAGGTTGCCAAAATTGGATCCAGCTACAGAAGAAGTCATCGGGCTGACATCCGTCTGATCCGTGTAGGCATACCCAAACAACCAGTCCAGACCCCAGTCCAGTCTTTGTTTAGCTACCAGTGAAATAGCTGTGCCTTCACCATGAGTCTGAGCGTTGGTAAGCATGAAGTTGTCAGCACCGCGAACAAAATCAAAAATTGGTTGACCAGCCACCGTAACGCCAACCTGATCCTGGGCAATGTCCTCGTAATAGGCCGGATTGTCCTGCTGTGAGTGCAGAATATCCGCATCCACAATCAGGCCATTGTTAAAGGTGTAAGTGGCACCCAGCGAATACTTTATCTCTGAGGGTTGCTTATAATCTGGATCAATTAACACCAGCCCTTCAACGGCACCTTCTTCAACTGAAGTTGCAGCAACCTGATCGAACAGGGTCTGGGGCACATCGAAACCAGGACGTCCCATACCACTCAACGGCAGATCATTCAGAACGGAGCGGGAACCATCAAAATTTCGCAACTGCAATTGCACATTGGATATCCCGTCATTACTCCATGCATTGGTGATCCACACATTCGGATTACCACCCGAGTAAAGGCCTATTCCACCCCTTACTGTCAGATTATTATTGGCTTCCCAAGTAAAACCAAGTCGAGGCATCCATAGATCCACACCGTCCAGATTGCCGTCGTTTCGGACACCGGCAAGTTCAGCAAATGACCTGTTATAGGTAGGACGGTCTGTCATACTCATGCGCTCATAGCGCAGGCCACCCACCAAGGTCAGGTTTAGATTGGGAAGGTACCATTCATCCTGGAGATAAAAAATACTGGTGTTGTTTCCGTAATTTGCTGCGGCATCAATTGGATTGTTGGTACCTCCGCCACTTCCATAATAGATGCGGCTGGGGCGACCCAGTTCAAACTTGTCAATGCCACTGAGGCTGCACATTGGATCATCAAAACGACCCTGGGCGGTTAGCGCGTCGCAGAAATCCGGGTTGCCACCGGAATCATCAAAATAATCGTACTCACCGCCATTGGCATGCTGCACAAACTGGTTGAATACCTGTAGCTCATCTCGCTCGTAACCGAAGGAGATCACATGATCACCAGCAAGATACTGGCCAGAAAAGCGATAGAAGGTCGATTCCCAGTTTAACTGATTGGCCTGGCGTGAATCGTCGGCCCCGAGGTAAACCACATTGCGGCCTACACTAATTTGGTGGTCAGCAATATCCTTGATTCCGACCGTTCTCTGCAAATCCACCATTTCATTGGTGTTGATGAAAATATCGGTGGAAAAATTGTCAGTCCACTGGGATTGTAGTTTGGCCGTCCAAGTTTCCAGCTCCGCTCCCTTTTGGTAGAAGTGGTTGGAAAATTCAAACTCGTTGGTATCACCGTCTGAGGCGCGGTCCTCAACACCATCATAGCCATTGTGAATCAACGAAGCGGTATGGTTGTCGTTGATGTTCCAGTCTAGGCGAATAATGAAGCTCTCAGTAGTCTGTACTCCATTGGCTGGTTCACCACCCGGTTCGTAGTTGTAAACATTATTGGAAATATCCCGGATACGATTGAAGTTAGCCTGACTTAGCCATGGGCGTGCTTCGCCGTTGGTCGAACCGGCGAAACCCTGAGCGATAAATTCCGGGGCCTCAGATTCCTCGTAAGCACCAAAGATGAACAGCTTGTCACGGATGATCGGGCCGCCAACCGAGAAGCCGTAGTACTCTTCGTCGTAATCTTCCGTGTTGAACAGAACCCTATCCCGATCTGGTGTGGTGATCGAATCTCCACGAAGACCATCATTGGTGCCTTCGAAGAATGCATTGCCGGTCCATTCATTGGTACCGGATTTGGTCACTGCATTGATGTTGCAGGCACTGAAACCACCGTAGGTCACATCAAAGGGAGCAAGCTCGGCCGACACTTGGGCCACTGCCGCATAGGGAAAAGGCATGCCGGTAGCGGTGGCATAGCCGTTACTGTTAAGGCCAAAGCGGTCATTCTGGGCAATTCCATCCAGGCTGATGCTGTTGAAGCGAGGGTGTTTGCCAATACAGTTGACTTGTGAATCACGAGCATCCCCGTCCAGATTGAAACGTGGATCCAGCGAGTAAACATCGCGGATGTCCCGATTGTAGGCCACCATGGTGTCCATTTCGAACTGTCCAAAGGTGGCTGAAGGACCGGCTGCGACATCGACCAGAGTATTGGCCTCACCCAGCACAATTATCTCCTCGATTTCGCTGGATAGACCCATATCAATGGTCAGATTGTAGACATCACCCAGAGCAATCTGATTGATGGTGACCGTTCTTTCTTCATTGATTGTGACAATGTAGGGCCCGCCCACAGGAAGGTTAGTGGCGTAGAACGTGCCTGAGTTGTTTGATTCCAGTGTTCGGGTTGCACCGGTCCGCGAATCCACAACCACTACTGTGGCATCGGACAGTGGATTTCCAGAGCCGTCGATCACACGGCCTCGGATGGCGGATGACGTGTCCTGAGCAGCTGCCTGACCAGCAAAGCCGACCGCCAGCAATGTAGACACACACAACAGATTCCTTGCACTATAGGGACAGCGCATTTGCTCCTCCTGAAAGTATGTAGATTAAGTAAATTATGCTGAAAAGGTTGTCAAACTGAACGCCATTGACGCTCATTGAGCAATCAAGTCACCCGCCGAATGCTGTGATTTATTATTATAGAAGCCTTGGCATCTCCGGGTGCCTCGCATTCGGCCTCATCCTGTTGACGATGCAATTTTACACAAGCGAACATTACATTATTGTTACATCCCAGATTGTTATATCCAGGAGATATTTCTTTCAATTACCTTTCGGGTTGCTCTTGCAAATAGATCTTGCATGCCAGCCTGACAGGGCAGTCTAACCCGAACGAAAACTCCAGTGCACAGGCGGCGTAAGAAAGAATTGCAACAAACTAAAAAGTCGCACCTTCAAAGCCCCCCCCTGCAAGTTCACGTCACTCAGGTTGTGATGTTTTATCGTTGGTCAGATCAAATTCGCTCCTCGCAAGTCTGCGTATTCCAACCACGAATTGTTCAGATCAACGCCGCATAAGTTTGCATTGCTCAAGTCTGCACGACTCAAGTCTGCGCCATGAAGGTTCGCATGTTCCAACCATGCATAGCTCAAGTTCGCATCTCGAAAGTTCGCTAATCGCAATTCTTCGCCTTTGAAGTTCACATACGCAAAATCATGCCACCCGGCATTGTATAACCTTAACAATTCTTTCGCCGTCATCTAGACTCACTTAGATATAGCAGCATAATTTTGTCACAAGCTGGCGACTAGCCCAAAGCAATTTTTGGCAAGATTGCAATTTATGACGATTTGCGACAAAGATTGGCACTTGCTCTGCTCAATTCTTGAACGAATCCCGTTAGGGTGGCAATATCTGAATGCTTTTCTAACATGCCTGCAACCCTGTTTCTTCAAAGTCAGGACAACGATTATTTGTCATTTCTGGGCAATAGCAGCCCAATCTCTTATGAAATCTTTGTCAAGGGTCTGTGGCGCAGGCGAAGTAGCAGGGAATGGTATCGGTAGGTCTCGACCTTCAGTCGTGCTGATTTTGACTAGGAAGCAGTCTCAAGTCGCATCAGCAGATGCATGATGCCATCGTCCAGGAAAGGTTTCGATTCGGTCACAAAACCCAAATCAAGATAAAACTGCTCCAGATACAGCTGCGCTGCAATGATGATGGGTTGATTCGGCCAATAATCACGGCTGCAACCGATGGCAAAATGTACCAAATCTCGCCCTAGCCCTGTGCCACGAACTTCTTTGCTGGTGGATACCCGCCCAATAGAACAACCGGGATAGCGAATACCAGGGGGAAGTAGCCTGGCATAGGCCAAGAGACGACCTTTACAACATCCTGTAATATGCAATGCCGCCAGATCATCACCATCCGGATCAAGAAATGCGCAGTTCTGCTCAACAATGAAGACCTCCGCCCGCAGGCGCAGAATGTCATAGACTGTCGGGGCCGAGAGAGAGCCGAACTCCCTGCATGAAAACTCGATTTCGTCCAACAACGACCAACCTCCAGCGGAATTGTTCAAGTGTCATGAACTGATAATGCAAAGCAGACCATTCGGCGCGTAGCAGAAATAACAGGCCTCGATCGGTTGGTGCCGAGTAATACCGGAGCCACCTTGATGATGACATCAACAACCCTAGTCGCCCGAACCGGCGAAGCCGCAAGGTCCATGATTAAAAGCCGAACGCACAACTGCCAAAAAATGCTATCTGGTTGCAAAGAAGCCAGCTACGGCGGCCTCTCAAGTATTGCGACTTTTGGATTCTAGTCTCTATCCGTACCGCCTTCAGTCGCTTACCACTTCTTCCTCAGCCAAGGTGCGCTTGCGAACCTGACCGCCCCGGGATGAAATTCTTCAAAAACCAAAGAAACTACCAAAACTGGTCCAAAGGCCCAAAATAGTCTTTTCTTGGGCAAAGTATTTTGTAGGTTAATTTATCTCCGATAAATCAAATGCTTAGCAATAGTACAATTGCCTCAGTTAAAATGAAGGCAAAATGGGGATCCAAATCATGCACGATGGTTAATGGCTTCCGGTGGCATTCGGCATGTAATAGGACCAGTATCCTGTGAACATCTCTTCCCAGCTGTAGATACCGAAAGGGACGTCGGCATCGGGATTCGGGTTGGCAGGATTGGACATGGAGTTGTCCAATGCACCAACTATCTCAATGCGAGTATCCGCTGGCAAGGTGACCGGATCAGTAAACAGATAATGAGGTTGCCAGCCATAGTTGTAGGCGGGCACGCTGAATAGAGTCAGGTTTTCTCCATTGGGCAGGATGGCGTTAAATTTCATCTTCTTGCCGCGAAAGTGCATGTGTGCCCTCACCCCAACAATTACAACCTCATTGTCAAAGTGATGACTGGCAGTCAGTTCGAAATTGTTGTCGCCAGCCGGGACCGTGAAATGGGAAGCAACTACCTGTGTCAGTTTTTCATAGGGAGGCGGCAAGTCATGAAAATAGAGTCCTAGCATGGTCTGATCAAGCGTGGATCGACCGCTTGTTACATAGTGGAACTGCATCGCCAGCCGATAACCTGCGGGAATGAGTACACCGGTATCAGGAGGAAATTCCACCGCAGTTATCCTGCCCGGGGCATAACCTTCAAGAAAGCGTCGGGTGGCGGTTTCCTGCTGGCGTTCTGGTCCCCAGAAATCTTCCTCCGGCGGTACTACGAAAGTCATTAGATGATGCAGTACTGATTCATCCCCAGCCAGATACTGAACTGCCCGTACCCAACGATCCTCAGTAAAGGGCAACTCGACGGTATGATAGTCATAGTCCAACACACCAGTCGAGGCAACGGCGATTTCAGGTCCTTTTACAATGTAGTCGGGCTGCCCCAGTAGCCATTGGCGGCGATTTTTAAAATCCAACTGCTCCAATGGATCAATCTTAGAGTCTCCACGTGGTGCTCCAGCATCAATCCAATGCACCAGAGTTTGCAATTCTTTTGTGCTGATATAGCGGGCATCTTTTGAATGACCGATATAAGGATCCACCTGAGTAGGTGGCATACGCCTGTTGAGCAGAACCTCCCTGATCATGGGTGACCAGCCCAAGAGCATCAAATGGCTGTCCATAGCAAAAGGGCCCACACCATCGGGCCGATGACATTCAGTACAGTGGTCGATGATAATGGGAGCCACCTCGGTCGCATAATCTGGTGAGTTTTCCAGATGTCTATCCCGATCAAGGTAATTCAAGGGACAGGAGTGTAGCGATGTAACAGCAGTCTCTTGAAGGTTGCCTGCAAGAAACTTTGCCAAGGTCTGCTCCAACTCGGCACCTGCCATTCCGCGAAAAAGCAACGTGGTTCTGAATGGATCCAATACTAGCACCTCGCCAGCCTGCTTTATAGCCAGTGATGCCGATACCAGCTGACCCGTATCTTCGAGCAACGGTAGTGAATTTGGTGTTGCCAAACCAGAAGCAGCGTTGCGTCCAATACCTTTGGAATCAAGCAGTACAAATTCAATGCCTTTCTCGCCCTGATCTTGCCATTTTTCCTGTATTGCCTGCAGTCGGGTTATGTGATCATCCATTGTCGAACAATCGGCATCGAAACTCATCATCACTAGAGCTTCTCGATGTTGATAACGACTCAATTGATGAAACTCGCCGACAGTATCGAGCATGGCGAAGTCACTGACCCGTTCAGGTGCTGCCAACAGGATTCTGGAGTTGAAAAGCATCAACATCAGCAGTCCTAATGCAGAGAGCAAGTATCTGTTGGTCAGTGGTAACTGCATAAGGATTGTTTGAGGCTAGCCATTAGACAGTAGGCTCGGTATGGTAAGGCTAGACCACGGATTGTGCTCCCGCTCTTAATCATGTTTTAAATCCATCCGGCCTTGTCAAGGTAATAGCAACCTTGTGCTCGAAATTGGTGAAGGGACTGTATGCCAGTCGGCAGGTAATACGAGTCATGGTAAGTAGTCAGTATTTATTACCAGAGTATTTTGCACTATACCATGGGTATTGGAAACGTGCTCAGCCACAGCAATCCTCATTCCCAAAGGGGACTCATTAGTCATTTACTGAAAAATCTGGCATCCACAATGGTATCCGACTCAGTTGATCAGTTTGTGCGCTTACAGAGGAATAGTCCAACCAGCGAAGGTTGATTTTCATATGCAGGCAGTCGTTATTCTTTATGGATCAGATTATTTAACTCCAATCCTTCTTCATAAAATCTGCTCATTCGTTGTGGAGAGATCTTCAGATGATAAGCCAACTTAAGGAGTTGATTCTTTATTGATTGTCTGATTATACCGTTCTCTCGAAAGCGAATCGCTGATGTGCAGGCCTCAGCTGATAGCCGAAGTGGAGGGCATTGTCTTCCCAAGTATCGGGATAGTTCGGTATCCTCAAAAATAGCCAGATCAGGAACTCTCACCTCTTTATCGATAAAGCAACGATTAAAGAACAGGCAGTGGTCCAGATAAACTATACCACTTCGGTCAAAACGAATTCGGTTTGAATACCAAGAGGTTAAGCGTAGCAGAGGATGATCCAAATCAAAGAGATGACTGAGTCCGCCCCACACAGGTTTGTTACTGTCGCAAGCCTGTCTGACTTGCTCAAAGATAGATGCCTCTACAAGGCTACGAGGGTGATGCAAAAATATACAGTCGCCTTTGGCTACTGCCAGGCCATGATTCAGGCGGGCAGCACGGTGGCTGCCAGGCAGATTGAGTAGCATAAATCCTGATTGATTCAGCCGCTGCAGACTGCCATCGGTACTGCCACCATCCACTACAATGACCTCTGCATTAACGACAGCTTCAAGGTTAGTCAGGATGGTATCAAGATTGCCGCAGCGTTCCTCATTAAAGGTGGGCAGAATAATGCTAATCATAATCGGGCAGCAGAGACAGGGTTGAAAAACCGAATGGATGAAGTCCGCGTTCAGTCAAACCGGGCAGAAGTTTGTAATGTTTGCCAAAGAGGTGACCGACTATATCGAAAACCAATACTTTAAGTAGAATGATGGTTATAATGTGTTTTGCGTCCCCATGGCACAACTGGATAGCGCGACGCCCTCCTAAGGCGTAGGTTGCAGGTTCGACTCCTGCTGGGGACACCAGATTGCTCACAAAATATTGTTAGCTTGAAAGATTTTGAAAGCTGGCTGAATGAGTTAGGTATTTTCGACGTTACAATAGCTGAAGCAGCAAAAATACAAAATCCAACGGTCAGATCCCCCGGCTGATTACGGGTGGAATCAGGCTGCATCTGGAAATATGTTCCTTTACCCCATCCTTGGACATTGTGCATGATTCAAGTGGTGCGGTACTTGAACTCTTGCAAGCTAATAGGTGAGTGTCTTTCAGCCAGAGTCCAGCTCGGGTTTTCAGCGGCGAATTTGGTACTGATGATGCCTAATGCCACTGCATCCTGTCCAGACTCATCAGCAACTGCTGACAAAATCACCACCTTTCCCATATCAATCTCAGCCAGACTCTGCTTGCTTCTCAACAGGTATAGACGTTTCTTGGCCTTACTGCGGTAATGCATTCTAGCGACCACTTCCTGTCCGGTATAGCATCCCTTGTTGAAATCAATCACACCTGACAGATCATAGTTGAGCAACTGTGGCGTATATTTTTCACTGGTTTCGGGCCTCACATGCACCGTGCCTGCTAGAATATCCTGCCGATTCCAGGCTGAACTATGATCAGGACTCTGCAAACCCGGCAGTTGGCCAAGACGTTCGACTGCCCAGTTATTGTGGCACCAGATCTCATGACGCAGCCCGGAGCCCGGCAGGCAAATCATCGTATAGTCATTACTATGCTGTACAGTATCAATTTCAATCGTTGCAGAGGGGAAGTATTGCCTGAATACTTCAGTTTGTGGACCATTTATAATTCCGAAAACTGCAGTCGGTCCATTTGACAGTTGCAGTTCCACTTTGGAGAACACCGCATAACGCGCCAGCGTATCGATAATTTTTTGCCCCATGCCGACACAAGTTTGCAAGAGCAGGCTGTCATCAGGCATCTTCAATAGCCGAAAGTCAGCAATGACCCGGCCCTTGATGTTGCACAAGGCACCTGGTAAGGAGTGGCAGTCAGTCAGCTTTTGCACGTCACAACTCGCTTGACCTTGCAGAAATCCTATAGCATCTGCACCAGTGAGACGAACGTAATCAAACATCCCAACGGCTGACAAATTAACTGCTTGCATCATTAATCCGATATTATCTGGAGGTTTTAGTCTGGCTTATGGTTTGCATTTTGTGGTGGCAAGGAAGGATAGACTCATTCCCGATTTTGTTATGATTCCACCCTGTTGCCTAGTTGCTTCAATTATTGCCCAAAAAGCTACTACAAAGTCCGGCTTATCAGATGAAGTCTTCAGCCTGCTTTGTATAGTCTGTCTACCGCTGAGATAAAGTTCTTTTGTGCAACTCATTCAAACCGTCTTAATGCCCTATAGCGAATGCCATTATACCCATGACTGATCTCAACCGACAAAAAATCTTTTGGCATAGTCGACGAGGTATGCTCGAACTGGATCTGTTGTTGGTGCCCTTTGCAACAGAGGTCTTTGATTCGCTTTCCAATGAGGAGCAACTGCTATACCAAGATTTCCTTGCCAGCGAGGATCAGGATTTGTATCAGTGGCTACTACAGTTGAGTGAACCATCAGAAGTCAGATTCAAGCCGCTGATTGCCAAGATTCTTGCCCATAACGAAGATCGTGATTCGATCTAATTTTCGTTTGCGGTGTTCCTCAAATAACTGCTCTTATATCTACAGCTAACGATGTTAGCAATAGTGCATTGAGCATTCTGATTAGATCCTTGCCAGGAATGCATTGTCAGCATATTTCAGGGAATCAATATTGTGTCTTTGGCGGTGCTGAGTTTATTGGGATAATCAAGTGTAAAATGCAAGCCCCGACTTTCCGCACGCCGCAGGGCGCAACGGATAATCAGCTCTGATACCAGTGCCAGATTACGTAATTCCAGATTGTCATTGGTCACTTTGTGCTGAATGTAATAGTCACGTACCTCTTCACGAATAAGACTAATGCGACTGCTGGCCCGTTGCAAACGTTTGGTGCTGCGCACAATCCCTACAAAGTCCCACATAAAACGACGAATTTCATCCCAGTCATGTGAGACCAGAACCTCGTCATCGGATCCGGTGACTCTACTTTCGTCCCAGGCCGCAATATGATCAACCAGTGGTGTCTGTGACAGCCTGTTTTGGATGCTTTGTGCGGCACCAAAGGCAACCACGAAGCATTCCAGTAGCGAGTTGCTAGCCATGCGATTTGCACCATGCAGGCCGCTGAAGCTGGTTTCCCCAACGGCATACAAATTGTGAATGTCTGTTTCACCCTGTGTATTGGTGACTACCCCGCCACAGGTATAGTGTGCTGCCGGTACTACTGGGATTCGGTTGGTGGTGATGTCAATGCCGAATCCGAGGCAACGCTGATAGATTGTGGGAAAATGCTCACGAATGAAGCTGGCGGGCTTATGGGTGATATTGAGGTATACGCAATCACAGCCCAGCCGTTTCATTTCATGGTCTATTGCCCGGGCCACGATATCCCGTGGTGCCAGTTCCCTTCGCTCATCAAAACGATCCATGAAAGGCTGGCCATCGGGTAATTCCAAAAGAGCACCTTCACCACGCAGAGCCTCGGTGATTAAAAATGACTTGGCATGGGGATGGAACAAACAGGTGGGATGAAACTGGTTAAACTCCATGTTGCCCACCCGACAACCAGCTCGCCATGCCATGGCAATGCCGTCACCGCTGGCTCCGTCTGGATTGGTAGTGTATAAATAGGTCTTGCTGGCCCCACCAGTTGCCAATGCCACAAAACGAGCCCGGATTACCTCTACCTTGCCGGATTGTTGGTTCAATACATAGGCCCCAATGCATGTATTTTGCCCATTGGCCACCGTCTTATCGGTTACCACGTCCACAGCCGTAAATCCAGCCAGCAATTGGATACTAGGATGTTCCTGGGCTCGCTGGTGCAGGGTTTCAAATACCGCTTTGCCAGTCGCATCGGTGGCATGGATAATGCGGCGGTGGCTGTGGCCGCCTTCTTGGGTCAAATGTAAGGAACTGAGCAGGCTGGAATCCGATTTTGCTGGCTTTTTTGCGTCAGTGGCCGTCGCGACTGATTGAGAGCCTTGCGGCCTGTTTCTGGTGGTAAAGGGGACACCTTGGGCAACCAACCAGCTTACAGCCTCGGCACTATGGGCCACGATATGCTCTACAACTGTCCGATGGCAGAGATCAACTCCGGCAATAAGAGTATCTTCTACATGGGATTCGATGCTGTCGCTGTCGTCGAGTACGGCAGCGATGCCGCCCTGGGCATAGAAAGTGGCCCCTTCCTTCAAGTCGCCCTTGCTGAGAACGGTGACTGAAGCAAAATCGGCGCAGCGAAGCGCAAGTGTTAGTCCGGCAGCACCGCTGCCTATGATCAGCAGGTCGGTGGCTCTGTACAATGCCTCCGAAGGATTTGACATGAGAAGTCTAACTCACTGATAATAATAACGAAATTATACTATAGAGATATTTAAGTAAGCTGGCGGCAAGCGGCGTTACTGACAGCAGGTAAAATGGACCAGGGTCGCCTCTTAACTTTGAAGTATTTGGGCGTTGCCAGCGGCAACCTAACTAAAGTGCGATGATTTTAATGATTTTGAGAACTTTTGCATCCATAGATTGTCTATTAGGAAAGCAGAAATGTTGGGAGCTGGCGAAATCCAGAACTATCCTATTAGTCTGCATTATAATTAATCAGCGACTGGCACAGGAACCCGGACCCAGGAAGCAGTGAAGGGAGTAGGGGCAAGTGTCGGATGCTACTGATCAACAACTCGTTGATAGAGTTCTGGCAGGTGATATAAATGCGTACAACCTGCTGGTGCTGCGTTATCAGCATCGTGTGGCTGCCCTGATAAGCCGTTTTATTCAGGATACTCAGGAAGTGGAGGATGTAAGTCAGGAATCGTTCATTAAGGCTTATCGGGCATTGCCACTTTTCCGCGGGGATAGTGCCTTTTACACATGGCTTTATCGGATTGCGGTGAACACGGCAAAGAATCATTTGGTTTCCCGCAGTCGTCGGCCACCAGTCAGCGATTTGGATGCAGAGGAAGCTGAACATACCGAAATAGGTGGATTGCTCAGGGATATAGAAAGCCCGGAAAGTTTACTTGCGACAGCAAAGCTGAAGCAGGCCATCAATGATGCGATACAGGAGTTGCCGGAAGATTTGAAAACAGCGTTTACCTTGCGCGAGTTTTCAGGACTCAGTTATGAGGACATCACTGAAGTTATGGATTGCCCGGTTGGTACGGTGAGATCCAGGATCTTTCGTGCCAGAGAGGCTATTGACAAAAAGATTAGAGAGTTACTTTAGTAAGGGTGAATTGGCAATTATTGAGTGCCAAGTTAGGTTGATTTTCTTGTACCATCCATGTGGATGGTACATTACAGAGTGGTTTCGATGGATCAGATTATGAGTGACTTTGAAAATCAGGCTCTGTCTGCGATTATGGATGGTGAGACTGACGAGTTTGAGATGCGAAGGCTACTGAAGTCGATGCAAGATGACCCTGGGTTGGCAGCACGCTGGCAGCGCTACCATCTGGTGCAATCGGTGCTGCATGATCGTGGTATTCCTGTCAGCAGTGCTCTGGCCGAACGGATTGCTGCTGCGCTGGAGTCAGAACCTGCTCTGGGTGTCGAACGCAAACCCTCTGTGCAGTGGCGAATGCAGTTCACCCGTGTAGCTATTGCTGCTTGTGTTGCTATTGTGACAGTACTGATCCTGATGCCGACTGAGCAGTCCACACCCAAAGCACCCGCTTTGGTACAGGAATCGGGTACCAACATAATTGGGGATACTTTAGAACCAAAAGCTGATATTGCCCCTCAGGAGGGCATTGCAGTGACCTTGGTCTCCGAGGGGCCGACTAGGCAAGTAGATCCTGCTGCACAGCAAAGACTTCAGGACTACATTGAGGCCATGCGCTTTGATCCGGAAGAGCCAGTCCGCATAGAACATATTCAGGACTCACCCCTTTACCGACTGGTGAATGATTACCAAACCAAACCCTAATTTATCACTCTGTATTTTCTGTTCTGTACGTCCAAGACCCTACTGAATTAATATGCTGGTTAACAGTTGACACCCTTCCAATACCTCATTCAAGTCTGACATCTTGTTTTAGTTCCTTAATGTTGTGTTCCCCCACGCCTGTGAGGGTGTTTTCAAACTTTGGTTTTAGGATTTCACCTGAAGATAATTTTTGGCCATTTTGCTTGGTTGAAAATTTTATCAAAACCTAAGAATATGCCGAAAAATAGGTCATAATGGTATTTGGGGGTGGGTAATGTTCTTTCGAGGATGCCCTATGATCCAGATAAATCAAGGGCTGTAGAACAGCGCAACCCCCTCGGTGATAGTCTTTGCGCTTCTCGCACCCATTTCCAGACCTCCTCCTGCATCCTTCAGGAAGCCTTGTGAATCTTGCTAAATTCATTTGTCCGGCCTTCGCTGTACATTATATCTACTACTTTAGCGTCGCCAGGATAAAGACGAAGCTATAGGTTTTTATTTGGCACTGAATCCCCGATGCCAAGGCGGGGAAGTAGTCATTGAATTAGATGGGAATCTATACATTCGCAAGATTCGCGATAGTCTCACGAGCCAGCTTTGCTGATGTAATTCCATGCGCTCCAGCGTGGGATGTGATCCGTTTCAGCATACGGGAGCCTGATGGCAAGTGATTTACGCAGTTCTGGCCGCTCTCCTGCGGCAACTATTTTCGCAGCGTGTGCCCTGATTGTCTGACATAGTATCGATTTCCGATTGAAAGTGAAAAAATGATGTGAGTTTATATTGTAAAGATATTGTAAACCCTGCAACACCTCCGAGGGATCTTTGTGGGTTTTTGGATAAAGTTTGCTATCAGCAATCGCCAGCTAGCCAAATTCGAGTTGCCGCTTGTTTACATTAGGCATAACTGATTTTCCTCGGAGATTCTTCAAAATGGGGCAGAATAAACGCGTTTTAATCAATCCGAATGAGAATCAGGAACTTTCCGATCTGAAATATATGAAATTTCATTTTTCAGTAATATAGCAACTGATCAGTGTTTCCAGACAGACATTATCTGGTCAGAGATCACAGTCCGTGATATTATAATTTAAAATAGGACTTATGCTTCTCAGATCGACCTAAATTGATTACTGGAAGCTTGGGCGTCAATTGGTCACTTTACTCTGGCACTCGGGTGCAGTCATCCTGCTAGAGATGACAGTCACGAAACACCGGTGTGTCGTTGTTTGCATGCGGATTTTCGCAATGCCACGTCCAACGAGGGATTGATTGTGATGCGAGGAGACGCCGGGAGAATAAGATATGACTGACGATGAGTTGAAAGCATTGGTTGCCAATCTGGCCGTTTCACAGGATCGTACCGACAAAGAGTTACAATCATTGTTTGCCAAAATGGCGGTTGCGCAGGATCGTACTGATGCTCAGCTGGCGAAAGCCGATGCTCGGCAGGAGAAAGCCGATGCTCGGCAGAAGAAAGCCGATGCTCGGCAGGAGAAAGCCGATGCTCGGCAGAAGAAAGCCGATGCTCGGCAGGAGAAAGCCGATGCTCGGCAGAAGAAAGCCGATGCTCGGCAGGAGAAAGCCGATGCTCGGCAGAAGAAAGCCGATGCTCGGCAGGAGAAAATCGATGCTCGGCAGGAGAAAATCGATGCTCGGCAGGAGAAAGCCGATGCTCGGCAGAAGAAAATCGATGCTCAGCAGGCGAAAAACGATGCTCAGCTGGCGAAAACCATTGCTCAGATGGAAAGAACTAACAATAAGATCGATCGACTGGCGGAGATGTATGGCGGCGTGAGCAATAATCTGGGGTCAGTGGCAGAAGAGTTTTATTATAATAGCTTCAAAGCCAACCCGGTATTGGCCGGAAAGCGTTTCCTCGTCAATAAGAATATCACACGTTGTTCTGATGGATTGGAGGACGAGTTTGATCTGCTACTGGTGAATGGTAAGGAAGTGTTTGTCGTGGAGGTAAAGCACAAGGCGCACAAGAATGATCTGAATCGCTTGCTGAACAAGAAGGCGCACAACTTCCGGCAGTTGTTTCCCGAGTATGGCCACCTAGAGCAGCGGCTGGCACTGGCCGCTTTCCATTTTTCTGATGATCTGAAGAAATCAGCCCTGAAGCAGGGTGTGACTGTGCTACAACGCAAGGGGGACGTGGTCGAAACGCTGGTGGCCTGACTAGCTGACCACTGCTGGAGTTGACGTTCCGTGCGCCGCAAACTATCCGCATTGAAAGCTTTTGATGAAATTTTCTAGCTGCTCTCATTATAAACCCCGTTTTTGCTCGAAGTGCAACACCCCTTAGGCCTTGATAAGTTTGTTCTTTAACTTTTAAGGAAGTTTTTAATTTTTAGGGGTGGAGTTTCGAAAAGCCAGGTGATGTCAAACAATCTCTGTATTCAAGATATGGAGGATTGTCTATGCCAGAAAGCTACCACCACTTAGCCAAAAGAAAGATGCCAGACTTATGCACTAAAGAAAAATGGAAAACCGTTACGCGTTATCGCCAAGTAGCTTAGACGATTTGTGAGTACCATCTCACGAGAGATTCATCGAAACAGCGGTGAATGGGGCTATTGACATCAGCAGACCCAGAATAAAGCCGCTAATCGCAGGAGTTCTGCCCGTCAGTTCCCTGCAAGATGCCCCCGAGCTCTGGCAGATGGTTGAAGATCGTCTGAAAGTTGGCTGGAGTCCGGAGCAGATCTCGGGCAGATTCCGCCAAGAGGGTTTTGAGGTGGCGGTGCCTGTTTGGATATATCGATGTGTCCATGCATGAAGATCGGCAAGCGGGTGGTAGGCTGTATCAGTACCTTCGTCGCAGTATGAAGCCGAACAGGAAGGTGGGGGCAAACACGCTGGACGTAGCCACATTCCGGGCCATGTTGACAGCTGATCGTCCCAAGATTGTTGAAGAGAAAAGCAGTTTGGGCGATTGAGAGCTTGATATGATTGTCGGCAAAGGTCACCAGGGGGCAGTGGTTTCTTCTGTGGATCGTTGTTCAAAGTACACTTTCCTGGATCTGCTCAAGACCAAGACGGCTGATGAGTTGAGTGAGGTGTTGGTCAGGGGTGTCTGGTGTTCTTAACTTTGATTGAATCATCGATCCAAGGCATACAATAATGTCGTCAAATTCTAGGATTTGGTCAGAGGATGAGGTCAGAGCCATAGTCGAGGACTATTTCGACATGCTCAAACTTGAACTCAGCTTACAGAGCTACAATAAGGCAGATCGAAATCGCCGCTTAAGGGAACGGCTTGATGAGCGTTCTAGAGGTTCTGTCGAGTTTAAACACCAAAACATTAGTGCTGTTCTCGTGAAAATGGGTATTCCATATATCGAAGGCTATAAGCCCAAAGATAATTTCCAGAATGAATTGGCTAGAGCTGTTAGAGTTTACATTGAAAAAAATCCAAAGATCAGACATGTGTTTCTATTAGATGCTGACCAAGTCCCTGTTGTTCCTGCAGTTGAAGATTGGTCTAGCGTTATTGTTGACCCACCAGAACCGTCGCCTCCGAATGTTGCAAATTTAGAACACCAGCAATTGATTTACATTCCTGGGGGAATCAATTATCTGGAAAGAGAGGCTCGTAACCAGAAACTTGGTGATGCCGGAGAAGTATTCATCATGGAACTCGAACGCGAAAGGCTAATAAACGAGGGGTGTGAGCCTTTGGCTAAGCGCATTGAGCAAGTTTCTGTGACTCAAGGTTCCATGGCAGGCTTTGATATTCTTTCCTTTGAAAAAAACGGTCAAGAAAGATTCATTGAAGTCAAGACAACCAAGTATGGAATAAATACTCCCTGGTTCGTTAGCAGCAATGAGCTGTCTTGTTCCCATAAAAATAATAATAATTATTACCTATATCGCCTTTTCAACTTCAATAATAAAGAACGACCGCAGCTTTTCAAACTAAAAGGCAATTTACAGAACTCATGCAGGCTGGAACCCACGGAGTATCGGGCAAGGGTTTAGATTTACGCAGTACTTGACCCACATATAGGATAATGCTTTGCATCAGCATATAGCCTGAGTAGTTGCCAAATACCCAGTTTTGAGTTCAATCTCTTCCCATGACTCTGTCTCGTAAGTTGATAGTGAGAATACTGGTCTGATGTGCTATACTAAGATAGCATTAAAAGGTCCAATCCGACCAATTTAAACGTATTCTCTACGGTTGACTTCTGTCAGCTTACCCAAATGCCAACAGGATTTGCTATGAAACGGATTGATTTCGTTTGTTACGATTTTTTGCATTCTTATTTAGTCGGTCTGCTGCTGAGTGCAGTTGTTGTATTCATATGCTGGTTTCAGACCCCAAGTGTGACGGCCGCCGAGTTACCCGATTTTGCCATGCTTGTCGAGAAAAACCGGCCCAGTATCGTGGAAATCGCTACCACTCGCCAAGTAAGAAGCCGTGCCCCGGTCGCCGACGACCAAATTGAAGAACTGCTGCGTCGCATAAACCCAAGAGAGAGGCCGAACTTGCCCGATGAAGGGATGCCGGAACAACGACGCAGAGCTGCGGTGGGTTCCGGATTTATGATAACCGAAGATGGTTTTGTAATTACCAATAATCATGTCGTGGTAGGTGCCGATGAAATTCAGGTCACTCTGAATGACCGGCGCGTATTTGATGCTGAAGTGATTGGTCTCGACGAGCCGTCAGACCTGGCATTATTGAAGATTGAAGCCACCAACCTCCCGCATGTTGAATTCGGAGACTCCGATTCCTTGCGAGTAGGGGAATGGGTACTGGCTATTGGCTCGCCGTTCGGGCTTGAGTTTTCGGCAGCGGCCGGAATTGTCAGTGCCAAGGGCCGATCCATGCCAGGTCGCTCATCCTATAATTATATGTCTTTCATTCAGACCGATGTTGCCATCAATCAGGGCAATTCCGGAGGCCCGTTGTTCAATCTTGATGGCGAAGTCATCGGCATAAACTCCCAGATACTAAGTTCCACAGGTGGCTCCAACGGCATTTCCTTCTCTATACCCAGCAATGTGGCTACCAATGTCATAGGTCAGTTGCGCAATACCGGCGCAGTTGAGCGTGGTTTGCTTGGGGTGCGCATGCGGGAAGTTGACTATGCCCTTGCCGAAATCTTTGGCATGGATAGGCCGCGGGGTGCCTTCGTTGACGAGGTTCAGCCAGACAGTCCAGCGGATAATGGCGGCATACTGAATGAGGATATCATTCTTGAGTTTAATGGCCACGACATTGAGTACTTTACCGACCTGCCCTTTTATGTTGGGCAGTACCGTCCTGACACTAAGGCTGAGGTCTTAATCTACCGAAATGGTAATCAGATTAACCGCACCGTGACCCTCGGTAGCTCGCCCACCAATATGGTAGCAGATTCCACACCCTTGGTGAGCCGTGATCGAATCAATCCCCTGGGCTTTCGCGTTTCAGAATTGAGCGAGGAAGCACGGCAGGTTTCCGGTCTTGAAGGCGTTCGCATTGCTGAGATTAATGCCGGACCAGGTCGGCAAGCCGGACTGAGAGAAGGTGACCTAATTGTCTCACTCAATCGCCAGCCGATTGACTCCACCAGGGAATTCGCCCGAGTTGCCGAGGCTCTGCCGGAGGTTGGCTTCGTACCGATCAGGATTGTCAGGGAAGGTCAGGCAACAACACTGGCTCTGGAGTTAGTGCCCTGAGGGTGAAGCCTTGCCTGTGACGGGCTCGGCCACCTCTGCTGGTCGCAGTGTCGCCCTAAGTAGAGTCTTGTGACTGATCTAAGCCATATCCGTAATTTTTCCATCATCGCCCACATCGACCATGGTAAGTCGACACTGGCCGATCGCTTCATTCAGCATTGCGGAGGCCTGTCCGAGCGCGAGATGGAGTCGCAGATTCTGGACAGCCTCGATATCGAAAGAGAGCGGGGTATTACCATCAAGGCGCAGTCGGTTACCCTGTATTATGATGCCCGCAATGGTCAGCGGTATCAGTTGAACTTTATTGACACTCCGGGCCATGTGGATTTCACCTACGAAGTGTCACGCTCGTTGGCAGCCTGTGAGGGAGCCCTCCTGGTGGTGGATGCCGGCCAGGGTGTTGAGGCGCAGTCAGTGGCGACCTGCTACACCGCCATTGAGCAGGGGCTGGAAGTGCTGCCGGTGCTGAACAAGATGGATTTGCCGCAAGCCGAACCCGATCGTGTTCGAATGGAAATTGAAGAAATTATTGGCATTGATGCTACCGAAGCAGTTGAGGTCAGTGCCAAGACTGGACAAGGCGTAGTAGATATTCTGGAACAGATTATTACCAGAGTGCCTCCACCTACTGTTGGTAGCGAGCAGCAGCTCAAGGCATTGATCATAGATTCCTGGTTTGATAACTATCTTGGCGTGGTGTCGCTGGTGCGAGTAATGCAAGGGGCCCTTTGCAAAGGGGACAAAATCATGGCCTACTCCATCGGCAAGGCCCATATTGTGGATAATATTGGTGTCTTTACTCCCAAACGTATGGTTACCGGGGAACTCGCTGCCGGTGAGGTCGGTTTCATTGAGGCCGGTATCAAGGACATTCACGGAGCACCAGTGGGAGATACCCTTACTTTGGCCAAAACACCGGAGCTGGAGGCCCTGCCCGGCTTTCGCAGGATCCAGCCCCAAGTGTTTGCTGGACTATTCCCGGTATCGTCTGATGATTTTGAAAGTTTTCGTGATGCGCTGGAAAAGCTGACCCTCAATGATGCTTCCCTGCATTATGAGCCTGAAAACTCCGATGCCTTGGGCTTTGGATTTCGCTGTGGGTTTTTGGGCATGTTACACATGGAGATCATTCAGGAAAGACTTGAACGAGAATACAATCTGTCTTTGATTACTACAGCCCCCACGGTGATCTATGAGGTAGAACTTGAAACAGGCGAGGTGTTGAAAGTCGACAGCCCTTCATCACTGCCGATAGTGAATACTATAGCCGAAATGCGTGAGCCAATGGTGCTAGCTAATATCCTGGTCCCTCAGGAGTACCTCGGCAATGTAATTACCCTGTGCGTTGAAAAGCGTGGAATTCAGAAAGATATGCAATTTATCGGTAGACAGGTATCCTTAAATTATGAACTTCCGATGAATGAGGTAGTGATGGATTTTTTTGACAGGCTCAAGTCCGTAAGCCGAGGCTATGCCTCGCTGGATTACCAGTTTGAACGCTTCCAACCCTCCAGGCTCGTGCGCCTTGATGTGCTGATCAATGGCGATCGAGTGGATGCATTGGCTCTGATCATTTATCGGGACCACGCTCAGTCCAAGGGGAGGTTGCTGGTGGAGAAAATGAAAGAACTTATTCCCAGACAGCTTTATGATGTGGCCATACAGGCGGCTATTGGCGGCCAGATCATAGCCCGTTCCACGGTCAAGGCTTTGCGCAAGAATGTGACTGCAAAGTGCTATGGTGGCGATATCACGCGAAAGAGAAAACTGCTGGAGAAACAGAAGGCTGGCAAGAAGCGCATGAAGAAAGTGGGCAACATTGAGGTGCCACAGGAGGCATTCCTCGCCGTGCTGAAAGTGGATAGTTAATAGCACTATGCCGACAAGTTGGTGTCGGTTATTGTTAGCCGATAAACCAGCTGTTGATTTCCAGTCCCTGATGGCGGCAGAAGCAAAATTACATTACGGCTGAATCCAATGACTGAGCTTGGTGTGTAATCAGAATGACGCAGAGTAGCATTGAGCGGGTAGATAAAAGTGAATATTGATTTTTCCTTGGTGTTGGTATGTCTGGTGGGTTTCTGTGGTGCCCTCTGGTTATTCGATATTTTGCTATTGAAAAAAGGACGCGACAAGGCTGTAACTGATTATCAGCACCAACATAAGCAACGAAATAAAGGTAAAAGCGATGATCAGGTTCGTGAGGAGCTGGAATCACTAGCACAAGAGCCCGTAGTCATTGAATATGCCAAATCTTTTTTCCCTGTGCTGCTGCTTGTGCTGGCACTACGTTCATTTCTGGTCGAACCATTCCAGATACCTACAGGTTCCATGATTCCCTCATTGCTGGTGGGGGATTTTGTGCTGGTAAACAAATATGCATATGGACTACGGTTACCAGTGCTGGGCACCAGGTTTGTTGAGGTGGATGACCCTAAACGCGGTGAAGTTATGGTCTTTATTCATCCCCAGGAAGGACGCTATTACATCAAGCGAGTGGTGGGGCTACCAGGAGATACAGTCCACTATGAAGACAAAATTCTGACCATCAATGGTGAGCTGGTAAGCCTTGAGCTAGAGGGCAATATCACGGTGAGTACCCAGATAGGCGACTTGCCGGGAACCCTGCACTCGGAAAATCTCGCGGGGATAGAACATCCCATTCAACACATAAATGGACTTGGCAGTCGGCGAACCCGTACCACCTGGATTATTCCTGGTGGACAATATTTCATGATGGGTGACAACCGTGATAACAGCTTCGATAGTCGCGAGTGGGGCACCGTGCCCGAGGAGAATATCGTGGGCAAGGCCATTGCAGTATGGATGCATAAGGAGCCCGGCTTCAATCTACCTACCTTTGCCTACAATAAATGGATCAACTGAAATAGCGGATCAAGTAGCATTGCTCTGCAATCGGAATGATGTGATTGGTTGGCATGCAAGACAGCTGAAACCACCGCATACATCAAAACGGTTCCGAGAGTACTAGTAAAACCAAATCAAAGCTAACCTGTTGACAGGCGATTAAGTGTGGGCGGTATCAACAAAATTACTCGATTTCAAAGTGTTTTGGGTTATCGCTTTAAGGATTCCACCCACATCAAACGGGCACTTACCCATCGCAGTGCTGGTCGCAACCACAATGAACGCCTGGAATATCTTGGTGATGCATTACTGGACTTTATTGTGGGTGATTTGCTTTATGATACCTACCCCAAGGCAACCGAAGGGGAACTGACCCGCATGCGATCGGGCATCGTCAACAAATCTGCTTTGGCGGCGTTGGCCAGCAAGCTGACCCTCGACGAATTTGTAATTCTCGGTCCTGCCGAGACTGGTCATGGCAAGAAACCGCGTGATTCGATTCTGGCAGATACTTTGGAAGCAATCGTGGCTGCGGTATATCTTGATGGTGACCTTAAGAACTGCAGAGCACTTGTGATCCGACTTGTCCATGATGCTGTGCAAAACGCCCATCAGCAGTTGCACAAGGATTCCAAAACTCGCTTGCAGGAGTTGCTGCAGGCTCAAGGAAAGGCTCTTCCCGAGTATACCGTAACCAAAATCTGCGGGGAGGCGCATGCCCAAGAGTTTCATGTCCTGTGTACAGTTCCCCTCCTTGATAAAGGCCAACCAGGCTGTGGTGAAAGTAAACGCGCTGCTGAGCAGCAGGCAGCAGAAAAAATCCTGGTTGTGTTGGGTGAATCCCGGGAAGAGATTGCCAACAGAAGAGTTAGTGAGAAGGTCAGCAAGGATGGGTGAGCAGCATGTCGTGACTCGCTGCGGTTATGTGGCCATCGTTGGTCGGCCAAATGTAGGCAAATCAACCCTGCTCAATCATCTGCTACGGCAAAAAATCAGCATCACCTCCCGCAAACCTCAAACAACCCGGCACCGCATTCTAGGCATTGTTAGCACGGACTGTTGTCAAACGCTCTATGTGGACACACCCGGCTTGCATGATGGTCAGCAGGACAAGACTCTGAATCGAATCATGAATGAAACGGTATTGAATACTCTGCATGATGTTGATGCCATTTTGTTCGTGGTAGAGGGCACCCGTTTCCTCAGAGGTGATGAACGGATGCTGGGCCATCTGGCTCAGCTGACAATACCCGTGATGCTGGTTATCAACAAGGTAGACTTGCTGGCTGAAAAAAAATTACTGTTGCCGCACATCGAACAACTGTCGGGTCGATACAGGTTTGGGGAAATAGTTCCGGTATCAGCACTAGGTGGGCATAACCTTGAAACCCTGGAAAAACTGGTGCAGGGTTGTTTGCCGGAGGGACCGTTTTTATTTCCGGTCAACCAAGTGACTGATCGTAGCTCAAATTTTATGGCATCCGAGTTGATTATGGAAAAAGTCACCCGGCAACTGGGAGACGAACTGCCTTATGAGGTCACAGTATCAATCGAGAGCTTTCAGCAGTTGAATCAGGTACTGCATATTCATAGTCTGGTTCTGGTGGACAAGCCTGGCCAGAAAAAAATACTGGTGGGAAAGAGTGGAAAGCGCCTTAAAAGTATTGGTATGGCCGCTCGAGAAGATATGGAGAAAACATTTAACAGCAAGGTAATGCTGCATCTTTGGGTTAAGGTGAGAAGTGGCTGGGCTGATGATGAACGCGCTCTCAAGAGTCTCGGTTATATGGAATGAGCTGGCATTGAGTCGAAAGGCTTTAAGCCAAAACATCCCTTCAGGAGCCGAAGCTGACAACCTGATTGATTAACTTCCCATTATTGCTTTGGTGTGTTCCCGACAATAATGTTCGACCTAAACCAAGGTTACTGTCAGACATGGAAAATCGAATCTATCTGCAACCGGCTTATATGCTGCACAGTATGCCGTTTCGAAACACAAGTCTGCTGGTTGACTTTTTTACTCTAGACTATGGTCTGGTGCGAACTGTGGCAAGAGGAGCCCGTCGCGAAAAGTCCCGTTATCGCTTTCACCTTCAATTGTTCCAGCCTGTGCTCATCTCGCTTGCCGGACGCTCCGAATTACGCAACTTGACTGCGGTGGAATGCAACACGATACCGATACATCTGCAAGGTAGAAGGCTCTTCAGTGGCTTGTATGTGAACGAGTTGTTGACTCGTTTGCTACTTAACCAGGAGGAACACAAGGAATTATACCATGCCTACCAGGATGCATTGCTTGCCTTGCAGGGCAAGGAAGAAATTGAGTTTGTGTTAAGAAGGTTCGAGTTGCGACTGCTGAAAGAGCTGGGTTATGCGTTTAATCTGGAACATGATTGTATTTCGCAACAACCTATTGAGGCTGATCAACTGTATCGCTTTAGGCCAGAGATGGGATTTGAGCCAGTACCGTCAGCTGCCACAGTGGCTGAACCTACAGACATTTATCCGGGTGCACATCTGCTGGCCCTGCGTGCAGGAGAATTTCAGGAAACAGAGACCGCCAAGACGGCCAAGCGACTGCTACGCCAGGCTTTGAAAGTACATCTCGGAAACAGACCGCTATACAGTCGGACTCTATTCTCCTAGCACTGGATTATCGGTAACGAGAGTTTTATACAGCAAATAGCGTTATTTATTCAATGTATCTGATTTCGATTATTGTTGCGATTGACAATTTCAACTCCACCAGTTGCCTACTCTTTACCCGGAAATCAAATCCTGTAAAATTTCTCGCAAACACCATAGTATAGTATCACTTTCTCAGGTATTACCCGTGTCCTTCGCCAGTATCGAACAACAAATTGGTAATACGCCAATGGTACAGCTGAAACGGTTACCAGGCGACAGCTCCAACACAGTTCTTGCAAAACTTGAGGGAAATAACCCAGCCGGATCGGTCAAGGACCGTCCAGCATACAATATGATTGTACAGGCCGAACTTAGAGGTGAGATCAAACCTGGCGATACATTGATTGAAGCCACCAGCGGTAATACCGGAATAGCTCTGGCTATGGTGGCTGCCATCAAGGGCTATCACATGGTGTTAATCATGCCGGATAACCTTGGTAGCGAACGCAAGGCATCTATGCTGGCGTATGGGGCCGAACTTATTGAAGTCTCCGGGGATGAGGGTATGGAAGCAGCTCGCGATCTCGCCCTGACAATGCAAGCTGACGGCAAAGGAAAAGTGCTGGATCAGTTTTCCAACCCGGATAATCCCCAAGCCCATTATCTGCATACCGGCCCTGAAATCTGGCATGATACCAACGGCAAAGTCACACACTTTATCAGTTCAATGGGAACCACTGGTACCATCATGGGAGTTTCCCACTACCTCAAGCATCAGAATCCATGCATTAAAATCATCGGTCTACAACCAAAGGATAATTCAAAAATACCTGGTATCAGGCGCTGGCCTGAAGCCTATCTGCCAGATATCTTTGATCGGAAACGGATAGACAGAATCATGGATATTGATCAAAGAGATGCAGAGCAAACGATGCGGGCACTGGCGGAAAAGGAAGGTATTTTTTGTGGCGTATCTTCAGGCGGCTCAGTCTGGGCTGCCCTGCAGCTCAACCGGCAGGTTAAAAATGCAACTATCGTTGTCATAATTTGTGATCGGGGAGATCGTTATCTTTCCACTGGGGTTGCCACCGCATGGGGTTCTCCGTCGAGAGCGGACTCCGGGGTTTAGTAATCTGCCGGACCTGGCTACAGCAGTTTCGGACAACAAGTATGGCTACAAAACAACGACACCGCTTGTCGACAGAACCTGTCATTATTGACGTGCAATCGCTTACTTCCCAAGGCTGCGGAACTGCACATATCAACGATAAGGCAGTGTTGGTGAGCGGGGCCTTGCCAGGTGAAAAGGTAGAAGCCCGCTATGTTCGCCGTCGGCATATTCATGAACTGCAGGCTGTCTCGATTCTTACTGCCGACTCACAACGGGTAGATCCGGGTTGTGACTATGTATCTAGTTGTGGTGGTTGCTCACTTAGGCATATGGACATATCTGCCCAACTGGCACATAAAGAGTCGGTACTACTGGATCAGTTGCAGCAAAGTACTGGACTACAGCCGCCAGACTTTAAGGTTATGCCCAGAATGACTGGCGAAACCTCACATTACCGTCGTAAGGCGCGACTTGCGGTACGTCTGGTAGCCAAGAAAGGAGGTGTGCTGGTAGGTTTTCGCGAAAAGTATTCTTCCTTCGTCACAGTAATGTCTTACTGTCAGGTACTAAGCAAGGAAGTGGCCGAACTAATCATGCCATTGCGAGAGCTGGTCAGCGGTATGGATCTGGCAGCTGAAATTCCCCAAATAGAAGTGGCCGTGGGTGAGTCTGAGATAGCGATGCAAGTTGCAACAGAGCATTCCCGATCGATTGCCTCGAAACAAGAGGAGGATGACTACAGTCCCGCAGTGGTGGCCTTGGTGTTTAGGCACCTGCGGCCAATGACGCAGGCAGATACGGTCCGATTACAGACTTTCGCACAAGCTCATCAAGTGGAGTTGTATCTGCAACCAGCAGGGCCTGAGAGTGTTCACAGACTCTCACCCACAGGCGAGGACCGATTAAGTTATTATCTGCCCGAAGTGGGGCTTCATTTAAAATTTCATCCCCTAGATTTTATTCAGGTGAACGCCGGGATTAACCGCCAGCTTGTAAACAGAGTATTGGAGTTGTTGAGGCCCGACCCCACCGATCGCATTCTGGATTTATTTTGCGGTTTGGGAAATTTTACCTTGCCGCTGGCACGCCACTGTGCTTCGGTGCTGGGTGTGGAGGGTAGCGAGACTATGGTGGAAAGGGGAAGGGAAAATGCCAGGTTGAATCAAATAGTCAATGCCCATTTTCTGAGTGCCGATTTGGTCAAAAGCGAAACTGGCGACTGGTGGCAGGGATGCTATGACAGGGTTCTGCTGGATCCGCCGCGCTCTGGAGCACTGGAAATCATGCCGCTCTTGCCCCGTCTGCAAGCCTCGAAGATACTATATATTTCCTGTAATTCAGCGACCTTGTCCAGGGATGCAACCGTACTGCTGAGGGCTGGTTACAAATTGCATTCAGTCGGTGTGATGGATATGTTTCCGCATACTACACATGTGGAGTCAATGGCCTTGTTTATGGCTGAATGAAGCTGCAATGGTGGCGTGAGAAACTGCATATAAAGAAAAAACTAGAGGTGGCAGGGAAGAGATGGCAGATCTAAAAGTGTTAGAGCAAATACCGCCTAAGCAGCATCCGCAGCAGGAATCTTTATTGCGTTTGCTGGAAATTGTTGCCATGTTGCGTCACCCCGAGTTTGGATGCCCTTGGGATTTGAAACAATCCATTGACTCTCTGATACCATTTACGATTGAGGAGGTGTATGAGGTAGTGGATGCCATTCAACGGAACGATATGATCGATCTTCAGGACGAGTTGGGTGATCTGCTTTTTCAGATAGTGTTCTATGCACAACTTGCCAAGGAAGATGGCAGTTTTGATTTTAATGACATCGCTGATGCTATCAGTGACAAGCTGGTCCGTCGTCATCCGCATGTTTTTCCTCAGGGTAGGGTTGATTTGTTTGGTCACAGACAAGCAATCAGTGCAGAACAGGTTGTCGACAATTGGGAAGCGATCAAGCAGACAGAGAGAGAAGCAAAACGCATTAACCAGGGAGAATCTGTAAAGAATACAACTAGTAGCATTTTCGATAACGTACCTCAAGCCCTGCCTGCACTTGAGCGGGCGCGCAAATTACAGAAACGTGCTGCCAGGGAGGGCTTTGACTGGAAGAGTAAAATGGCGGTACTGGCCAAGCTGAAAGAAGAGGTGGCAGAGCTGGAAGAGGCACTTGCTGGCGAGGATTCTGCGGCAGTGCAGGTTGAACTCGGAGACGTGCTCTTTACAGCGGTAAATTTGGCTCGTCATCTGGATGCGGAACCGGAAAAGGCTCTGCGTGAATCCAACAAGCGATTCGAATCAAGAGTGCGAAAGATTGAATTCATATTGCAAGAGCAGGGTAGAAGCTTGCAGAATGCTCTGCCGGAGGAACTTGATAAATTGTGGGAAGAAGCAAAGCGGAATGGTTTATAGCCAGTTTGCGATAGCTTACATGAGCATTGGTTTGTAGTTGTATTCACAGGGTTTCCGGTGGTTAGACTGATGTCTAAATTGATCAAGCCGAGATGACCAGCTTTGAGAAGGGAGAACATTGACGATGCGAATTATTTTGTTGGGTGCACCGGGTGCAGGTAAAGGCACTCAAGCACAATTCATTACCGAAAGTTTAGATATTCCCCAGATATCCACCGGTGATATGCTCAGAGCGGCTGTAAGGGAACAGTCTGAACTGGGCAGGCAGGTGGAGCAGGTTATGGCTTCCGGTGCTCTGGTTACGGATGACATAATCGTGGCTCTGGTACAAGAGCGGATTAGCCGGGATGATTGTGCCAAGGGTTTTCTGTTCGATGGTTTTCCCAGAACCATTCCCCAGGCAGAGGCACTGGTCAGTGCTGGAATAGCTATTGATATAGTGTTGGAAATAGATGTTCCGGATGAGGAAATTGTTAAACGACTGAGCGGTCGCCGCGTACATCTGGAATCGGGCAGAATTTATCATATTGAATACAATCCGCCGCAACATGAGGACCGAGATGATGTTACCGGAGAAGCTCTGATTCAGCGAGATGACGACAAGGAAGCTACGGTACGCAAGCGCCTGGCTGTCTATCATGAGCAAACCAAACCGCTGGTTGCGTTTTATAGCAAGCTTGAAGCAGCTGGTGCCGAGGTTCGGGTAGTCAAGATCAACGGTGTGGCAACGGTTGACGTAATCAAACAGCAAATATCCGTAACATTAACTTGACCATGCCACCTGTTGGCACATGCCCATCGATAGCAAGGTAAGCGGAAAGATATTGAAGCTGGGCAGGGACTGATGAAACCAGGACTGTCTTTGGGCCCCTATTAATGGCGATGCCGCACATCAATTACCAAGGTAAGGGAATTGTAAATTTCTGGCAGGATGGGCAACCTCAACAAGGGACTGGAAATCAATTTCAGCATTCCTGTTATGGGTACAGGTGACCTGTTCGCTATACTGATTTATCTGCTTGCTTCAGGTATGGTTTTCCAATAAGCCGCAAGTGCTTATCATGGAACCTGACATATGCCTTTATTCAGGAGTGTATTCCCAACGGCCATTGCATTACCCTATCCTGTATGAGCTCGAATGCCTTCCCCTTGTTTCTTTCAATACGGCCAAGCTAGGTGAATAACTCTGGTGCTTCCGCAACAACTACAAGGAATGCTCACCTAGATCATCCATACAAGTCTCTGTCAGTACCCTCAAGATCTTATATGCCTTAAATCAACTGATTTCCTTATAAAGCAGTTTACAGAGTCAATCAGGGCAAGCCAGTCAATGACGTAATCATTAGTATCTTCTTTGATGGGAGTCTGGCTAAGGGTAGCAAGTTACTTTTCCAACCATAGAATTCTTCCCCTATTTATATTGATCAAGAAATTTATCCTGTTCTCGGATAAGTCTGTGACTGTTCAAGTACTGCGATCTGCCGCAGATCAGATTCTGTGCCTACTTCAACATCAAGATGGCGAAAGCATTCTGATAATGCAGATAATATCCGCAAATAATGTTAAGATGAGCAGATTGCCATTGTTTTTTGTTAGAACCAAAGTTGAGAAAGAACTGTTGACTAACTAGCCCGTCACAAGATAAAGAACTCCAATCAAGATACTCGATCAAAAATTGCATTGCCTTGGGGCAAATTGAAATAATAAAACGAACTTCCGTGGCATTTGTAAAACATTCCTGAATGCATTGGGTTGTTTATTTTGATATTTTTCTTGTGATTTGGTGCTGATTTACTTCAAAAGCAAAGGAGAAAATTTAAATGGTGGTTTATAATCAGATTCCAATTTTGGATAGCAATCTGATTTGGCTGGCTGATTGTCAAAGTGAGATTTAGAGTCTTTTCTTTTATTTTGCCTTTATCTGAACAAAAAACGAATGATCAAGGCGTAAATTGTGCAGATTTTACTCATTTTTCTTCCAAGCACTGTAGTTTTCTTAAAGTTTTCAGCATAACAATCGAAATATGATACTGAAAGCACAAGTTTAAGGTCAACTTGCGCTGTCGGAGAGATAAGTTTTTGTCTGTAATGGGCTGGCTTGTAGTATAATGATTGGAAAATAATTGGTATACTGTATCCGTTCACAATAACAGTCAGACATCACGAGTGTAATAGAATGAATTGGTTTGACTGACAGAAGTCTGCTAATGGCATAGAAGTCATGGTTAGAGCGAAAAATAAAACTGCTACAGATAACACCAGACATCGGAAAAAGAGCAAAGGAAAAAATCTTGGTAGAGTGAGCAAAAAAACTAGCAAAGTAGATAAGAGGCAGAAAATAAAATTATCTGGCCATCAGCGCAAAAAGAAAGCAAAAAAAATCTCCGCCGCGCTTAAAAAGGCTAGGGAAGCTGTCGATAAACTGGAAAAGAAAGCCAAGGCTGCAGAAAAAGAACATAGCAAAGCATCGAAAAAGGTGGTAGCGGCAAGGAAGACCGCAAAAGAAAAGAAAACAGCGGCGAAGAAACGGACAGCCAAAGCTGCCTTGAACGCTAAGCAGAAAACCGCTGCCAAGGTCGCGGCTATCAAAGCAAGGATTCGCACTGCCAAGGCCAAGGCCCGGGCAGTGGATTTGGCAGAAAAGGAAAGGTCTCGAAAAAAAGCAGAAACGGTTAGGGCTAAAGCAGATTTGGATAAGGCAGTTGCTGCATTTATCGCGAGGTGGAAAAAGAAAAGGGCTAAAATAGAAGTGGTCAAGGCAGCCAGGCAGGCTCGTAAGGATGCGTTGAGGGCAAGAATTGCAGCCAGAAAGGCAGCAAAGAAAGAGAAAGAAGACATAAAGAAAGCGGCTGAGAAGGCAAAAGCGGCCGCCAGGAAGGCATCCAGTCGCAGGGCAGCTGAAGAAAAGTTCAATAGGCAGAAGAAAAAGGCAAATCCTGCCAAGAGCAAGGGAAAGCGTGCAACGAAGAAATTTGGCAAAAAGAAGCCAAAAAAAAACTATCAAAATTAAAGTAGAGATCAGATTCAGCAAGACTGACTAACAGCAGAATTTTGCAGGACTGATATTTGCCGCTGTCAAAGCAGGCAATCTCGGGAATGCTCACCAGGCAGTAAGAAGTACTCAGTAAAAGCAACACGTAACTTGATATCAGGTAGCGAGGTCAAAATGGCTAAGAAAGCGAAAAAGAAGGTTGCAAAGAAGAAGGCGGCTAAAAAGAAAGTAGCCGTCAGAAAGAAAGTGACGAAGAAAAAGGTAACCAAGAAAAAGGTTGCCAAAAAGAAGGTAGCCAAGCGTGGTAAGAAGAAAGTAGCCAAGAAGGCTAAAAAGAAAGTAGCCAAGAAGAAGGCTAAGAAGAAGGCTGGCAGGAAAAAAGCCAAAAAGAAGGTAAGGCGCAAGGCGGCGGCCAAGAAGGCGGCAAAGCGTAAGGTGGCAAAGCGCAAGGTGTCCAAGAAGAAAAGGGCAAAAAAGAAGGCTGCCAAGAAAAAAGCCAAAAAGAAAAAAGTAGTCAAGAAGAAAGCAAAGAGGAAGGCGAAGAAGAAAGTCGGGAAAAGGAAAGCCAAGAAAAAAGCCAAAAAGAAATCTAAAAGGAAAGTAGCGAAGAAAAGGGGCAGGAAGAAAAAAGCTAAGAAGAAGGTGGCCAAGAAGGCTAAGAAAAAGCCCGGCAGGAAGAAGGGCACCAGAAAAGTCAGGAAAAAGTAGCCTATCGATAGTTGCCAGACGCATTGCGCCAGTTAGTGTCGGACCAATGCCTCCAGACATCGCAACTGTCTACCGCTGGTTACAGCAAGATCGTGATTAGCGGCAAAAAGCACTTCGCACCTGAAGGGTCCCTCTTGAATCGGTTCTAGAGGGGCCCTTTACTACTTACAGGTTGTGCCAATCATTTTCTGCAAACTGTTCTCTACACTATTACTTGGTGTAGCTTCAATACTATGCTTTGATTTCAGGAGGCTGAATAGCGGTTCTGTTTCAGGCTGCCTCCGACGCCATCATGACTGCATTGCTGGCAATTGATACCTCGACTTCTTGCTCTGTTGGCCTGCTTCACGGTAAGCAACTGTTCAGACGTACCAGCCCGGAGAAACTTCACGCAGCACAGGATGTGCTGGTAATGGTGGATGCGGTTGTCACTGAGGCCAACCTTGAGTTGTCTGATTTGTCAGCCATAGTGCCAGTTACTGGTCCCGGGTCTTTCACCGGCTTGCGCATCGGTATTGGTGCCGTCCAGGGTCTGAGTCAAGCACTTCAATTGCCGGTGATACCAGTTTCCGCGCTGGCACTGCTCGCTTGGTCAGCCAATAAATTGTATGCCAATCGCCACTGGATGGTGGTGCAACAGTCCCAGGGGCAGGAACTCTACCTCGGTTTCTACGCAATTGATGAAACTGCCGGAATCATTCCGCTTGCGGCAGAGCAGGTTAGTCGAACATGTGACATCAATGTCGAGGAGCTAGCCACGATCTTAGGTCAACACACCAGATGGTGCGCCGCAGGTGATGGTTGGGTATCTGTCGCACAGCTGATGCAGGCATTGGATATTAATCCATGTCGGAACATTCTCGATCACCACCCACTGATCGAAGATCTGTGCCGACTAGGAGCAATTCTCTATGAGCGCGGATGCCAGAGTAAAGAACTAGTGTTGCCAAATTATATCAAAGAACACATGCACTACGGCTAGAAAGTCAGGGGATATGCCCAGTGGAACCCATATACATACAGACCTTGATACTGGCTGTACTGCAGGGCATTACCGAGTTTCTTCCCATATCTTCCTCTGCACATTTAATTCTGCCCGCCAAACTATTCGGTTGGCCGGACCAAGGGCTGGCTTTTGATGTTATGGTGCATCTTGGCAGTTTGCTCTCTGTAATCGTTTATTTCCGGCGCGATCTAAGGTCCTTGGCAACAGCCTGGTTTCGTTCGTTGGGCAGCATCGTTCGGAAAAATCGACCTACACAGTCAGCACAAATCGATCACCCGAGTCCACAACAAGCCATATTGGCCTGGTGTTTGTTGTTGGCAACGGTTCCGGCAGGCATGGCGGGTTTACTGTTACAGGAGTTGGTGAGTGATGCTGCGAGAAACACTGTCGTAATTGCACTGGCTTCCATCATTTTCGGGTTAGCATTGCTGTTGGCTGACTGGATAGGAGGGAAGCAAAGATCGCTGGAGTTTATGAATTGGCGCGCTGCGTTGGTAATAGGACTGGCCCAGTGTTTGGCTTTGATACCCGGTGCCTCCCGTTCTGGAATTACCATGGCGGCAGCCCTGCTACTGGGATTTACTCGTGAGTCAGCAAGCCGGTTTTCTTTTCTATTGGCTATTCCCATCATTGCAGCGAGCAGTCTGCTGATGCTGCGTGAATTACTGCTTGCCGGGATCGGCAGTTATGAATGGTTGCAGCTGTTCATTGCCATGCTGTTGTCTGCGGTGGTGGCGTGGTGCTGCATTCATTTTTTTCTGCGTCTGATAAACAATATCGGGTTTATGCCCTTTGTGTTTTATCGTTTGGTGTTGGGAATGGTATTGTTGGGAACTTCATTGGCATGAAAGCCTCCTTTCCTAAAACAATGACTGTGAAACAGAGAGCTTCACTTGCGGTACTAGTGCAGTCTGAAATGGCAAGCGACGCTGAACACGAACTTGCCGATCGTCTGGGCCTGAAGCTGTTCCCGTCAGCGCAGCTAGGCAAAAGGAATATTCCTGATTACGTTATGGAAATCAGTGAGGCTGGGCTCAGCTTGCGGGGTTTGCAGCACTCCAACTTAGGCCGACTGCAAGTGGATTTTGCCTCTCACAAACTCAAGTGGCGGAGTAGGCAGCCATTACAATCACAACTTCTTGGTAAGGCAGCTGGACTCAAGGGTAAATCCGACCTATGCATTCTTGATGCTACGGCCGGGCTGGGCACTGACGGGTTTTTGCTGTCCCAGGCTGGTTGCAAAGTTACCATGCTGGAACGCTCCCCCATTGTGTTTGCGCTGCTTCAGGATGGTCTGCACCGGGCGAAGAAGTCACCGGGTACAGTCAGGGATGTGGCGGAGCGCATTAACCTCTTGCCGTTGGATTTTCTTGCCTATGCTCCCGAAAAACAAACCTTTGATATGGTTTATCTTGATCCCATGTTTGCGATAAGGAGAAATACTGCGCGCGCAGGTAAATCCATGTACTTTTTGCAACAACTGCTACCGGAAGGCAATGCTGATACAAGTAAGTCAGTAAAATCGTCACACTCCGAACTGCCAGAAATGCTGAATCGGGCACGTCAGCTGGCGCGTCAACGGGTAGTGCTAAAACGAACCAGACTGGCACCCGTTTGCGGTATTCCAGAGCCGGATATTAGATTCAAGGGTAGCAGCAGCCGATTTGATGTGTATCTTGCGAGCTGAGTCAGCTTACCAGCAGGCGAGTCATAATCCGCTCATAGATCTCAGTAAGTTGCTCCAGTTCAATGAGACTGACTCGCTCATTCGGTTTATGGATGCTGCCATTGCAGGGACCGAACTCCACGATTTCGCAACCGAGTTTGGCAATAAATCGACCGTCTGAGGTTCCGCCACCAGTGGATCTCTCGGCTTGCTGCCCGGTCACGGCCATTATGGCCGATTCTGCATGCTCAATCAGACCAGTGGATTTGGTGAGATAGGGCTCTCCAGAAAGATGCCAGTCCAAATCAAACTCCACTCCCTCAGCGGTCAGTATCGCTTCCACTCGCTTCTGTATGGATTTAGCCGTTAGCAGGCTGGAGTAGCGCAGGTTGAACTCCACAGTCATAGTCTCGGGAATGACATTGTTGGCTCCCACGCCTGCATGGATATTGGATATCTGGAAGCTTGTAGGCGGAAATGGTGAATCTCCATGGTCCCATTGTTCAGTAGTCAGTCGCCTCAGAGCAGGTAATGCCTTGTGTATGGGATTGTCGGCCCGTTGCCAGTAAGCAATATGTCCACCTACTCCCTTCACCGTCAGGTTACCGCTCAGTGAACCGCGGCGACCGATGCGCAGGGTATCCCCAAGCTGCTCGGTGCAACTGGGCTCTCCAACCACGCAGTAATCAATTTTTTCACTGCGCTGCAGAAACAGCTCGACCACCCGGCGAATACCATCAACTGCCCGACCTTCCTCATCACTGGTAATCAGGAAAGCCAGCCGCCCTTGTGGTTTTATACCTTTGGCCACAAAACGTTCTGCTGCAATAATCATTGCCGCCAGACTGCCTTTCATATCTGCACTGCCCCGTCCGTAGAGGAAACCGTTTTTCTCTTTCGGCACAAACGGGTCGGTAACCCAATCAGACAAGGGTCCTGCCGGTACCACGTCGGTGTGGCCGGCAAAACACAAAGTGGGCCCGGACTCACCGAGGAAGGCCCACAAATTGCTGACATCACCGAAGGGCAGTGACTCTAGGCTAAAACCTTTTGCGTGAAGTCGATCAGCAAGCAATGACTGACATCCGTTGTCATTCGGGGTCACCGAGGGTAAAGCGATGAGTTCTCTGGCGAGATTTAAGGTGGCAGACATTAGGGTCCTGTCGGAGAAAGTGAAAAAATCAATGAATGCTTTACTCAGTTGTGGCTGTGCAGTTCAGTATTGAGGTCAATGCTATGTGTGATAGGAATCGCCTCCACAGCACCGCTGAGTGAGTTGCGGCGATAGAGCAGACTCGTTGTCGATGCCAGCTCGTGGGCTTTGCAGGTCTTGTTCAGGCTGCCATCCTGGGCCAGTACATTGACTTTGGTGCCGCCGGTAACATATAATCCAGCTTCTATAATACAGCCATCTGGCAGTGGGAATCCGATGCCCGCATTGGCACCGATGAGGCAATTGCGGCCTACGGAAATGATGATGCTGCCGCCACCTGAAAGGGTACCCATGGTGCTGCTGCCCCCACCCAGGTCGCTATCCTCGCCCACCACCACCCCGGCACTGATGCGTCCCTCAACCATGGCGGTTCCGAGTGTGCCGGCATTAAAATTAACGAAGCCTTCATGCATCACGGTAGTCCCCTCCCCGATATAGGCACCAAGCCTGATTCGGGCCGTATCGGCCAGGCGCACACCGGAGGGGACTACATAAGTGGTCATTTTAGGAAACTTATCCACCGAGTGAACATCCAACACCTCGCCGCGCTGTCGTGCAGCCAGTTGGCGGGCAGGCAGCTCATCCAATTCAATAGCACCTTCACTGGTCCATGCCAGGTTTTTCAGCAAAGCAAACATGCCATCCAGCACCAGAGTTTGGGGTTTGACCAACCGGTGCGATAGCAGATGCAGTTTCAGGAATACTTCCGGAATGGACACCGGAGTAGCATCCATGTGGTTTACGCACGCCAGCAGTGTGTGGTCGATGTCGGTTGAGGAGATCAATTCTGCCCAGGTGGTTTCCCCGGCACCTGCCAGCGCATTAGCCAAGAGCCTCCGATCTGGGCCGGTGATCCTGGCCCAACCATTTTCGGACTTGGATAGGCCCAGATACTGGCACAGTATCGAAACACTTTTGGCAGCAGGATTCAGTTGTGGACTGGGGTAGAAAACTTCAATGACTTCATCGCTGGCACTGACGCTGGCCAGGCCGATCGCTGCGCTATGGGGAGTGCCGCTGTTATGAGAACCGTTGTTAGTTGGATGCATTATGTCTGCCTTGCTTGAGGGGTTTCGGTCTACTTTTTTGTCAGTAGAGCCGACCGCCAGTGGGCCTCATTGAAACCGAGGAGCCAGAGCCTGCCGGACTGTGCTATCGGACGTTTGATTAGCGCGGGATTTTCCCGCATCAGTGCGATTGCAGCCTTTTCGTCCATCGACTCTCTGATTGTTTTGGGCAAGCTGCGCCAGGTGGTTCCCCGTCTGTTTATCAGGTCATCAAGATTAAAATGTCTGAGCATTTTCTGAATCAGCTCTTGTTCGCAGCCTTTTTTTCTATAATCATGAAAGCAGTGGTCAAGCCCTTGTTGGTCAAGCCAGCGTCGAGCCTTCCTCACAGTATCGCAATTACTGATACCAAAAAGTGTGATCATCATTGCAGAAGAGCCTATAGATTAAGCCGTGACTCCAACTCATACTTGATGTCAAGCTGAAGGCTCTGGCGGAGTTGTGGATCAAGTATGGGTTCCCCGTCGGCATCGGTAATCAGAAACAGATCCTCAATCCTCTCGCCTAGAGTCGCAATCCTTGCGTCCCGCAATTGAATACGGTTTTTTGCAAAAACCTTGCCTACACAGGCGAGGATTCCCGGATGATCGGGGCAGTTTAACTCCAGAGCAGAATAGGGTTTGTCTTCAGTGTTCAGGAAGGCAGTCTCAATTGGCTTGTTGAAATAATGCCGCTTCCGATCCAGTCGTAGGCTGACCGGCTTTGCAGGACGGTGGCTGCCGTCAATCTGTTCACGCAGTACCTTCTGAATCTCATTCAGGCGAATCCGGTTGTTACCCACCGGTTTGCCATTGGCCTCCAGCACGGTGTAGGTATCCATGCAATAGCCATTAACTGAGGTGAAGAGGCGGGCACTGACTATATTCAGTCTCAGTTTTTCAAAAGCTGCAGTGCTGTTTGCAAACAGAAAATCTGCATCCTTGGTGTAGAGAAACACTTGGGTAGCTCCTTGGATGGTACTGCCGGACTCAGTCTCCCGAAAAGAAATCAGAGGGCCATCACCTTTGACTCTGGCAATGGCTTCGGTATGCCAGACTATCTCGGAAATAGACTCTCTGATGAAATACTCCTCGGCCGTGTTTTCCCACACCGCCTCAATAGCACTGTACTCCAGTCCCAATGTCAGCAGTTGCTGAAGGGCGGTATCACGAGAGTCTGCAATTCTCGCATCTCTGTTTACGGTTCGCTCCAACCCCTGGTTTAGTGCACGGCACGTATTGTGATATAGCTGGGACATCAGCGAGGCGCGCCAACTGTTCCACAAATCAGGGTTGGTGGCACAGATATCTGCCACAGTTAGGGTATAAAGGTAGTCCAAATGCAGACGGTCCCCCATAAGTTCACCGAACTCTCTGATCACTTCCGGATCGGATATGTCCTTGCGCTGGGCAACCATGGACATTAGCAAATGGTTTTCCACCAGCCAGACTACCAAAGAGGTGTCCCATTCACTGAGCCCATGGCGACGGCAGAAATTTTCGGCATCCACCATGCCCAGTTCCGAGTGGTCTCCACCGCGACCCTTGGCGATATCATGATAAAGCCCAGCGATGTAGAGCAACTCCAGCTTGGGTAGTTTGCGGAGATTGGTTGCGGCAATGGGGAATTGTGCTTCTGCCTCAGGTAATCGGAAGCGGCGCAGATTCTCCACAACCTGCAAGGTGTGGGCATCCACGGTATAGATGTGAAACAAATCATGTTGCATCTGGCCAGTGACCTTGCCGAACTCCGGCAAATAGCGACCGAGGATGCCGTAGCGGGCCATCCGACGGAGTTGCAATGTCATCTCGTGAGGAG